>JBOIGD010000218.1:0-17888 GCA_050742615.1 Casimicrobiaceae bacterium | reverse complement strand
GGGAAGGACCGCGTGTTTCCCGTGCTCGTGGTATTGCACGGCATGAGCGGCGCCATCGAGGTCGACGGCCGCGCCTATGAAGGAAGCATGCCGCCCTTCGATAACATGCCGGATACCGAGATCGCGGCCGTGCTGAACTTCGTACGCGGCGACTGGTCCGGCCCGACGCGCAGGGAAGGCGCGGAATCGGTGACGCCGGAGAGCGTCGCCGCGCAACGCGAACGCGCGATGACGCCGGCGGAGGTACGCGCGTATCGCGCCAAGGCCGTTCATTGACGCCGCGCGGTCCGGATCATCTCCCCCGCAGCAGCAGCACGGTTCCGCACAGCAGGCAGGCTGCGCCGAAGATGACGAACCCGGCGCGGTAGCCGTCGGTGATGACGGCCAGCAGGGCGAACAGCGGCGGCCCGGACACCACGCCGGCGAACGTGATGAAGCCGGACGCCCCGGTGATCGCGCCGGCCTGGCCCGGCGGCGCGTGGCGCGCGACCTGCGAGAGCTGGACACCGTTCCATCCGATCGCCGTCGCGCCGAAGCATGCCATGACAAGTAGCAGAGCCGCGTGCGGCCAGGCCGCGCCGAAACTGGCCGCGACGAAAGAGCAAGTCGCGGTTGCGATGCCGATGATGCCGAGCACACGGCGCGGCGCAATCCAGTGGTCGGCGATCGCGCCCCAGCCGATCCGGCCGGCGACGCCTCCCACGTTCGCTATCGTCAGTGCTAACCCCGCGGCAACCAGCGGGTAGTCGAGCGCCTCGGTCAGGTAGACGACGAGAAAGCTCATCAGGCACATCTGCATGGCGGCGTAGATGAAGCCGACGATCGAAAGCTCGACCAGCGTGCGTTGCCGCAGCAAGCTGCGCAGCGGCGCGACCAATGCCGCGAGCGAGAAAGCGCGCACCGTGCCGGTCGCGTCCAGCCGCCGCCGCGTCGATTGGGCGAGCGCGGCAATCGCCAAGCCGCAGGCCGCGGCGTAGAGCAGCGCGGGACGCCAGCCAAATGCCAGGGCGAGCGGAGGCAATGCGGCTCCGGCCAGGGCGGCGCCCGCGGGCACACCGGTCTGCTTGATCGAAAAAGTGAGTGCCACGCGCCCCGGCGCCGCAGTGCGCGCCAGCAATTCGGACGAGGCCGGTGTGACCGCGCCGTAGCCCAGGCCGATGACCAGCGGCGCGACGACCAGCATCAGCGTCGCGCTCGCGGGTAACAGCGCGAGCAGCGCGATACCGGCGGCGCAGAGGATGACGCACACCTGCGATACCCGGATCGCGCCGTTTCGCGCGATGAAATGGCCGGAGGCGAGGCTCGCCGTCATCGACCCGATGTAGAGCAGGCCCACGAAAACGCCGACCAGTCGCGCGGGCACGCCGAAGTCGCGGGCGATCGCCGGCGCCAGCACCGCGCTCGCCACGCCGCTGAACGCGGTGAATACCTGGATGGCCAGCGTCACCCCCAGCGCAAGGGCTGCGGTGCGGTCGGAAGGGGTTGACGCGGGATCGGGTCTCAAGAATCCGGCACTGGCGTGGCGCTGCGGCCTCGGAAGCGATTATAGCCGCGGCGCCCCGAATGCGTCGGCACGCGGGCACGCGGGCGCTCGGGCCGCACGCCGGCCCTGGTCCTTCGGGAATACGCTCTCGCGCAAACGCGCGCATGTTCGCTATGATTCGAGGACGGAGCTCTCGCGATGACCGAATATGGCCTGCTGGTGCGGCCGCTGCTGGCTCTGGCCGCCGGCGGCCTGGTGGGATTGGAGCGCAGCTATCACGGGCGCGCGGCAGGCTTGCGGACCTATGCGCTGGTATCGTTCGCGTCGGCGCTGCTCGTGGTCGTGGCCGAGCAGATGCAGCCGACGCCGCGTGGCCCCGGAGACGACACGACCCGGGTGATCCAGGGGATCGTCACCGGCATCGGATTCCTCGGGGCGGGAGTGATCGTCAAGGAAGGCTTCACCGTCCGCGGCCTGACGACGGCCGCATCGATCTGGGTCGTCTCGGCGATCGGCATCGCGTTCGGCGCTGGATTCCTGCTGTCCGGTGCGGTTGCGGTCGGATTGACCGTCGTCGCCCTTTCGCTGCTGCGCATCGTCGAGGATCGCCTGCACGTGCGGATGTACGCGCACTGCCGCGTCGCGTTCCGCCGGCAGCAGATCGAGGACGAGACATGGCTGCGCGCGTTCGTCACCGCGCAGGGCTTCGCGGTCACCGAGACAGGTTTTCGGCTCGACAGCCGGGCCGACGTGTTCGAATACAAGATGGTCATGTGGTCGTCCGATCCGGACGCCGCTTCGCGGCTCGGCCGCGCCTTGCTCGCACAGGAATCCGTCGCCGACTTCACGATCTCGCCCAGTCGCGACTGACCGGCGCGTCGGCGCGGCATTCGCGCAGGGAAACGGCTGGTATGCTGTGGGCGATGCAGATGCGGATGTCCGACCCGGTATACGCGGGATCCGAGCCGGCGAAAGCGCACTTCCGGCGCGCGGCGGGAATCGCACTGGGGTTCGTTGCCCTGCTGTGGTTGATCGAGCTCCTGAACGTCGCGTTCGATCTCGGATGGGAGCGCTTCGGCGTGCGCCCGCGCGAACTGGCCGGCTTGCCGGGCATTTTTCTCGCTCCGCTGCTGCATGGCGGCGTCGCGCACCTCGTCGCGAACTCGCTGCCCCTGCTGGTCGTCGGCACGGCGATGCTCCACCTGTATCCCGACTCGGCGCGCTGGGCCCTTCCGGCGATCTACCTGGCGCCCGGCGTCGCGGTGTGGCTGTTCGCCCGAGGCGGCGTGCATGTCGGCGCCAGCGGGTTGATCTATGGGCTGGCCAGCTTCGTCTTCGTGTCGGGCATCATCCGTCGCGACAGGCGCGCGATCGCCGCCTCGCTGCTGGTCGCCTTCATTTACGGGTCGCTGGCCTGGGGCGTGCTGCCGATCCGCCCCGGCGTTTCCTGGGAGACTCACCTCGCTGCGGCGCTGATCGGTGTCGCGCTGGCGATCGCGCTGCACCGGCTCGACCGGCCGCCGCGCCGACGCTACGCGTGGGAAGACGAGCAGGATGAGGATGCGCACGAGCATGAGCAGGAGTAGGCCAGCATTCGCGGTCAGGAAATTGGCCAAGGGACCGTAGCGTCCCAAGCGAGCCTTGCAAGCTATCCCCCGAGATACGCGCGTTTGACTTCCGGGTCGGATGCCAGCTCGGCGGTCGCGCCTTCGCGCACCACCTTGCCCATTTCCAGCACATAGGCCCGGCCGGCGATCCGGAACGCCGAATGCACGTCCTGCTCGACCAGCAGGATGGTCGTGCCTTTGTCGCGAATCGCCACCAGCACGTCGAGAAGGACGTCGACCAGGTTCGGCGCGAGGCCCAGGCTCATCTCGTCGATCATCAGCAGCTTGGGTTCGGCGACCAGTGCGCGCGCAATCGCGCACATCTGCTGCTCGCCGCCGGACAGCCCGCCGGCCAATCGTCGGCGCCGTTCGCGCAGCGCCGGAAAGTAATCGTAGACGCGCTCGAGGCTCATGCCCACCGCGGCGCGATCGTTGCGGTGGAACGCACCCATCAGCAGATTGTCCTCGACCGTCATGCGATCGAAAAGCTGGCGACCCTCCGGTACCTGGACCAGTCCCGCGGCGAACACTTCGTCCGCCGCAAGCCGCGCGAGCTTGCGTCCGGCGAAGGCAACGCTGCCGGTACAGGGAATGACGCGCGACAGCGCGCGCAGCAGCGTGGTCTTGCCGGCGCCGTTGCTGCCGACGATGGCGACAATCTCGCCGGTCCGGACCTCGAGGCATACTTGCTGTAGAACCGGCATGTCGCCGTAGCCGGCGCCGAGATCGCGTACCCGCAGCAGGGGTCCGCTCATCCGCGCCTGCGTCCGAGATAGGCTTCGACGACGCGCTCGTCGGCAAGCACCTGCTGCGGGTTGCCCTCGACGATCTTTTCACCGTGATGCAGAACCAGCAGCCGGTCCGAGAGGCTGCGTATCGCCTGCATCACATGCTCGATCACCAGGATGCTAACGCCCTGATCGCGGACCTTCTTGATGATCTCGACCACCGCCTCGATTTCCACCGGGTTGAGCCCTGCCATCACCTCGTCCAGCAGCAGCAGGCGTGGCTTCATCGCGAGCGCCTTCGCGAGCTCCAGCCGCTTGCGGTCGGGGCCGCCCAACGACTCGGCGCGCTGACGAGCGCGATGCGCGAGTCCGACGAATTCGAGCTTGCCGGCCGCCAGCGCGCGCGCTTCGCGGAGCGTGCCCAAGCCGCCCGCGGTGCCGAACAAAGCGCCCACGGCGACGTTGTCCAGCACCGAAAGGGCGGGGAACGGACGCATGATCTGGAAGGTGCGGCCGATACCCAGGCGCGCGCGCCGAAACGCGGGCAGGCGGCGGATGTCGCGTCCGCGGAACCGGATGCTGCCCGCGGTTGGCAGCAAGGTGCCGCTGATGAGGCTCACCAGCGTCGTCTTGCCGGCGCCGTTGGGTCCGATCAGGCCGAGGATCTCGCCGTGCTCCAGATCGAAGCTCACGTTCGACAGCGCGAGGAGCCCGGCAAAGCGCTTGGTCAGACCGCTGACGGTTAGCATCGATGCCAAGCTAGAGCCGGTGCGCGCGGACGCTCTCGCCGAAATAACGCCAGCCGCGCCGGCGGAAGCGCCGCGCCAGATCGGCCAGGCCGCGCGGCATGAACACAACCGCCACGACGATGACGACGCCGAAGAACAGCCCGGCTACGCTGGAGATTTCGGTCGAAAGGATCTCGGAGACGCCGGACAGCAGCAGCGCGCCGATGACCGGTCCGAAGATCGATCCCGGGCCGCCGAAGACGGCCATGATGATCATCTTGACGTTGAGCCCGATGTCGAACGCGCTCGCCGGATCGAGGAACGTGATCCAGTAGGCGTGGATGCCGCCCGCCAGCGCGGCGAGGATTCCCGACAATGCGAACGCGAGTACCTTGAACAGCGTCGTGTTCACGCCCATCACCGCGGCGGCTTCCTCGTTCTCGCGGATCGAGACGAGTCCGAAGCCGAAGCGGCTGCGGGCGATCCAGAAAACAATGAGCGTCGCCAGCAGCGCGAGCGAGAGCGCGAGCTCGTAGAACAGCGCGTCGCCGCGCAGCAACGGCAGCACCAAGCCGGTGTTGCGTCCGGTGATGTCGAGATTGGAGACGATCGCGATCATCACCTCGGCCAGGGCGAGCGTGCATATCGCGAAATAGTGGCCGCGCAGGCGCAGGATGGGCAATCCGAGAAGCAGCGCAAAAGCCAGTGCCAGCGCCCCGCCCAGCGCCATTCCGGCGGCGAACGGCAAGTGCCACTGCACCATCGCGATCGCCGTGCCGTAGCTGCCGAGCCCGTAGAAGACCGAATTGCCGAACGAGGCGTAACCGGCGTAGCCGCCGATGATGTTCCAGCTCTGGGCCAAGGTCGCGAGCAGCAGGGTGCTGATGCCGAATTGCACCAGGCTGGGCGTGGCGACCCACGGCGCGCTCGCCAGGACGAGCAGTACGGCGACAAAGGCCGCGATCCGCAGCCGGCGCGCCCGCGCGGTCACGCCGTGCGCCCCAGGATGCCGCCGGGGCGCACGATCAGCACTAGCACGAGGATGCCGAAGCTCGCGACGTCGGTGTATGTCGGGCCGACGTAAAGCGAGGTCAGCGCCTCCACCACGCCGAGGAACAGCCCGCCGACGATCACGCCCAAGGGACTGTCGAGGCCGCCGATGATGGCGATCGCGAACGACTTGGCGGTCAGGCCGGCGCCGACGTACGGATTGAGCTGCGACACCATGCCGTAGAGCCCACCCGCCGCCCCCGCCAGCGCCGCGCCGATGCCGAAGGTCAGCGCGTAGATCCGACGGGGGGCGACGCCGTACAGCCGCGCCGCCATCAGGTTCTGCGCGGTGGCGCGGATCGCGCGTCCGAGTCGGGCCCGGGAGAGGAAAAGCCACAGCGCCACCGTCAGTCCCAGCGCCACCGCGAAGGCGAGCACGCGGACGACCGGCACCGTGGCGCCGAAGAAGGCGAAGTTGTCGCCGGCATACCGCGGGTTGATCGTGCGGTAGTCGGCGCTGAACGCGATCTGCGCCAGATAGCTCAGCACCACGTCGATGCCGAACGTGATCAGCAGCGTATTGAACATCGGCGCGCGTATGACCAGGTTGAGCAGGCCGCGCTGCAGCAGGTAGCCGAAGGCGAACAGCGATAGCATCGCCAGCGGCAGCGCCGCGAACGGATCGACGCCGAGCCCGGCATACAGGTAGTAGCACAGGTAGCCGCCGAGCATGATCAGCGCCCCGTGCGCCAGGTTCACGATGTTCAGCACGCCCCACACCAGCGCGAGGCCCAGCGCCATCAGCGCGTAGAGCCCGCCGAGAAGGATGCCGTTGACAAGGACCTGCCAGAGAAGGCTCATGCGCGAGCTACTCAGGCATTGTGGAAGCGATCGCGGGCGCAGGCGGTCCCGGAGAGACCGGCGCCGCGCAGCGGCCCGTTCGCGGCGCGAGCGCGCGGCCGCGAACGGCGCCCGTCACCCGGCGGGTCAGCGGTGATCCCAGGCGAGCATCGGATATTTCGGCTTGTCGATGAACCCGTTCGAGCCGTAAATCGGCATCACCTTGCCGTTCTGCACCTGAATCACGGTCTGCGGCAGGCTGATCTGGCCGGTGGCGTCGAACTGGATGTGGCCGTAGAGGCTGTCGAAGTCCACTTTGGCGATGGCGTCGCGGACCTTGCCTGGATCGAGCGTCCCGGCTGCCTCGAGCGCCTTGGCGTACGCTTCGACGTCGGCCACCGCCGAGGCCGCGTGGTAGTCCGGCTCATAGCCGTAGCGCTTGTGGAACGCCTCGGCGAATTTCTCGCCGTTGCCGAAGTAATCGTCCTTGAGTGTGGTGGCCGGCAGCCAGGATGTCATGCCGAAGGCGTAGTCCGCATCCTTGCCCAGGGCCTTGCGGAAGTCCGCGCTGGGAACGCCGACGGTGAAGCTGTAGAAGCGCGGACTGACGTCGAGGCTCTTAGCCTGGCGAATGAAATTCAGGATCTCGGTTTCGTGACCGGCCACCAGCACCGCGTCGACGTGCGCGGCCTTAATGCGCGCCAGGAGCGACGAGAAATCGGACGCATTGGTGCTGTAACGCTCGTCGAGCACGATGTCGGCTTTGGCCTTCTTCAACAGGTCGCGCGTTCCCTTGGCGACCGAGACGTCGAATGCATCGTCGGCATAGAGCAGCGCCACCGTCCTTGGCGCTGGGTGCAGCTTGGCCATCGCGTCGATCGTGCTCTCGAAATACCTGCTGGCGGCGGGAAGGGTGCCGAACACGTACTTGTACCCGCGGTTGAAGATCTGGTCGGAGGCGCCGCCGCCCTCGATCATCGGCACCTGGTATTTTTCCGCTACCGACGACGTGGCGATGACCGCGTCGCTGGCGAACGGGCCGAGCAGCAGCTTGATCTTGTCGTCAGTGACGAGCTGACCGTACTGCCGCACCGCGAGATTGTTGTCGGACTGATTGTCGAGAATCTTCAGCGCGAGCTGATCGTGCGCGTTGCCGATCTTGACACCGCCCGCCTTGTTGATCTGGTCGACGGCGAACTGGTAGCCGTCGCGGTAGTAGCGGCCGGTGTTGGCCAGCGGGCCGGAGAGCTGGACCGAGGCGCCCAGCTCGACCGTCGCCGCGACCGCCCCGGTTGCACAGGAAAGCATTCCCACGAGTATCAGCAGCAATCGTTTCATTCGATTCTCCATTTACGTTGTCGACGGCGAAAGGTGCGCGGCAGCCCGGTTCCGCGCGCTGGGGCAAACTGCTCGCGAATGCGGCGCAAAGAAAGGCGGCAAGGCCGTCGCGGTCGCAAGCGCGCCTGTGTCAATCCGGATGCAGCGCATGCAATTCATCCAGAGACAGGAAAAGCTGACGGTCCAGCGGGATGCCGTGCGCGAACAGATGCGCCTTGATGGCGAGCTCGATCGCGCGCCTGTTGTTCCAGAGAAAGGCCCGCAGCGCCTCGTCGCCGACGCGCCTCGCGCCCATGATCTGCTGCAGCGCCGACCGGTCGAGCTGGACCCGAATCGTCTTGCGGTCGGCCACCACCACCAGTTCGACGCAGGACTCGGGCTTGGTCGAGACCGCGGTACCGGGGAAGAGAAATTCCATCGAACGCTCCGTCGGACGAGCGAGATACCGATGCGAATGGGCTCGCTTGCATTCCACTGGCCGGCGCCAATGTGGCGCGCGAAGAACTTCGTGTCACCCTGGGCAGGAGCAGTGCGCGTCGTTCTCCGGGGGGCCATAATGGTTCGACTGTGCGCGGCGAAACTTAAGCCTGCCTTAAGCCGCTCGCATTTCTCGAGTTTCTCGAATGCAGCCGAGCGTACGCGCGCCGACCCCCCTTTTCGGCCCGGCCGCTCGCGCCGGGCCGGCGGCGCTGCATCAGGCCGGCGATGGTGCGGCTTCGCGCTGCGAGGACGGGCTTGAATCCCGCAGCGCCAGCTGCGCCTTGGCCGCGGCGACCACGTGATCGGCGTCGAAACCGAAATGCTCGGCCACCACCTTGCCCGGCGCGGAAAGGCCGAACGAATCGATGCCCAGGATCGCGCCCGAGCGCCCGACGTAGCGCTCCCAGCCGAAGCTCGACGCCTCCTCCACGGCGACGCGCGCCGTGACCTGCGGCGGCAGGACGCTGTCGCGGTAGCGCGAGTCCTGGGCGTCGAACAATTCCCACGACGGCATGCTGACGACGCAGGCGTCGATGTTCTCCGCGGCGAGGCGATCGCGGGCGGCGACGCAAAGCGCGACCTCGCTGCCGGTGCCGATCAGGATGACATCGGCGGCGGCCGCGGTTCCGGCGAGCACGTAGGCGCCGCGGGCGATGCCGCTCGCCGGCGCATACTGGAGTCGATCGAAGGTCGGCACCGCCTGCCGGGTGAGGACCAGGCAGACCGGCCGGTCGCGCAGGCTCATCAGCAGGCGCCAGGCCTCGACGACCTCGCCGGCATCCGCCGGGCGCAGGACGATCAGGCCCGGCATCGCCCGGAGCGATGCGAGCTGCTCTATCGGCTGATGCGTCGGGCCGTCCTCGCCGAGGCTGATCGAGTCGTGCGTCCAGACGTAGATCACCGGCAGCTCCATCATCGCGGACAGGCGCACGGCCGCGCGGCAGTAGTCGCTGAAGATCAGGAAGCTGGCGGCGTACGGGCGCAGCTGCGACAGCGCGAGCCCGCTGGCGATCGCGCACATCGCGTGCTCGCGCAAGCCGAAATGGAAGTTCCGCCCGGTGCGCTCGCCGCCGTTGTCGGGCGCCTGAAAATCGCCGGCTCCGTCGAAAGCGAGCCGCGTCTTGGTTGACGGCGCGAGATCGGCGGCGCCGCCGAGCAGCCACGGCACGCGCTCGGCGATTTCGTTTTGCACCTTGGCGGACGCGTCGCGCGTGGCAATCCCTTTCGCATCCGCCGGGAATTTCGGCAGCGCATGGTCCCAGTCCGGCGGCAGACTGCGGTGCCTGAGCTGCTCGATGCGCTCGGCGAGATCGGGATACTGGGCGCGATAGGCGACGAGCTGCGTCTGCCAGCGCGCACGCGCTTCGGCACCGCGCTGGCCGAGCGCTTGCGCGAAGTGCCCGACCACGCCATCCGGCACCAGGAATTCGGCCTCCGGATCCCAGCCGTAGAAGGCCTTGGTCAGGCGCACTTCCTCCGCGCCCAGCGGCTCGCCGTGGGCCTCGCGGGTGTCGTGCTTGTGCGGCGCGCCGTAGCCGATGTGGCTGTGCACGATGATCAGCGTCGGCCGGTCGTCGGTGCCGCGAAATGACTGGTAGGCGTGCGACAGCAGCGCCAGGTCGTTGGCGTCGTCTACGCGAAGCACGTTCCAGCCGTACGCCGCGAAGCGCGCCCCGACGTCCTCGGTGAAGGCGAGCGAGGTCGGGCCCTCGATGGTCATGTGGTTGTCGTCGTAGATCCAGCACAGGTTGCCGAGCTTCAGGTGCCCGGCCAGCGACGCCGCCTCGCAGCCGACTCCCTCCATCAGGCAGCCGTCGCCGCACATCGCGTAGACGTCGTAGTCGAACAGCGTGAAGCCGGGGCGATTGAAGGTGGCGGCAAGCCAGCAACCCGCGATCGCCATGCCGACGCTGGTGGCGATGCCCTGGCCCAGCGGACCGGTCGTCGTTTCCACGCCTGACGTCCAGCCGTACTCCGGGTGGCCGGTGCAACGGCTGCCCGCCTGGCGAAACGACTTCAGGTCATCCAGCGTGACCGCGAGCCGCTCCTCGCCGCGATAGCTCGGCGCCGCTGCCTTGACGCGCGTCAAATACAGAAGCGCATAGAGCATGGCCGAAGCATGGCCATTGGACAGCACGAAGCGATCGCGATTGATCCAGTTTGGATCGTCGGGTGCATAGCGGAGGTATCGCTGCCACAGGCAGTACAGGGCAGGGCTCGCGCCGAGCGGCGTGCCGGGATGGCCCGATTGCGCTTTCTGCACCGCGTCCACCGCCAGCATGCGCATCGTGTTGACGCAAAGCTCGTCGAGGCGCGCTGCGTCGTTGCTGGCGTCGTTCATCGCCGATCGCTCCGGTGCCGGCGCGCTAGGCGGCGTGCGCGACGGTCTTGCCGGCGCGCTTGGCCGCGATGCATTGGATCAGGTCCTGCCACGACTTGGTGAACGATTGCGCGCCCTCCTGCTGCAGGCGCTCGGCAAGCGCAGCGATGTCGACGCCGGCCTGCGCGAATTGCGCGATCACCGCGGCGGAATCGCCGCCGTCGTCCGGCAGCACGCGGCCGACGGTGCCGTGATCGGCGAAGGCCAGCAGCGTCTTGCCCGGCATGGTGTTGATCGTGCCGGGCGCGGCGAGGGCTTCGATGTACAGAACGTCGGACGCCGCGGGGTCCTTGGTGCCGGTGCTGGCCCAGAGCAGGCGCTGCGGCGGCACGCCGACGTCGGACAGCCGACGCCAGGCGGGCGCCGCGTGCAATTCCTGCCACGCGCGATAGGTCTGCTGCGCGACCGCGATACCCAGGCGATTGTGCAAGCCTTCGGGGACGAGGTCGGCGACGGCCTTGTCCCAGCGGCTGACGAACAGCGACGCGACCGAGCGCACCGGCTTCAGCCCGGCGGCGATGCGCCGCTCGACGCCGCGCCGGTACGCCTGCGCCGCGGCGAGGCATTGGTCGGTGGAGAAGAGCAGGGTCACGTTGATCGGAACGCCGGCGGCGATCGATTCCTCGATCGCCGGAAGGCCGGCGCGATTGCCGGGTATCTTGATGAACAGGTTCGGGCACGCGGCGCGCGCATGCAGCGCCTTCGCCTGCCGGATGGTCGCCCCCGTGTCGTCGACCAGCAAGGGCGACACTTCCAGCGACACCCAGCCGTCCGCGCCGCCGCTCGCGTCGAACGCGGGCCGGAACAGTGCCGCCGCGCGCGCGAGGTCCTGCAGAGCCAGCCCGAAAAAGATCGCTTCGTCGGACGCATCGCCGCGATCCGCCTGCCGAATGCTTTCGTCGTAGCGGCTCGTCTGGCGGATCGCCTGGTCGAAGATCGTCGGATTGGACGTGAGGCCCGTCAGCGAAAAGTCCCGTTTGTACGCGGCGAGCGTGCCCTCATCGAGAAGCTCCCGCGAGAGATTGTCGAGCCACAGGCTCTGTCCGAGTTCGTGCAGGCGTTGCGCAGGATTCATCGTGGCCTCGGCCGGTGGTTGCCCTTGGCCCGCGCAGGATGGCGTGCGCCGGAACCAATGACGGGCGCGCGCCGTCTGACTGCGGGGAGGGGTCTAGTCGATTGGACAGCGGGATGCCGATGCGGTTCGGTATCGGCGGCGCGCACACGGGAAGGATCGCGATGCAGCTCGGATTGGTGGGACTTGGCCGGATGGGGTCCAATATTGCCCGGCGCGCCCTGCGGGCCGGGCACGAGTGCCTGGTCTACGACGTCAGCGCCGACGCCGTGGCCGCGATGGCGCGCGAAGGGGCGAAGGGCATGGCATCGCTCGAAGCGCTCGTCGCGGCGCTCGCGCCGCCCAGGCCCGTGTGGATGATGGTGCCGACCTCGCGGGTGGAAGATCTGATCGCGGCGCTCGCGCCGCGGCTCGCCGATGGCGACGTCCTGATCGACGGCGGCAATTCCGATTATCGCGACGACATCAAGCGCGCGGCGACGCTCGGCGCGCGCGGCATCCGTTATCTGGACGTCGGCACCAGCGGCGGCGTCTGGGGTCTCGAGCGCGGGTATTGCCTGATGATCGGCGGCGAGGCCGATGCGGTCCGCCGGCTCGATCCGATTTTCAAGGCACTCGCTCCCGGTGCCGATGCGGCCGCGCCGGCTGCGGCGGACCGCGCGCCGCGCAGCACCGCCGTCGCCGGGTATGTACACTGCGGAGCTTCGGGCGCCGGACATTTCGTCAAGATGGTGCACAACGGCATCGAATACGGATTGATGGCCGCTTACGCCGAGGGATTCAACCTGCTCCGGCACGCCAACGCCGGCGCACAGGCACGGCCCGCGGATGCGGAAACGGCGCCGCTGGCCGACCCGCAGAACTACCGCTACGACATCGACCTGGCCGGCGTGGCCGAAGTCTGGCGCCACGGCAGCGTCATCGCTTCGTGGCTGCTCGACCTCATTGCCGACGCGCTCGGCAAGGACGCCGATCTGACCGCGTTCGGCGGCGCGGTCGCCGATTCCGGTGAAGGACGCTGGACGGTCAAGGCGGCGGTCGACGTGTCGGTGCCGGCGCCGGTGTTGAGCGCGGCGTTGTTCGCGCGCTTCGCATCGCGCGGCGAGGACGCATTCGCCGACCGGCTGCTCTCGGCGATGCGGCACGAGTTCGGCGGCCATCCCGCCGTGGCGCGCGCCAAGTCGTGAGCACCGCCGCGCATTCCGATGCACTGGTGCTGTTCGGCGGCACCGGCGATCTGGCGCGCAAGAAGATCTACCCGGCCCTGCTCGCGATGGCGCATCGCGGCCATCTCGACATTCCCGTCATCGCCGTCGCGCGCACGCCGGGGGACGCCGCGAGCCTGCGCAGCCTGGTGCACGATTCGCTGTGCGCGCAGGGCGGCGTCGACGAGGCGAGCTTCGCCAAGCTCGCCCCGCTCCTCAACTATGTCCAGGGTGACTACGGCGACGCCGCGACGTTCGAAGCGCTGCGTCGTGCGCTCGGGTCGTCCACGCGTCCGCTCTACTATCTGGCGATTCCGCCCGGAGCCTTCCCGGTGGTCGTTGCCGCGCTCGGCCGCATCGGCGGCAACGAGCACGCGCGGGTGGTGATCGAAAAACCGTTCGGCCGGGATCTCGCCTCGGCGCAGTCGCTCAACCGGACGCTGCACCAGGCGTTCGCCGAGGAAGCGATCTTTCGCATCGATCACTATCTGGGCAAGGAGGCCATCCAGAATCTCTACTATTTCCGCTTCGCCAACGCATTTCTCGAGCCGGTGTGGAATCGCAACTACGTCGCGAGCGTGCAGATCACGATGGCCGAGCGATTCGGCGTCGAGGGCCGCGGCGAGTTCTACGAATCGGTCGGCGCGGTGCGCGACGTCGTGCAGAATCACCTGCTGCAGGTGACGGCGCTGCTGGCGATGGAGCCTCCGTACGATGCGGAGGGCGAAGCGCAGCGCGACGAGAAGGTGAAGCTGTTGCGGGCGATCCGCCCGATCGCGCGCGACGACATCGTGCGCGGGCAATATCGCGGCTACCGGACCGAGACAGGCGTCGCCGCCGATTCGCAGGTCGAGACATTCGCCGCGCTGCGGCTGCACGTCGACTCGTGGCGCTGGGCCGGCGTGCCGTTCCTGATTCGCGCCGGCAAGCGCATGCCGGTGACCGCGACCGAGGTCGTGGTCGAGCTCAAGCAGCCGCCGCAGGTCGTCGTCGACGAGCCGCTGCCCCCGGGCTCCAACTACGTGCGATTCCGCCTCGGCCCGCAGCGGGTGGCGATCGCGATCGGCGTTCGGTCCAAGCTGCCCGGGACCGCGCTGGTGGGACGCGACATCGAGCTCTACTGCAGCAACGAGCAGGGCGAGGCGATGGATGCGTACGAACGCCTGATCGGCGACGCGATGCGCGGCGATGCCGTGCTGTTTGCGCGCCAGGACGCCGTCGAAGCGGCGTGGCGCATCGTCGACCCCGTGCTGGCCGACACCGTGCCGGTCGCCGAGTACGACGCGGGAAGTTGGGGGCCGGCGTCGGCCGACGCGCTGATCGCGCCGTTCGGCCGATGGCACGCGCCGGCGCCGGACGCCTGAGGCGATGGCCGCGAAATCGCCGACCGGTGCGAAGGGCCGCAGAACCGCTCCGCGCAAGCGCGACCGCCGCGCGGGCCGCGGTCGCGGCGGTGCCGGAGCGCCGTACACTCTGGCGATCGACATCGGCGGCACACACCTCAAGGCCTCGGTGCTCGATCGCGCCGGAGCGGAGCTGGTCGCGCGGGTCGAGACCCGGACGCCGCATCCTTCGCCACCGGACGCGGTGCTCGCGCTGTTGCATGGCCTGACTCACTCGCTGCCCGCGTTCGATCGCATATCGGCCGGATTTCCCGGCGTCATCCGGGACGGCTGTGTCGTCACCGCGCCCAACCTGGGGACCGCCGACTGGCACGGGTATCCGCTCGCCGCGGAACTGGAACAGCAACTCGGCAAGCGGGCCCGGGTGCTGAACGACGCGGAAGTGCAGGGCCTGGGCGTGATCGCCGGGTCGGGCCTGGAATGCGTGCTCACGCTCGGCACCGGCATGGGCAGCGCACTCTACCGCGACGGAGTCGTGATGCCGCATCTGGAGCTCGGCCAGCACCCGGCGCGGAAGGGCAAGACCTACGACCGCTATGTCGGTGCTGGCGCGTTGCAGAAAAAGGGAGTGGCCAAGTGGAACCAGCGCGTGGGCCGGGTCATCGCCCAGGTTCGCACGCTGCTCAATTTCGATCGCCTCTACCTGGGCGGGGGCAATGCCGCCAACCTCGCGCTCGAATTGCCGCCCGATGTGACCATCGTCTCCAACGAGGCCGGCATCACCGGCGGGGTACGCCTCTGGGAGCCGCAGTTCGACAAGCTTTTTGCCGGATACCAGCGGGCGCTCGCCGGCGACCGCACATCCGGGACGGAGTGAGAAAAGTCCGCGACGAGACTACACTGGCATCCCGGCATGCCCTGCGGCGCGCCGCCGCCCGGCGATCGGCACGCGGGGAGCTTCGGAGGTAGGGATGAGCATGCTGCTGACCAGCGACGAGATTCTCGACAAGATCCGCAAGGCGTTCGCGCCTTACCACGTCGTCGCCGAGCTGCAGGATTATCACCGGCAGCTCGGATTCCGCGTCTACGACAAGGACAACGAAGTCATCGACACCTTCGAGGGGAGCCTGGTCCAGGATCTCAGGAATCCGGCGAACCTTAAGCGGCTGATCGTCGACTCGCGAGCGGCCGTCGAGCGCAGGAACAAGCCGCTCAAAGCCTGGTCGTTCGAGGCATGATCCCAAGATAGCCGGCCGCCGCCGGGCTCGTCGCGGTGCGCTGTCTCAGGCGGCGACGCGCGCGCTTGATCGGCTGCCGGCGCGGTGCCGCTGCAGCTCGGCGCCCAGATAGGTCGCGATCGCGCGCATGCCATAGATGCCGGCGGTGGCTTCGGCCTCGCTGTTGTAGTTGGTGTTGGTGTTGACGTCGTAGGTATAGATCTCGCCGGCGCGGTCGGTGATGAACTCGATCCCGGCGATGCCGATGCCGTTGGCCGCGATGAATTTCCGATAGCGCTCGACGATCGGATGGCGGAAACCCTCGATGATGCGAAAGCGCGGCGCCGCGGCTTCCTCGCCCACCGGGCAGAACGCATCGCCCACCTGGCAGACGTCGGCCGGGCAGAGCTCGAAGCCGAGCGAGGTATCGACGCGCACCGCGTACAGAAATCGGCCGCCGACGAATTCGACGCGGGTGATGTACGGCTCCGGCGCCTGGATGTACTCCTGGATCAGCGTGATCCCGTCGACCGAATCCTCGAACACGGCGCTGTCGACGTGGCTTTCGAGCGCGGCGGCGCTCTGGAACAGGTGCACGCCGAGCCCCTTGCCGGCGCGATTGTGCTTGGTGATGAACGGCCCGGTCATCCGCCGGGCCGCGGCGATCAGGTTGGCGCGCCCGACCGCGCCGAACGTGCGCGGCGTGCGGATGCCGAGGCGCGACAGCGCCTGGTACTGCGCGATCTTGCTGATCTCGAGCTGCAGTGCCCGGCCGTCGTTGATGACGCGCCGTCCGTGCGATTCCAGCCACGCCAGCACGGCGCCGGTGTACTCGGGAGCGTAGCGATGCCCGCGCGTGTGCGACGAGGCGCTCATGCGATTGTAGAACACACCGTCCGGCGGCTCGGCGGCGAGGTCGAGCAGTCCCTCGCTCAGAAACCATTCCTCGAACGGCAGGCGAAGCTCGGCGAACGCCGCGCGCAGCGGCTCAACCCAGGCGTCGTTCTCATGGATGACATGGATTTTGGGCATGATGCCCATGGTACGCAGCGCCGCCGCCGGCGTGAAAGAACCATAGGCCACATGCTTGTAACCCGCAGCGATAGGCGCCCCGGCGCGGTTATTGCTCGGTCAAAAGCCGATGAGCTACCCAAAAATCGACGACCAGCCCGTGCGTGCGTCCGAGACGGACGTCCTCGCGCCCCACGACAGTCCGACGACGCAGCAGCGACGGGCTCCAAGAGCGCCGCAGGCGAGCGCAGGCGCGGACAGCGACGCGGCGGTGCTGCGCCTGCGCCGCCAGGCGCCGATGGGCGAGCCGCTGCCGCTTACGTTCAAATGGATGGCCAGACTGCCGCGCAGCGTCCAGCCGCTTGCCCTTTTTCGGCAGTTTCCCCGCATCGCCAACATGATGGCCGGCATGTGGCAGGATCCGGGGTCGTTGCGCCCGTACCTGCACGACTTGCTGACCGACCGCCGCGGCCATCGCAAAGGCTTTCCGCCGGACGTCGTGCAGGAGTTGCTCGCGCTGCGCATCCACTACGAAGATATCTATCCGGGGATGCTCGACGTGTACAAGGACGTGGACAAGCGCGGCTGACGTAGAGCCGGGCCTTCCGGCGCGACTGTCACGGCGTCGCCGCGCAAACCGCGGCGCGTGCGTGCGACGGCACGGACTCGGCCCGAAGCAGCAGGGGCCGTCGGCGGGCCGCATGTGCTAAGTTTCGTCTGTCCGCCGCGCTCGCGCACGCCGCAGCAGGCGCCGCATCCGCCATCCCCGACAGACGATGACCGCACGCGTCGACGAGTCCGGCAAGCCCCGCGAGGCGCTCGGGCATGAGGACGGCTCGGCCTATGCGTGGATGCGACTCGCGGTGGCGCTGGCGCTGATGACCATCGGCGGGGCCAGCATGTACGTCGTCGTCGTCGTGCTGCCGGCGGTGCAGGCGGAATTCGGTGTCGCGCGGGCGGCCGCGTCGCTCCCTTATACGACGACGATGATCGGCTTCGGCGTCGGCGGGCTGTTGATGGGCCGGCTCGCCGACCGCTTCGGCGTCATGGTGCCGCTGCTGATCGGCGCGGCCAGCCTCGGGGGCGGCTTCGTCGTGGCGGGGCTCGCCGGGAGCATCTGGATGTTCGCGATCGTGCACGGCCTGCTGATCGGCTTGTTCGGCAGCTCGGCGATGTTCGTGCCGCTGATCGCCGACACCTCGCTCTGGTTCACGCGCCGCCGCGGCATCGCGGTCGCGATCTGCGCGAGCGGCAACTACGTGGCCGGCGCGATCTGGCCGCCGGTGGCACAGCATTTCGTCGCCGCGCATGGCTGGCGCGCCACCTATTTCGGCATCGGCGTCTTCTGCGCGCTGTCCGTGTCGGCGCTGGCGCTGTTGATGCGGCGCCGGCCGCCGGCCGCAGTCGCCCCGCAGACCAGGCCGGCGCAGGCGATCGCCGCGCCGCCGCGCAGCGCGGCGTCGGCC
>JBOIGD010000217.1:0-6010 GCA_050742615.1 Casimicrobiaceae bacterium | reverse complement strand
GGCTGAGACCGTCCGCGGCCGCGCGGTCGAAGATTCGCCGATCGACCTTCGCTCCGATACGGTGACCAGCCCGACGCCGGCGATGCGCGCGGCGATCGCCGCGGCGCCGGTCGGCGACGACCAGTATGGCGAGGACCCGACGATCAACACGCTGCAGGACCGCGTCGCCGCGCTGCTCGGGAAGGAGGCCGCGCTCTGGCTGCCGAGCGGGACGATGGCGAACCAGGTGGCGCTGCGCGTGCTCTGCCGCCCGGGCGACGACGTCATCGTCAGCCGTGAGAGCCATGCCGCCTGGCACGAAACCGGGGCCGCAGCCGCCAACGCCGGCGTGCAATTCACCGAGATCGGCGCGCAAGGCGTATTCAGCAGCGCGGAATTCGTCGCGGCGGTCAAGCCGCGCCACCATCCGATCTACCCGCCTACAACGCTGCTCGAAGTGGAGAACACGCACAATCGCGCCGGAGGCGTCGTGTTTCCGCAGGACGAGGCCGAGCGCCTGTGCGCGGCCGCGGGCGAACGCGACGTCGGGACTTTTCTCGACGGCGCGCGGCTGTGGAACGCGGCGGCGGCGAGCGGCCGGACGTGCGCCGCGCTGGCCGCCCCGTTCGATCTGGTCGCCGTGGCGCTATCCAAGGGACTGGGCGCCCCGGCGGGGTCGCTGCTCGCCGGATCACGCCAGGCGATCGACCGGGCGATCCGTTACCGGCGCATGGCGGGCGGCGCCATGCGCCAGGTGGGCATTCTCGGCGCCGCGGGCCATTACGCGCTGGACCATCATCTCGAGCGGCTCCCCGACGATCACGCGAACGCGCGCCGCATCGCCGGACGCCTGACGCGATGCGCGGGCGTGATGCTCGACCTGGCGACCGTCCAGACCAACATCGTCGTGTTCGGTCTCGCGCCCGGCGCGCCCGACGCCGCGACGATCGTCGCGCGGGCGCGCGAACGCGGCGTCCTGATCTTCGCGTTCACGCCGCGAACGATTCGGGCGGTGACGCATCTGGACGTATCGCGCGAGCAATGCGAGCGCGCGGCCGAGGTTCTCGCCGAACTGATCGACGCCCGCACCGGTTGAAGCCCGTCGAAGCTCCGGGCATTCGGCCGGGCGGGTTGCTCGTCGCCAGCCCGATTCGCCGAAGCGCCGATGCCAGGGGAGACGCGATGCGCAAGCTGCCGTTGCCGCGATTTGAAGGCCAGGTGAATGCGACCTGGTTGCGCCAGCCGGGGCCCGACCGCGACATGCGTCTCACGACGGACTTCGCCTTCGTCGACAGCCGCGGCGTGCGCTGGGAGGCTCCGGCGGGGCGGGTCGTCGACGGCGCCAGCATTCCCGACGCCCTGTGGTCCTCGCTGATCGGCACCCCGTACATCGGCGACTACCGCCGCGCCACGGTCGTGCACGACATCGCCTGCCGGGACCGTGTCCGGCCCTACGAGGAAGTGCACTACATGCTGTATGAAGCGATGCTGTGCGACGGCGTCACCCCGGATCGGGAGGCGCTGATGTACACGGCCCTGCGGCTGTTCGGCCCGAAGTGGCGGCGGGCGCAGGCGCGCCAGCGCACGCAGGCCGCCTTGCGCGACTTCGATCCGCGCGAGCTGGCCAGGACGCTCGATCATGCGCTGCACGAGCGCACCCGATGGCGCAGGACTGCCTGAACTCGCCGGGCGCCGGCCGACCGGCATCAGGAACCGATCTTCGAGGAGAACCCAATGCAAGTCCGCACGCTGCTCCTGGTGCTTCTGCTCGCCGCGGTCGCCATTTTCACGGCGCTGAACTGGAGCACCTTCGTCGCCCCGACGGACCTATCGCTCGGCTTCATCGTAGTCCGCGCGCCGCTGGGGCTCATCATGCTCGCGCTGCTGGTCCTGCTGCTGGCGCTGTTCCTGATATTCGTCGTCTACCTGCAGACCTCGGTCCTGCTCGACAGCCGGCGCCATGCGCGCGAGCTGCGGACGCAGCGCGAACTGGCGGACCAGGCCGAGGCGTCGCGCTTCACCGAACTGCGGACCTGGCTCGACGCCGAGTTCGGGAAGCTGGCGGCGCGCCAGGACGATCCCTCTGCGCGCGTCATCGCACGCCTCGAGCAAAGCGAAGATGAATTGCGGGCCGCGATCGAGCAAGCCGCCAATTCGCTGGCCGCCTATATCGGCGAGCTCGAAGACCGGCTGGAGCGGCAGAGGACGACGCAGGGACCGTGAGCCAGTGCCCGGTGCGCCGGCAAGGCTTGTTGGCGGTCGACCGCCGGGCTATCGTGTACGGGCGCGGGGGCACGCCGGCCCGACCGGGGCGCCGCGGCCGGCGCGACTACTGCATGACGAACGCTTTCGCGCCCAACCCAAGTCGAAAACGGAGGAGATTCGATGAACACCGAGATCATGTACCTGGTCTGGATCAGCACGTTTACGGCGTTGATGTGGATACCGTATATCCTCGATCGCATCGCCGTCTGGGGCCTGGCGGACACCGTCGGCTATCCGGACAATCCGAAGCCGCAGTCGCCATGGGCGCGGCGGATGAGGTCCGCGCACGCCAATGCCGTCGAGAACCTGGCCATCTTCGCCGCGCTCGTGCTCGCGGCGCACGCGGCCGGCGTCAGCAATGGTGCGACCGTGCTGGCATGCGCGCTTTATTTCTGGGCACGCATCGTGCATTGGTTTGCGTATACCGCGGCGCTGCCCTGGGTCCGCACGCTGGCGTTCGCTGCCGGCTTCGTCGCCCAGATGATCCTGGCCTGGCAGCTGATCGCTCGTTGAGGCACGGCGCTGCGTTGCGGCCGTGCCAATGCGGCGGTGCCGCGGTGTAGGACTCCGCGCAAGCACGCTGTCAGCAATTGTCTGAAAATCCGCGGAGGCGTGTGCGATGCTCGCCCCGCGTTTAACATCGATTCCGGGAGGGCACTGACGGCGGGGCCCGTATGGACAGATGGCACCGGACGCGATCGCGTCCGGCGATGGGCGCAACGTGCGCCCTGGCGGCCGGCGCATGCCTGGCGCTATGCCTGGACGCGGCGAGAGCGGCGACGCCCGGCGAGCCGGCAGCGGGCGACCTGCCGGCGATCTGGGCCGCGGCGGCCGATCACGCAGCGCCAGCGGGCGACCCGGCCTCTGCGCCCGACGCAGCCCCCGCGGCCGATGCCGCGCCCCAGCCCCCCGTACCACGCAAAAACTACGCGCTGCCGGCGGCGGAAATCGTCGGCTTCGACTTCCTGCTCAATCAATACAACCGCCACTTCGCCGCCGACGCCGACGACTATGCAAGCAACCTGTCGACGATCCGTCACAACCTGCACAGCAGCTGGGTCGTCGACAGCGACCCCTTTCGCACCAATCAGCTCGGGCACCCGTACCAGGGATCGATCTACCACGGCTTCGCCCGCTCCGCCGGCCTGAACTACTGGGAAGCGCTGGGCTATACCTTCGCCGGCAGCGCTTTCTGGGAGATCGCAGGGGAAGGAACGCCGCCGTCGCGCAACGACCAGATCAACACCGGCATCGGCGGCACGTTCCTCGGCGAAGCGCTTTACCGCATGGCCCACGTGGTGCTCGCGCACGACGAGCTGCCGCCGTTCTGGCGCGAGCTCGCCGCGGCGGCGGTCTCGCCGCCGACTGGATTCAACCGCCTCGCCTTCGGCGATCGCTACGACGGTTTGTTCGTCAGCCACGATCCGGTCCATTACAGCCGCCTGCAGCTGGGCTTTTCCGGGACGGCCGAGAACAACGCGGGAACCTCGACGACCAAGCTCAAGCGCAACGAAGCGCTGGTCGACTTCGCCATGGAGTACGGCATGCCCGGAAAGCCCGGCTATACCTACACGCGGCCGTTCGACTACTTCAACTTCCAGGCCACGGCTTCCAGCGCCAACGGCTTCGAGAACGTGATGACCCGCGGGATGCTGGTGGCGAATGACTACGATCTGGGCACCGACTACCGCGGCATCTACGGGCTCTACGGCAGCTACGACTACATCGCCCCGCAGACATTTCGCGTCTCGAGCACGGCCCTTTCGCTGGGTACGACCGCGCAATGGTGGGCATCGAAGTCGATCGCGCTGCAGAGCACCGCGCTCCTGGGTGCCGGCTACGCCGCCGTGGGCACGACCCGCAGCGTCGTCGACAATGACTACCACTACGGACTGGCGCCGCAGGCGCTCGTCGCGCTGCGCCTTATCTTCGGCGACCGGGTGTCGCTGGACCTGACGGGACGCGAATACTTCGTCAGCCGTGTCGCTGCCGCGGACCGCGGGGGTCACGACAACATCGTACGCGCCGACGCTGCCTTGACCGTGCGTCTCTACCGCCAGCACGCAATCTCGATCAAGTATCTGGGCAATCGCCGCGACGCGTTCTATCCCGACGTCGGCGACAGTTCGCAAACCCGGGCCACCATCGGGGTCTTCTATACCTGGTTGGGTCAGGATCGGTTCGGCGCCGTCGAATGGCGCTGAATGCACATCGGCGGTCCGCGCGCGGCGGGGTCCGTTGGCCGGCGGATGGCCCGGGCAGGATAATGACGGCGTGCAAAGACGTATCGTCGGGTACCATCAGGACGTGGACAGGCACTGGGTCGCCGAGCTCGAGTGCGGTCACAATCAACACGTGCGCCATCAGCCGCCCTGGAGCAGCCGCCCCTGGGTGCTCAGCCGCGAGGGCCGCAGCCGCCACATCGGCGAGAAGCTCGACTGTCGAAAGTGCGATCGCGGCGAGGCGACGGACCGCGCCGCCTGACGTGCGGCGCGCAGCGCCGCGGTGCGGCATTCGCGACAGGCATCGCCTCGTGGTAACGTTGCAACGTGGATGGCATGCGTCCTCGCCTGCCCGGTCGCCATGAACCGAGTCACTCTCTACAGCAAGTCGCGCCGCCCCGGTGCTGCCGAGGCGGGCCCGGCTGCGCCGCCAGACCCGGCCAGCGCGGCGGCCGAGCCGGCCGCGCGTTCGTCGGCGGGCCGCGTGCGGCGATTCCTGTCGCGCCACGAACGCATGCTGCTGGTCGCGGCCGTACTGTTGAGCGTCTCGGCGATCGTCGCCTATACCGCGCTCAAGCCGCCGCCCCGCGAGGTCACGCAGCACGATGTGGATGCCGCCGTGCTGCACACGCTGGACAGCACGGTCCTCCCGTCGCGCGCGGCCAAGGCCTATGAGATCGTGCAGCGCTCGGTCGTGCGCGTGCGCCAGCTCGAGCATGAGAAGGACGACGAGGACAAGGTGCGCGGCGTTGGCACCGGCGTGGTGATCGTCGACCGGGGGATCATCCTGACCAATCTGCACGTTGTCGCCGGCGCCGACCGCGTGCAGGTCGTGTTTTTCGACGGCACGGAATCCGACGCCGACGTGATCGGACTGCAGCCGGAGAACGACCTCGCCGTGCTGCAGGCGAGGAAGATCCCGGACGATCTCGCGCCGGCAACGCTGCGCTCCACGCGCGATCTCGCGGTCGGCGACGACGTCCTCGTCGTCGGTTTTCCATTCGGCATCGGTCCTTCGGCGTCGGCGGGCGTGGTTTCCGGGCTGAAGCGCGAGCATCGCTCGCGCGAGGGCAAGCGGCTGCTGACCAACCTGATCCAGTTCGATGCCGCGGCCAATCCCGGCAACTCGGGCGGTCCGCTGGCGACGATGGACGGCGAAGTGGTCGGCATCGTCACCGCGATATTGAACCCGGGCGACCAAGGCGTCTTCATCGGCATCGGATTCGCGGTACCGATCGAGAACGCCGCGGCCGCCGCCGGCATATCGCCGTTTTGACTTTAGACCGCGGCCCGCGCGGTGGCGCGATATCGTGGTGCCATGCAAGGCGGCTCCCGCGGGGCGCGCCGGGCGGGTAATATCTGCGCCATGCGACGTCGCGAACCCGGCACCGCAAAGACTTCGCACGACGGGTGCTTCCGATCCACCTGCGCATCCTTCTTTTTACCGAGGCTCCAATCATGAACGACCGAGATCCCGGCCGCGGCGATGCCATGCCCGGCATGGAGCGCATTCTCTACGAAGTGAAAAAGATCGTCGTCGGCCA
>JBOIGD010000216.1:0-4690 GCA_050742615.1 Casimicrobiaceae bacterium | reverse complement strand
GGGCTGCCGGTGATAGCCGGCGCCGAATACGAAGGCTACAACTACCTGGGCTTCGGCGTGCTCGCGCTGCTGCCGGTCGCCGTCTTCGCCGGGTGGAGGGCACGACGGCAACGCGCGGCGCGCCGCTACGTGCCGCTTGCCGCCGTTGCCCTGCTTCTCTGGGCGATCGCGCTGTCGAACCAGGTCGCGTGGGGCGATTCGGTCCTGTTCACGGTCCCGCTGCCGAAATTCATCCTGGATGCGGCGGCGATGGCCCGTGCCTCGGCCCGGCTGCTCTGGGTCGGCTATTACGCGCTCGTCCTGGCGGTGCCGGCGCTCGTCGCGCGCAACTTCCCGGCGCGCGCCGCGACGGCGATCCTGGCGATCGGCGTCGCGCTGCAGATCGCCGATTTCTGGCCGCGCTACACCGCGCTCCACGGCTACTTCAGGCAGCATTTCATCGACGAGCCCGCGCAGCGGGCCGCCGACGGTCTGCCCTCGCGCTTCTGGAACGTCGCGGCGCGGCACTACCGCACGATCCTGTTCGTTCCATCGCTGCCGGTGCCGCCGAGTTTCGCGGCGATCGGGCTCTTCGCCGCCGATCACCGCATGCGGATCAACGTCGGCTCGTTCGCCCGACTGTCGCTGCAGCGCGTCGGCGCGGCGACCGCCGAGCGGGAGCGCGCGCTGGCCTCCGGACGGCTCGACCCCGCGGCGCTCTACGTGCTGCGCCCGCCGGACCAGGCGGCTTTCCGCGCCGGAGCGAACGACGCGGTCGGCACCGTCGACGGGTGGTTCGTGCTCGCGCCGGGCTGGTTCGCGTTCGACGACTGCTGCGGCGAAGCGCTGCCGTCGCTCTCGCGCGCGACGGCAGCACCGTCGTCGCGATGAATGAGCGATCCTTCACTCGTCGCCCCGGCCCACGGGGCCCAAGCAGCGATATCCCGCGCGAGCGACATCGCACCTTGGATCCCGGCCTCCGCCGGGACGACTACGGGTAACGACGCAACTTCGATCCCGCCGTCCGCCGGAACGGCCGAAGAAAGCAAACGATTCTTCGGAATACCGCCGCCCGCGGTCCAGCGGGCCGCATCCAGCGCTCAACGCTTTTGCGGATCGAGATCGAGCTCCTGGATCTTGCGCGTCAGCGTGTTGCGGCCCCAGCCCAGCCACTGCGCGGCTTCCATGCGATGCCCGCCGCTGTGGGCGAGCGCGCGCAGGATCAGCGTGCGTTCGAATTCCTTTTCCAGCCTGCCCGCCACGGCGCGCTCGCCGCGCGCGAGCGACCGCGCGAGCTCGCGGTCGAGCGCCTGCTGCCAGGTGCCTACACCGTCGCGTGAACCGGCGCCGGTCGCGCTCTTCAGCTCCGGCGGCAGGTCGTCGGCATCGATGCGCTGTCCCGGCGCCATCACCGTCAGCCAATGGCAGACGTTCTCGAGCTGGCGGACGTTACCGGGAAAGTCGAACGCCGCCAGCCGCTCCAGCGCCGCGCCGGTAAGCTGCTTCGGTTCGACGGCGAGCTCGCGCGCGCTCTTGGCCAGGAAATGCCGTGCCAGCGACGCGATGTCCTCGCCGCGCTCGCGCAGCGGCGGCAGACGCAACCGGACGACGTTGAGACGGTGCATCAGGTCTTCGCGAAACAACCGCTGCCGCACGCGCTCGTCCAGGTTCTGATGCGTCGCCGCGATGATGCGGACGTTCGCCTTCAGCGGCGCGTGGCCGCCGACGCGGTAATACTCGCTGTCGGAAAGCACGCGCAGCAGCCGCACCTGCAGCTCCGGCGGCATGTCGCCGATCTCGTCCAAAAAAAGCGTCCCGCCTTCGGCCTGCTCGAAGCGGCCACGGCGCGCGCTTTGCGCGCCGGTGAATGACCCGCGCTCGTGCCCGAACAATTCCGATTCGAGCAAATCCTTCGGGATGGCCGCGGTGTTGATGGCGACGAACGGGGCGGCGGCGCGCGGGCTGTGCCGGTGCAGGGCGCGCGCGACCAGCTCCTTGCCGGTGCCCGATTCGCCGGTGACGAGCACCGTCGCATGCGAATGCGACAGCCGCCCGATGGCACGGAAGACTTCCTGCATCGCCGGCGACTGCCCCAGCATCTCCGCGGCCTCGGCGATCGCCTGCGCGGGCGCCGATACCCCCGGCACGTCCGCGCTCGCGCGCCGGATCAGCGCAACAGCGTGATCGACGTCGAACGGCTTGGGCAGATACTCGAACGCCCCGCCCTGGAACGCGGCGACGGCACTGTCCAGATCGGAGTACGCGGTCATGATGATGACCGGAACCCGCGGATGCCGCTCCTTGACGCTCGACAGCAGCTCGAGCCCGGTTTCGCCGGGCATGCGGATGTCGGATACCAGCACCCGCGGCTCCTCGTGCTGCAGCGCCTGCGTCGCGTCGCGGGCCGAGGCGAACGTCTTGAACGGGATGCCCTCGCGCGCCAGCGCCTTCTCGAGGACCCAGCGGATCGAGCGGTCGTCGTCGACGATCCACACCGCCGCAGCCGGTTCGCCCGACATCATCGTGACTTCGTCGCAGGCCGGCATCCCATCGTCGCAATCTACGCGCTACCGCGGTTGAATTCCAGCGGCAGCAGGATCGTGAAGGCCGTGCGGCCGGGTACGCTCTCGCATTCGATCGCACCGTTGTGCTGCGTGACGAAAGTTTGCGCGATCGTCAACCCGAGGCCGCTGCCGCCTTCGCGCCCGGAAACCAGCGGAAAGAAGATGCGGTCGCGGATCGATTCGGGGATCCCCGGCCCGTTGTCCTCGATCACCAGCGCCAGCGCCAGCCGGTGCCGCCGCTTGGCCAGCGTCACGCCGCGCGCGACGCGCGTGGTGAGGCGGATCTGCGGCGCGCCGACCGCGTCTTCGAGCGCTTGCGCGGCGTTGCGCACGACGTTGAATACCGCTTGCGTGAGCTGTTCCGGGTCGCCTTCGAATTCCGGCAGGCTGATGTCGAAATCGTTGAGCATTGCAATGCGGGGAAACTCGGCCTGCACGACCGAGCCCACCCGCGCCAGGATTTCATGGATGTTCACGCGCTGGTATCTGGGCATGCGGTTCGGCGTCAGCAGCCGGTCGACGAGCGTCTGCAGGCGATCGGCCTCACCGATGATCACCTGCGTATATTCGAGCAGCGGCCGGCGGTCGAGCTCGCGCTCGAGCAGTTGCGCCGCGCCGCGGATGCCGCCGAGCGGGTTCTTGATCTCGTGCGCGAGGCTGCGGATCAGGTCGCGATTCGCCTGCTGCTGCTCGAGCAGCCGCTCTTCGCGCGCGATCTTCAGCTGCTGGTCAATGTGGCGGAACTCCAGCAGCAGCACCGCCCCGGGCACGTCGACGATCGACACCGTGCAGGAAAGGTGCAGGCGCGGCTTGCCGGCGGCGGCGATCTCCAGCTCCTGCTCGGTATACGAGGCGCCGTTGCCGAGCGCCTTGTCGATCGCCTGGAACAGCGTCGGCGCGTCGCCGAAGACCGATCGGGCCGCATGGCCATTGAGTTGTCGCCTGGACAGCTCGAACAGATTCTCGGCCGCCGGATTGGCGTAGCGGATATCGAGCCGGCCATCGAGCAGCACGACCGCGGTCGCCAGGAGCTCGAGGCCCGCGCACGATGCCGGACCTTCGTCGGGGTCGGGAGAAAGCGGTGGGCCGGACATCGCAAACCTGGTGTGCTGAGTCAGAAGTTCCGACGATAAAGGAGCGAGTGGATTTGGCCGTCAGGCAGGGCGCGAGACCGAGACCGTAGCTCGTGCTACGGTGAGGTCGAGCAACGCAGCATGGCGGACAAAGCCGCCGCGAACTATCGAGCGAATTTCTGACTCAGCACACTAGCGCAGCGGCAAGCGATGATAGTAGCAAGTTCTGCGTCGGCTCCGGCATCGGCCCGGCGAAAGCCGGCGCCCAACCTGACACATCCGAACCAATCGCTGCGACGCCACGCGTCTTGCTCTTGGAAGGATGCGTCACTTCAACGCGGCGAGCTCCCTCTTCAGCGCGTCGATGTTCTTTTCGTGCAGTGTCACCGTCTGGCGCAGCCGGGTCAGGCGATCCGCGTATTTTTGCGCGTTGGTCTTTTCGTCGGGCAACGGCGGCGGCGTGCCGTCGCCATACGCCGCGCGCGCTTCCGCCAGCAGCTTTTCCTCGGTGGCGAGCTCATCGTTCAGGACCTTGTGCCGTACGCTGTCGCGGCCCTTTTGCGTTCCGGCATCGACCTTGGGAAATCCCGCCGGCGTCGGTATCCTGGCTGACGCGCCGCCGCTCCCGGGCACGTTGAAGTAGGCCATGTTGCCCGACCGCGTCGTGCATTTGTACATGCTGCCCTCGACCTGCGTCGGCCTGGACGAGCAGCCGGCGTCGCTCGCCCGGTCGGCCAGTGCCGCGTTCGCCGGGCCGGCGGCGCAGCCGAGCGCGCAGCCACAGAGGAGACCCACGCACCGACCGAGCGCAGGGCGAAGGGAAAGCCGAAGCATCGGCGCAGTGTAGCAAAAATAAGGGGCGGGCCGCCGCCGGCCCGCCCGCCTGCATCGCGATCGCTCCGGCTCAGGAGCTGTAGTACATGTCGAACTCGACCGGATGGGTGGTCATGCGGAAGCGCGTGACCTCTTCCATCTTGAGCGCGATGTAGCCATCGATCATGTCGTTGGAGAACACGCCGCCGCGCGTCAGGTACTCGCGATCGCGATCGAGGTTGTCGAGCGCCGCGTCGAGCG
>JBOIGD010000215.1:0-7505 GCA_050742615.1 Casimicrobiaceae bacterium | reverse complement strand
CCGGTGCTCGCGATCGTCTCCGAGATCTACTACCGCGAGACGGTCGCCGCGCCCGACCTCGCGGAAGGGCGCCACCGGCTGGCGGCGAAGGTTGCGCAGATCAACGGCGTGGCCGATCCGGCGTTTCGCATCGCTGACTACGGCACGCGCCGGCGCTTCTCGCGGGTCTGGCAGGACGAGGTCGTGGGGACGCTGAAAACGGAGATCGGGCCGAAGCTCGTCGGCACGAGCAACGTCAAGTTCGCGTTCGACCACAACCTGACGCCGCTCGGTACGATGGCGCACGAGTACCTGCAGGCGTGCCAGGCCGTGGGACCACGGCTGCGCGACTCGCAGGTGTTCGCATTCAACATGTGGGCGCGCGAGTACCGCGGCGACCTCGGAATCGCGCTGTCCGACGTCTGCGGCATGGACGCGTTCCTGCGCGACTTCGACCTCTTCTTCTGCAAGCTGTTCGATGGCGTGCGCCACGACTCGGGCGACCCGTTCGAATGGGGCGAGAAGCTGATCGCGCACTACCAGAAGATGCGGATCGACCCGCGGTCGAAGGCGATGGTGTTCTCCGATTCGCTCACGGTTCCGCTGGCGATCCGCCTGTTCGATTATTTCAAGGGCCGCAGCCAGACCGCGTTCGGCATCGGCACCAACCTGACCAACGATCTGGGCTACGAACCGTTGCAGATCGTGATCAAGATGACGCGCTGCAATGGCCAGCCGGTGGCCAAGATCAGCGACGAGCCGTCGAAGGCGATGGACTACGACCCATCGTACGTCGCGTATCTGCGCGAGGTGTTCGAGGTGCCAGAGCAGGTGGCGACCGCCGGCGACGAGGGGCTCGACGCCGACTAGCGTGCGGACTCGAGCGCGTCACGGTACGCGGCCAGCACGTCGGCACCGGCGCACGCGAATACGACACGGTCGAGCGCATCGAGCCGCTCGAAGCCGCGCACCGCTGCAATCGCCGTCGGCACCGCCCGATCGAGCGGATAGCCGTACGCGCCGCAGCTGATCGCCGGGAACGCGATCGACGCGAGGCCGTGCGCGACGGCCAGATCCAGCGAGCGCCGGTAACACGAGGCCAGCAATGCCGGCTCGCCGTGCGTGCCGTCACGCCAGACCGGACCCACCGTGTGGATGACGTGACGCGCCGGCAGGCGATAGCCGCGCGTGATGGCCGCCTCGCCGGTCGGACAGCCGCCCAAACGCCGGCATTCGGCGATCAATTCGGGCCCGGCCGCGCGGTGTATCGCGCCATCGACGCCGCCGCCGCCCAGCAGACTGTTGTTGGCCGCGTTGACGATCGCGTCGACCGCAAGGGTCGTGATGTCGGCGCGGATCGCGCAGATTTCGGGACGCATGAGCTCATTTTCGCATCCGCCGGGCTCGGGCGGTTTCCGCCGGCGCGGCGACTCGTCGGCGCCGATCGGTGAGCGTCCGCCGCTGTCGCGGCCCGGCGCTTCGGTTTATAGTAGCGCGATGCCTTCGGCCAACCCGATCAACACACCCGCCGGGCCGCCGGGCGCCCCAGCGGCGGGCCAGGCGGCGCGGACCGACCGCCGCCTGAGGCTCGACGACATCCTCAAGCTGATGATAGCCGACGGGCTGGTCGTCGCGGCCGACGCCGAGCCAGTCGCCCGCTCGCGCACGCAGCGCTACGATCATCCGCTCGAGCTGATCGCCGACCAGAAATGGCGCTCGCTCGTCCCGCCGCGCCGCGCGCTGACCCTGGAGATGCTGGTCGAATGGCTCGCCGGCAAGCTCGGCATCCCCTATCACCACATCGACCCGCTGAAAATCGACCTGGTCGCGGTCACCGGCACGATGTCGATCGCCTATGCCGAGCGCTATCGGATCCTTCCGGTCGCGGTGGCCAAGGGCGAGCTGACGGTCGCCACCGGCGAGCCTTTCGTGCGCGCCTGGGCCAACGAGCTCGAATCGATCCTGCACCTCAAGGTCAAGCTGGTCTTCGCCAATCCGCAGGACATCCGCCGCTACATCGGCGAGTTCTTCAACCTCGCGCGCTCGATCAAGAAGGCGGGCGAGAGTCACCGCAGCGCGGACTCGTTCGCGCGCAATTTCGAGCAGCTGGTCGAGCTCGGGAAACACGGACAGCTCGACGCCAACGACCAGCACGTCGTCCACATCGTCGACTGGCTCTGGCAATACGCGTTCGAGCAGCGCGCATCGGACATCCACATCGAGCCGCGACGCGACTCGGGGATCGTGCGTTTCCGCATCGACGGCGTACTGCACCAGGTCTATGCGATCCCGAATCCGGTGCTGATCGCGATGACCAGCCGCATCAAGCTGCTGGCGCGGATGGAGATCGTCGAGCGGCGCCGGCCGCAGGACGGACGGATCAAGACGCTTTCGCCCGAAGGCGAGGAAATCGAGCTGCGCATCTCGACGATGCCGACCGCGTTCGGCGAGAAAGTCGTCATGCGGATTTTCACGCCGGATGTGCTGGTGCGCGATTTCCAGGAGCTGGGCTTCACCGGGGAAGACCGCGAGCGCTGGGAGCACATGATCAAGGAGCCCTACGGCATCATCCTGGTCACCGGCCCGACCGGATCGGGTAAGACCACGACGCTGTACTCGACGATGCGGCTGCTGGCGACGCCGGAGGTGAACGTCTGCTCGATCGAGGATCCGATCGAAATGATCGCCCCCGAATTCAACCAGATGCAGGTGCAGCCGGCGATAGGAGTCGATTTCGCCAGCGGCGTGCGGACGCTGCTGCGCCAGGACCCCGACATCATCATGGTCGGCGAGATTCGCGACCGCGACACCGCCGACATGGCGGTGCAGGCGGCGCTGACCGGCCACCTGGTGCTCTCGACGCTGCACACCAACGACGCGCCGTCGGCGATCACGCGGCTGATCGATCTCGGCGTGCCGCCGTTCCTCATAAGCTCGACGGTGCTGGGCGTGATGGCGCAGCGGCTGGTGCGCACGCTCTGCCCGCACTGCAAGACGCCGGCCGATCCGGTCGATCAGGACATGTGGCGCATGCTGACCTCGCCGTTCCGCAGCGACGGCGAGCAGCACGTACACGCGCCGGTCGGCTGTCTCGAGTGCCGGATGACCGGCTATTACGGGCGCATCGGGCTTTACGAGATCATGACGCTGTCGCCGTTGATCAAGCGCCTGATCCATGCCGACGCCGACGATTCCAGGATCCGCGAGCAAGCATACAAGGAAAACATGAAGCCGCTGCGCGTTTCCGGCGCCGCGAAAATCGCCGCCGGGCTGTCGACCGCCGAGGAAGTCATCAAGGTCGTGCCGCTGGGGTAGCGCCGCCCGGCCCCGGGCCTTCGCCCGGCTGGCGGGCGCAGAGTGAACCTCGAAGCCGCCTGCGCGGTCAGACCTTGAGGGCACGCCCGGCGAAGAGCCATTGGCGGTGCGCCGGCAGCAGGGGAGCGTCAATCTTCGATGGATCCGTCTCGGCCGATCGCCGGCGCGCAAACACCGGGCGGCGTCGCCGCCGTTCGGCCTTGGACGCGGTGCAAATACGCTCAATGATCACAAGGCAATGAGCACGCAGGAACCGTTACGACCGATGCACCTGTCGCTGCGCTTCATCGCGCCGCTGGCGATCGCGCTCGCGCTCCTCGCGTACGCGCTGGTGCCGCTGGTCGACAAATTGACGCTGCGCTGGTGGGTCAACGACCTCGACACGCGCTCGGAGCTGGTCGCCAACACGCTGCAGGATCAGCTGGCCGGGTTGATTGAGGAAAAATCGACCGCGAAGATCGACCAGATATTCATGCGCGCGCTGCAGGACGAGCGCCTGTATGCGCTGGCCTTCTGCGACGACAAGGGGAAGCTCCGCTATTCGACGCCGACATATCCGTCGTCGCTGGGTTGCCGGCCGCCGGCCGGCGCCGAGGGCGAGGGACACTCGGTCATCCGCCTGCGCCAGGGATCGCTGCACGTCGTGCAGCGCCCGCTGTTCCAGGGGAATGATCGCATCGGCACGCTGATCCTGGTGCACGACATGAGCTTCGTCGACCGGCGCAGCGCCGATACCCGGCATTATCTGATCGGCCTGTTCGTGCTGCTCGGCGTCGTTGTTTCGCTGGTCACGGTGACGATCGCGCACCTGTCGTGGCGCGGCTGGGTCGCGGGCGTGCGCGCGCTGCTCCGCGGTGAAGGGATCCTGCAGCCGTTCTCGCAACCGGGCTCGTCGGCCGTGCACCCGCTGGCGAGCGAATTGAGGGCGCTGCTGCGCGAGCTCGACCAGAGCCGCCGCAGCCGCGACCAGAGCGCGATCTGGAGCCCGGAAATGCTGCGCAGCGTCCTGCACGAGCAGCTCCTCGGCGACGAAGTTCTCGTCGTGTCGAACCGCGAGCCGTTCATCCACAACCGCGAAGGCGACACGACGACGCTGCTGCGGCCCGCCAGCGGGCTGGTGACCGCGCTCGAGCCCGTGATGCGCGCCTGCTCGGGAACGTGGATCGCGCACGGCAGCGGCAGCGCGGACCGCGAGACGGCCGATGCGCAGGGCCGCGTGCGGGTGCCGCCCGAGAGCCCCAGCTACACGCTGCGCCGCGTTTGGCTCAGCGCGGACGAGGAGAAGGGCTACTACAACGGCTTCGCCAACGAGGGGCTCTGGCCGCTGTGCCACATCGCGCACGTGCGGCCGGTGTTCCGTTCCGCCGACTGGGAGGAGTACGTGCGCGTCAACCGCCGCTTCGCCGACGCGGTGCGCGACGAGGCGCGCACCGAGGATCCGGTGGTGCTGGTCCAGGACTACCATCTGGCGCTGCTGCCGCGAATGATCCGCGAACGGCTGCCGAAGGCGACGATCATCATGTTCTGGCACATTCCGTGGCCGAACCCCGAGTCGTTCAGCATCTGCCCATGGCGCGAGGAATTGCTGGAGGGCATGCTCGGCAGCACGATCCTTGGCTTTCACACGCGCTTCCATTGCCAGAACTTCGTCGAGACCGTCGATCGCCATCTGGAAGCCCGCATCGAGCGCGAATCGTCGACGATCTCGTACGGTGGCCAGCTGACGCGGGTCGAGTCGTACCCGATATCGATCCAGTGGCCTCCCGAGTGGATCGAATCGCAGCTGTCGGTGGCGCTCTGCCGGGCCAAGGTGCTGCGGGTGGAAAAACTCTCCGACGACGTCCTGCTCGGCGTCGGCGTCGACCGCATGGACTACACCAAGGGCATCCTGGAGCGGTTCCTCGCCGTCGAGCGCCTGCTCGAGGCGCACCCGGAGTTCATCGGCCGTTTCGTTTTCGTGCAGATCGCCGCACCTTCGCGCTCGTCGCTCGACGAATACCAGAATTTCGAGGCGCGTGTACGCGGGCTTGCCGCGCGCATCAACACCCGCTTCGGCCGCGACGGGTACGAGCCGATACGGCTGAAGGTCGAGCACCATGGTTCGCAGTCGGTGAACGAGTACTACCGCGCGGCGGACCTCTGCGTCGTCACCAGCCTGCACGACGGAATGAACCTGGTCGCCAAGGAATACGTGGCTTCGCGCGACGACGAGCAGGGGGTCCTCGTGCTGTCGCAATTCACCGGCGCGGCGCGCGAGCTGCCCGACGCGCTGATCGTCAACCCGTACCACATCGAAAACTGCGCGGAGGCGCTGTACAAGGCGCTGACGATGCCCGCCGACGAAAAGCGCGTGCGCATGCGAAGCATGCGGCGGCTGGTGCAGGAATTCAACGTCTACCGCTGGGCCGGCGCGATGCTGCTCGATGCCGCGCGCCTGCGGCAGCGCCAGCGCGTGTCGGCGCGGATCTTCGCGCACCAGCGCAGCGCGGGGACGCAGGCATGAAATACGCGCTCAGCCCGGTGTCGCTCGCCCATATCCGTCGTCTGCTGCAGGGCAGGCCGATGCTGGCGTTCGACATCGACGGCACGCTGGCGCCGATCGTCGCCGAGCCCTGGCGCGCGCGTATTTCCGACGAATTGCGCGCCGGCCTGCGCTCGCTCGCGGCGCGGACCCCGGTGGCGATCGTCACCGGCCGCGCGGTCAAGGATGCCCGGCCGATGCTGGGCTTCAGCCCGCACTATCTGGTCGGCAACCACGGCGCCGAGGGCATTCCCGGCTTCGATGCGCAAAGCACCGACTTTCAGCGCGTGTGCGCGGCCTGGCTCGCCGAGTTGAGCGCGGCGGCCGATGCGAGCGGCTGGCGGGCGACACCCGGCATCATGCTCGAGGACAAGCAGTACTCGCTCTCGTTCCACTACCGTCATGTGGCGCGCCCCGCGCTGGCGAGGCAAATCCTCGAGCAACGCGTCGCACGGTTGATTCCGCCGCCGGATATCGTGCACGGCAAGCGGGTGCTCAACCTGCTGGCTCCGGATGCGCCGCACAAGGGCGAGGCGCTGCTTAGCCTGCTCGGGCATTCCGGCTGCGCACGGGCGCTGTACGTCGGTGACGACGTCACCGACGAGGACGTATTCCGCATGCGCACGCCGGAAGTCCTGTCGATCCGCGTCGGCAGGAAGCGAAAGAGCGCCGCCGACATGTACCTGAAGAACCAGGCGGACGTTGCCCGGCTGGTGCGCCGGCTGGTGGCGATGCTCGACGGCGCGCAGCAGGTTGCGCGCCAGCACAACGAAGCGGCTGCTCCGGTCCTGCAATGATCGAGCCTGCCGGGCGCGATGCGCCGAACCTCGCGCTCGGCGTCATCGGCAACTGCGCGTTCGACGCGCTGGTCGACGAACGCGGCTCGATCGTCTGGTGCTGCCTGCCGCGTCCGGACGGCGACCCCGTATTCCACGCGCTGCTCGGACGGCGAGCGGCGCGACGATGCCGCGCGCGGCGCCTTCGAGATCGAGATCGAGCATTTCGCACGGGCGACGCAGCATTACGTCACCAACACGGCGATCCTCGTGACCGACCTGTTCGACCGACACGGTCACGGCGTGCGCATCACCGACTTCGCGCCGCGGCTTCGCGACCGGCGGCGCGTCTACCGGCCGCTGCTGTTCATCCGGCGCCTGGCGCCCCTTTCCGGACGACCGCGCGTTCGAATCCGCGTGCGGCCGGGCTTCGAATACGGCGCCGCATGTCCCGAGTTCACCCGCGGCAGCAACCATATCCGCTACGTGCACCCGACGCAGTCGCTGCGGCTGACCTGCGACATGCCGGTCACCTACATCCTCGACGAGACCTTCCACCAGCTCGACCGCCCGGCGAACCTGATATTCGGCGTCGACGAGACGATCGCCTCGGGGATCGCCGAGACCGCGCGCGATTTCGAGGAGCGCACCGCCGAATACTAGCAGCACTGGTCGCGCGCGCTGGCGGTACCGCTGGAGTGGCAGGAAGCCGTGATCCGTGCCGCGATCACGCGGCGTGCGACCGGCTGGCCAAAGTCGCGCTGCACTTGGGCCTGGCCGACCGTGCGACCGAATGGCGCAGCCACGCCGACGCGATCAAGGCAACGATCCTCGAGCTCGCGTGGAATCCCGGACGACAGGCCTTCGTCGACGTCTTCCACGGCGAGCATCTGGACGCCAGCGTGCTCTCGATG
>JBOIGD010000214.1:0-5539 GCA_050742615.1 Casimicrobiaceae bacterium | reverse complement strand
GATCGCGGTCCCATGGACCTGCGCCAGCCACAACGGCGCCGCGGGGGCGAAGCGGCGCAGCACCGCGCGCGCGGCGGCGACGTCCGGGTGCCGGCGCGCGAAGTCGATCACGGCGCCGCCGGGGCCGTTCTTCGTGGTCGAGAAGGCCCGCACCTGCGGCGGGGCCGGCCAGTCCGGCACGATCCAGTCGAGGCCGGCTGCCAACAGCCGTGCCGCGAGGGCCGGCTCAGCGGGCATCGCCCGCGCCGCGCCCGCGCAGCACCGTGAGCAGCGCGCCGAAATCCGGCGGCAGCGTCGACTCCCATTGCGCCGCCTTGCGTGTCGATGGATGGACGATGCCCAGCCGCCACGCGTGCAGTGCCTGCCGTCCGAAGGCGATCCCGCGCTTGCGGCCATAGGTCGGATCGCCGACCAGCGGGTGGCCGAGCGAGGCCAGATGGACGCGGATCTGGTGGGTGCGTCCGGTTTCGAGCCGGCACGCGAGCAGCGTGCAGTCGCCGAAACGCTCTCGCACTTCAAAGTGCGTGACGGCGGTTTTGCCGGTTGCGACGACGGCCATCGAGGTGCGGCGGATCGGATGCCGCCCGATCGGCGCATCGACTGCGCCGCCGCGGGCGATGTCGCCTGCGGCAAGCGCCAGGTATTCGCGCTTGACCGTGCGCGCCTGCAGTTGCCGCACCAGGTCGGTTTGTGCGATATCGGTCTTCGCGACCACCAGCAGCCCGCTGGTGTCTTTGTCCAGGCGATGCACGATGCCGGCGCGCGCGACGCTGCCGAGCTGCGGCGCATGGTGCAGCAGCGCATTGGCCAGCGTGCCGTCCCGGTTGCCGCTGCCCGGATGAACGACCAGTCCGGCCGGCTTGTCGACGACGATTATCGCGTCGTCCTCGTGCACGATCGCGAGCGGCAGCGGTTGCGGCGTGAATGCGGCGGTGGCCGGATCGTCCAGCGGACGCACGAGGACGCATTCGCCGCCACCCACCTTGCGGCTCGGGTCCGCGGGCGCACCGGCCACCAGCACGCGCCCCGCGTCGATCCAATGTCGGATGCGGCTGCGCGAATGCTCGGGCAGCAGATGCGCGAGCGCCCGATCGAGGCGCATGCCGGCGCAGTCCGGCGGAATCGTCAGCACGCGCTCATCGCCCGCGGCGTCGGAGTTATAATTCGCGGCTACGTAGGGAGCAGGCAATGATCTCGAAGCTCAGCAGATATTCGGTCGCGTTGCTGGTTTGCGTCGCCCTGGCGGGCTGCAATTTGTTGCCGGAGGTCAAGGACGAGACCGCGGGCTGGACGGCGGAGCGGATCTACAAGGAGGCGCACGATTCGCTGGAGTCGGCCAATTATACCCGCGCGATCAAGCTGTTCGACACGCTCGAAGGGAGGTTTCCCTACGGTCGGCTTGCCCAGCAGGCGATTCTGGAAGGCGCCTATTCTAACTACCGCCAGGGCGAAGCGACGACGGCCATCGCCGCCTGCGACCGCTTCATCCGCACCTTTCCCAACCATCCGAACGTCGATTACGCGTACTACCTGAAAGGCCTGGTCAACTTTCGCGAGGACCAGGGATTGCTCGGCTATCTGGTCGAGACCGATCTGTCGGAGCGCGACCCGAAGATGACCAAGGACGCGTTCACCGCGTTCCGCGAGCTGGTCACGCGTTTTCCGGACAGCAAGTACGCCGCCGATTCGGTCGAGCGCATGCGCTTCCTGACCAATGCGCTCGCCAGCCACGAAGTCCACGTCGCCCGTTACTACTACAATCGCGGCGCCTACGTGGCGGCGGTCAATCGCGCGCAAGCCACGCTGGTCAACTATCCGAAGACGCCGGCGAACGAAGACGCGCTGATCGTGCTGGTGCAGAGCTACGACAAGCTCGGCATGACACAGCTTCGCGACGACACGCGACGCATCCTGCAAAACACCTTTCCGCAGGGCAAGTACTTCGTCGCGAGGGCTGGCAAGCCATGGTGGAAATTCTGGGGCAAGGAAGAGGAGCCACCGCCGCCGCTGACCGACGCCGCAAAGCCCTGGTGGAAGTTCTGGTAAGACGCGCGCGGATGCTGGCAGGGCAACGGCCCGCCGCTATCCGTCGACCGTCGCCGCGGCGAAGAACGCGCGCACGTCGGCCAGCTCGCGCGTGCGGCGCATCGGGGGCAGCGCCTGCCAGATGCGCCGCCCGTACGGCTTGTCGACGAGCCGGCGGTCGCAGATCATCAATACCCCGCGATCGGTCTCGGAGCGGATCAACCTGCCTGCGCCCTGCTTGAGGCTGATCGCCGCCTGCGGCAGCTGGTAGTCGAAGAACGGATTGCGGCCCTGCTGTGCGATGTGCTCGAGCCTGGCGGCGAGCAGCGGGTCGTCGGGCGGCGCGAACGGCAGCTTGTCGATGATCACCAGCGACAGCGCCTCGCCCTGCACGTCGACGCCCTCCCAGAAGCTCTGGCTGCCGAGCAGCACCGCGTTGCCGAGCCGGCGGAACCGCGTCAGCAGTTCGGTGCGCGAGCCCTCGCCCTGTGCCAGCAGCGGAAAGTCGAGGTGCTCGCGCTCGAACGCCGCCGCCAGCGACTCGCGCGCGCGACCCAGCGCGCGCAGCGTCGTGAACAGCAGAAACGCGCGCCCGCCGCTCGCTTTCAGCACCGGCAGCGCCGCCGCGACGACGGCATCGGTGTGCTCGAAGCTGTTCGGTTCGGGCAACTCGCGCGGCAGGTACAAAAGCGCCTGGCGCGCGTAGTCGAACGGACTTTCCCAATATCCGGTCGCGGCCGCGGCCAGGCCGAGCTCGCGCTGGTAGAGCGAGAAGTCGCCTCCGATGGCCAGAGTCGCCGAAGTGAATATCCAGGCGCGCGCCTGATCGGTGACCTGCCGGGCGAAAATCTCGGCCACCGACAGCGGGGAAGCGCGCAATTGCCACCCGGATACGGTGACTTCGAGCCAGCGGATCCACGCCGGGTCGTCGCCGTCGCGCCAGCGCGCGAGACGGGCCGCGGCATCGTCGGCGCGAAGCGCGCACTGCGCCAGATCGTCGCTGCGCTCAGCCTGGGTGCGCAGCTCGCCCGAGAGCGCATCGAGCGTCGCGGCCAGCGCGTCGATCGCTTCGCCGAACCCTGCGCGCCGCGTCGCATCGGCGCGAGGCAGCTTGCCCGGCGCGTCGCCGGTCGCAAGCCGGAACCTCTTCAGCGCCAGGGCAAGCGCCTGCGCGGCGGCGGGCAGCGGCGCGTAATCGCGCGCCGCCTTGAGCCCTTCCGCTTCGGCGTCGCGCGCGAGCTCGCCGAGCTGGCCGGCGGTGACTTCCTCCCCGAAAAATAGCGTCGCGGTCTCCGGAAGCTGGTGCGCCTCGTCGAGAATGATCGTGTTGGACGCCGGCAGGAGCTCGGCGATGCCTTCGTCCTTGAGCATGACGTCGGCGAAGAACAGGTGGTGGTTGATGACGACGACGTCGGCGGCCAGAGCCTCCTTGCGCGCGTTCATCACGAAGCATTCGTCGTAGTGAGCGCACTCGGCTCCCAGGCAGTTCTCGCGCGTCGACGTGACATCGGCCCAGATGCCCGCGTTCTCCGGAACGTCGGCCGCCTCGCTTTTGTCGCCACTGGTCGACGTGCGGGCGAAGGCCTCGATCCGCTTCAGGTAGGCCACGTCGGCGCGCGAGGCAAGCGTTCCCTGCGCCGCCGTGCGCGCGAGATGATGGTGGCAGACATAGTTGCCGCGACCCTTGAGCAGCGCGACGGTGACCGGAATGCGCAGCGCGTCGCGCACCAGCGGCAGGTCGCGGTGATAGAGCTGATCCTGCAGCGTCTTGGTTCCGGTCGAGATGATCACCTTGCCGCCCGACAGCAGCGCCGGCACGAGGTAGGCGAAGGTCTTTCCGGTGCCGGTCCCGGCTTCGGCGAGCAGCTGGCCGCGGGTCTCGATCGCATCGGCGATCGCTTCGGCCATCGCGAGCTGCTGCGGGCGCTGCCTGTACCCGGGGATGTTGCGTGCAAGCACTCCGTCGGCGCCGAAAACCGAGCGGAGATCGTCGTTCGTCAGCGTCGGCCCCTCAATGCGGCGCCTGCGCGCACGGTGTCACGGGCTGGTTCGCGCTGCCGTTTGCTTGGCGGGCTTCTTCTTCGGTACGAGTTTCTTCGCGGCGACCACCGTCGGCTGCGGCTCGCGCAGCGCCTTGATCTGTTCGTTGAAGTCGCCGTACGCGCGCCCGACCCGCTGCTTGTAGTTCTCGTCGATCTCTTCCGGGCCCGGAGTCAGTTTGGCCAGATCGTCGACCCACGTGTCGTAGAGCTTGTGCAGACCCTGGACCTTGGACTTGTCGCGGCCGGCCTCGCGCAACGCCGCTTGGTACGGACGCGCGATCAGGCGCTTGTGCTTTTCGATGCACCCTTCGGTCTTCGCGCCGTTGACGCCTTGCTGCGCACCGATGATGCCGAATTCCAGAATCTCGATGCTCTTGACCTGCCGGCACATCGTGTACGTCTGCGACACCGCTTCGAGGAAACAATCGGTTCCGCTGCCCTGCAACGCGGTTGGGCAGATGTAAGGATCGACCCTGTCGAGCGCGTGCGCCGGAACGGCCGGAAGCAACGCGGCGAAAGCGAGCAAGGCAAGCGATTGGAATCGGCGCATGGCGGGTCGGCCCCTGGGCAAAATGTCGTCCATGCTACCAAGCGTTGCGGCCCATCTCAAGCACCGCGCCGGCAATGCCGGCCTTCAGATCGTGGCGCCGCCCGAGATCTCGATGACGGCGCCGTTGATGTAGCTCGCTTCGTCCGAGGCGAGCCAGGCGTAGGCGTTCGCGATTTCCTCGGGTTGCCCGAGGCGACCGAGCGGAACGCGATCCTCCATCATCTTGACCACTTTGTCGGGCATCGACGCCAGGATCGGCGTGTGGATGAAGCCGGGGCAGATCGCGTTGGCGCGGATGCCTTTGCGACCGAGCTCGCGCGCCCAGGTCTTGACCATGCCTATGACGCCGAACTTGGTCGCCGCGTAATTGGTCTGCCCGAAGTTGCCGTAGAGGCCGACGATCGAGGAGGCGTTCGGGATGCAACCCGAGTTCTGCTCGAGCATGATGTCGACGACGGCCTTGGTGCAGTTGTAGACGCCTTTCAGGTTGACGTCGATGACGCGGTCGAACTGCTCGTCGGTCATTTTCTTGAATTGCGCGTCCTGCACGATGCCGGCGTTGTTGACCAGAGTGTCGATGCGACCCCACTTGGCCATCACGCCTTCGACCATGCGCGCGATGCTTTCCTTGTCGGTGACGTCGATGACAAAACCTGCGGCTTCGCCGCCCAGCGCCGCGACCTTGCCGACCGTCTCCTGGACCGTCACCTCGTTGATGTCGCAGACCGCGACCTTGGCGCCTTCCGCGGCGAACTTGAGCGCGGTCGCCTGACCGATGCCCTGGCCCGCGCCGGTGATGATCGAGACTTTGCCGGAAAGACGCATGGTTTTTCCCAATCCCCGATGGTTGCGACCAGGCGTGCCCGCCCTGGAGGTGCGGCGAACTCTACCCGCTTTCGTTGCGACGCACAACTCGTCTGCC
>JBOIGD010000213.1:0-2818 GCA_050742615.1 Casimicrobiaceae bacterium | reverse complement strand
GCTGCGGCGGGGCCGCCCTTTTTTTTTGGATCGCGCCTTCTGCACGGCGCGTCCGGGTCCTGTATCCTCCATCGCTTTACTCGACTTCGACCCATCGACATGACCGGCACACGATATCTCGCCGCTGCGCTCTGCGCGCTGCTTCTGTTCCTTTCCGGCACGGCCCCGGCGCAGGCGCCGAGCGCCGCGTCTTCCGGCGCTCCCACCGCCGTCCAGCATTCACCCGACGAGGTCCTGGCAGAGAATCCGGTGGCCCGCCTCACGCGCGCCGACTACGATGCCGACGTCCAGCGCGTGCCGGCGGAAAGCCGCAACGCCTTCGCCAGCGATCCGAAGCGGATCGGCACGTACCTCAATAACCTGCTGCTGACCAAGTCGCTCGCCGTCGAAGGGCGCAAGGCGGGCGTCGACAAGGACCCGGTCCTGCAACGGCGGATCGGGCTGGAGGCCGATCGCCTGATCGCCGATGCGCAGATCAAGCGCATCGAGGAGGCAGCCGGCGCCGACTTCGACGCCAGGGCCGCGGAATTCATGCTCAAGGCGAAGGAGATCTATCTGGTCGACAAGGACAAGTTCCGCGAGCCCGGGCAAGTCGAGGCCTCGCACATTCTGTTCGAAACCCAGAAGCGAACGCCGGAGCAGGCCCTGGCGCTGGCGCAGGAGACGCGCAAGAAGCTTCTTGCCGGTGCCGACTTCGCCGCGCTGGCGAAGGAGCTGTCGGACGATCCGTCGGCGAAAGTCAACGGCGGCGAGCTAGGCTGGTTCGCCCGCGGCCGCATGGACCCTGCGTTCACCGACGCGGCCTTCGCCCTGAAGAACGCCGGCGACGTCAGCGAACCGGTGCTTTCGCGATACGGCTATCACCTGATCCGCCTGGAGGGCCAGCGCGCGCCCGAGCAACGCCCGTTCGAAGCGGTGCAGGACAAGATCATGGCTGACCTGCGCACGCGTTACATGCAAGAGCAGCGTGACATGAAAATCAGCGCGATTCGCAACGACCCCAATATGAAGGTCAACCTGCCGGCGATCGATGCGCTGGTCTATCGTCCCGACCCGACGCAATTCCGTCAGGGCCGAGCGGTGCCGCGGAAGTAAGCTGAGCGCGGCAAGGCGACGCGGGAGCCGCGTTGCCGATGGAGGCGGGAGGCCCGGCTAGGCAGAGGCCTGCAGGACGCGCATGAGCTCGGCCGTGCGGCGGCCCGCGTCGCGCAGGATGGCCACGAATCCGCTCGGGTCGACATTCCCACGCTCGGCCGCAATCGCGGCGCGCCAGCGGACGCGCAAATCCGGAAAGAACACGACCGGATGCAAGGCCGCCGCTTCGAGCTCGGCGTTCAGCAGGAATCGCGCCACGCGACCGTTGCCGTCGATGAACGGATGGGACGAGGCGATCGCTCGCGCGACCAGGATGGCGCGCGCGAGCCCGGGCGGAACCGTCGGATAAATGTCATTGAAAAACCGCCGCAGCGTGCCGACCACCGCGAACGGCGCGATGAACCGGTGCGACGGCGTCGCGGCCGTCAGGTTGGGCAGCAGCTTGAACTGGCCCGGCGCGCATTCCGGCCGATGCCACGTGAGCGCGGCGTGCCAGAAGCGCAGCAGCGCCTCGCCCGATCGGCCGTCCGCTGGCGCACGCGGGTCGCGCCGCGCGCGCCGACGCTCGACCGCTCGCGCGATCCGGAGCAGATCCGCGACTCGCGCATCGTCGGCGAACGCCATGGACGCCGCGCCCGTTTCGAGCCGGTCGATGGTGGCGCGCACGTTCTTCGCGGCAGCATCGCCGTGGGTCGTGAAATGCGCCTCGATCGCCGGCCATGAGGCGGGGGCTGCGCCCGCGGCGGCGATCTCGTCCTCGCCGCCGACGGCACGCAACGCGCGCGCGATGGCCTCGAGTCGCGCCAGATGGGCGGCGTCGGCGACGAGCAGCGAATCGGGCGTCGCCGCCACGGCCGACGCAAGCGCCCCGGGATCGTCGCGCTCGATCGCGTCCTGCAGCGCGGGCCGCAACCGGCGGTGCTCGCCGACGAGGCTCATCGCGGTCGTCGCCGAGTCGCGCGCGTCGGCGGGCAGCCCCGGCGCGGCGAGCGCCCGGTCCAGCAGTGAAACCGCTGCGCCGTAATCGCCGCGGACCGCTTCGAGCGCACCCAGGTTGACCAGCGCCAGCGCGAACTGCGGCGCGAGCGCGACTGCGCGTCGCAGCAGGGTGTCGGGCCGATCGATCTCGCCCAGCATGCGTTGCGCGCACGCGAGCTTGTTCAGCGTCGCCGGATGGTCGGGATGCAAGGCGTCCGCTCTGCCGTAGGCCTCGCGTGCGGCCTCGAACCGGCCCGTTGCCATCAGCGCGTCGCCGTGGTTGGACTGGAGCATCGCCACGCGCGGCGCCAGCGTCGTGGCCCGCGCCGCCGCGTCGAGCGACTCGTCGTTGCGTCCGCACAAAGCGAGTGCCACCGCAAGGTTGCCCCAGGCCTGGGCCGAGCCTGGATTCGCCGCGGTAGCCTGCCGGAAAGCTTCGGCCGCTTCGGCATAGAGGCCTTGCCGGTGCAGCGCGACTCCGATACCCAGCCGGGCGTTCGCGCTCGCGATGTCCTCTTCTGCGGCCGTGGCTTGGCTGTGCTGCGGCGACGGGTCCATCGCGGCGATCATGGCACAAGTCACGCCGCGCCGCGAAGGCCGGCCCGGCGATCCTGCCATCGCGCGGGTCCAACCAACGCTGGTATCCTCCGCTTGATGGCGAATCCGTATCCGGCAGTGCAAGACCGGGGCGCCGCGGAGGTCGACCGCGCCCGATCGAGTCTTGCGCGGCACCGCGCGCTTTTCG
>JBOIGD010000212.1:0-5450 GCA_050742615.1 Casimicrobiaceae bacterium | reverse complement strand
CAGGTCCTTTTCGGTCGGCGAGCGCGCCTCGTCCTCGCGGATCGCCAGGACCAGCGGCTCGATGACACCGCCCAGCACGATGTCGGTGCCGCGGCCGGCCATGTTGGTCGCGATGGTGATCGCCTTCGGGCGCCCGGCCTGGGCGACGATCTCGGCCTCGCGTGCGTGCTGCTTGGCGTTCAGGACTTCGTGCGGCAGCTTTTCCTTGGTCAGGAATTGCGACAGCAGCTCGGAATTCTCGATCGACGTCGTTCCGACCAGCACCGGCTGGCCGCGCTGGTAGCAGTCCTTGATATCGGCGACGATCGCCTCGACCTTTTCCTGGAACGTCCGGAACACCAGATCATTCGCGTCCTTGCGGATCATCGGCAGGTTGGTCGGGATGACGACGGTTTCGAGGTGGTAGATCTGCTGGAACTCGAACGCCTCGGTGTCGGCGGTTCCGGTCATCCCGGCGAGCTTGTCGTACATGCGAAAGTAGTTCTGGAACGTGATCGAGGCCAGCGTCTGGTTCTCGCGCTGGATCGGCACGGCTTCCTTCGCCTCGACCGCCTGGTGCAGCCCGTCCGACCAGCGGCGGCCCGACATCAGTCGCCCGGTGAACTCGTCGACGATGATCACCTCGCCGTCCTGGACGACGTAGTGCTGATCGCGATGGTAGAGCGCATGGGCGCGCAGCGCCGCATACATGTGGTGCATCAGGGCGATGTTGTGCGCGTCGTAGAGGCTGGTTCCCGCGGGCAGCATGCCGGCCTTGGCCAGAATTTCCTCCGCGTGCTCGTGTCCCTCCTCCGAAAGCAGCACCTGGTTCGCCTTCTCGTCGACCCAGTAGTCGCCTGGCCCCTTTTCCTCCGCCTGCCGAGTCAGCTTGGGCGCCAGCTCGTTCAGCCGGTAGTAGATCTCGACGTTGTCGTCCGCCTGGCCGGAGATGATCAGCGGTGTGCGCGCCTCGTCGATCAGGATCGAATCCACTTCGTCGACGATCGCGTACGAAAGCCCGCGCTGCACGCGCTCCGGCGCGTGGAACACCATGTTGTCGCGCAGATAGTCGAACCCGAACTCGTTGTTGGTGCCGTAGGTGATGTCCGCCGCGTACGCCGCCTGCTTGGCACCGTGCTCCATCTGCGACAGGTTGACGCCCACCGTCAGCCCGAGAAAGCGATAGATCCGGCCCATCCAATCGGCGTCGCGCTGCGCGAGGTAGTCGTTGACGGTGACGATGTGCACGCCGTTGCCGGTCAGCGCGTTCAGGTAGGCCGGCAGGGTCGCGACCAGCGTCTTGCCCTCGCCGGTGCGCATTTCGGCGATCTTGCCGTAGTGCAGCGCCATGCCGCCGATCATCTGCACGTCGAAGTGCCGCATCTGCAGCGTTCGCTTCCCGGCCTCGCGCACGACCGCGAACGCTTCCGGCATGACCGAATCGAGCTCCTCGCCGTTGCCGACGCGCTCCTTCAGCGCCGCGGTCATCGCCTTCAGCTCGGCGTCGGACTTGGCGGCCGTCGCCGGCTCGAGCGCGTTGACCTTCTGCAGGGCCTGGCCATACTGCTTGAGCAGCCGCTCGTTGCGGCTGCCGAAGATCTTGGTGAGGATATTGGAGATCATTGGGTCTTAACGTACCGTACGCCGCTGGCCCCCGGTCGAGACCAGCCCATTGGCACTGCACGCGCCGGACCGCCGATGGCGCGCTCCGGGTCGCCACCGCCGGCCCTACCACGTTGGGCGCGGCATGCCCAAAAAACAAGGGGTGAGGACTTCCTCACCCCTCGCTGCTCCGCTCGCGAAGCGGCCGTGCTTCGGCCCGCCAGCGCGGCGGATGTCGCGACGTCAGCGGCTTGCCTGCAGAAAGCGCGCCGGATTCTGCGGCACGCCGTTCAAGCGCACCTCGAAATGCAAATGCGGGCCGGTCGAGCGGCCGGTCGTCCCCACCCGCGCGATCTCCTGGCCGCGGACGACCAAGTCGCCCTCCTTGACCAGCAGAGTCGAACAGTGCGCGTAACGGCTTACCAGCCCGTTGCCGTGGTCGATCTCGATCATTTTACCATAGGCGGGATGCACTTCCGCGACGGTGACCTTGCCGCTGGCGGCGGCCTCGATCGGGGTGCCGACTTCGGCGGGGAAGTCGATGCCTTCATGGAAACTCTGTTGACCGGTGAACGGATCGAGGCGCCAGCCGAAGTTCGACGAATACCACGCATCGACGACCGGCTTCAAAGTGGGGAGGAACTTCTTGTTGGCCGAATCGGTGACCAGCAGCGCCTCGAGCACCCCGAGCTGATCGGAGCGCTGATCGACCTGCTGCGAGAGCTGCGACAGCATCGCCTTAAATTCGTCGAGCGAGAGATTGCGATGCAAGGTCGGGGCCGGGCCACCGCGTCCCGGCGACACGCCCGGCTGCAGCAGGCCCGGCAGCTCCTGCGGCTTGAGCCCCGCGAGTTTCGCCAGCCGCTCGCCGAGGCCGTCGAGGCGCAGCATCTGCGCCTGCAGGTCGCCTAGCTTGACCGCCATCGCGTTCAAGTGGCCTTGCACGACTTCCTGCGCCTTTTGCGCCTCCTGCCGCTGGTCGGCCAGCAGGATCGCTTGCAACAGCGGGTGGTTGATCGACGCCGCGTAGCGCAGCGTCACGTAGTTGAACAGCAGCGTAAACGACAGGAACAGCGCAAGGACGCCGAATCCACCTGCCGTCCAGTGCCGCCAATCGACGGTCAGCGTGCGGGCGCGCGACGTGTCGCTGGAGACCAGGATTATGTTCAAATAGGATCCTCCCGCGCTGATCTCACGCCACACCCTCGTCCGGCGCGCAGCAGCTAATATGCTAACGTCATGCGACCGCTAAAGCAAATACTCGGCGCCGAAACGACCCTTGCTGAATTGCAACGGCGGCGGCAACGCGAAGTCGGCCTGCAACAGCAGCTTCAGCGAACGCTTCCCCCCGCGCTGGTGCTTCATGTCCGCGTCGCCGATGCCCGATCGCAGGAACTGGAGCTCGTCGCGGCAAGCGGTGCCGCGGCGGCGCTCGTCCGGCAGCGGGCGCCGGATCTGCTGCGCAAACTCGCCGGCGAGGGGTGGGAATTTACTGGAATACGGGTGCGCGTGCAAGCCCGCCCGGCGGACGCACCGCCGGCAAAACACCATATGGAACAATTAGATGAATCCGCCGCGACCGCGCTGCGCGCGCTTGCGGACGAGCTCGGCGCAGGGCCGTTGGCCAAGGCGCTCCGGCGCCTTGCGAGTCATTCCGCCGCCGCCGGATCAGACCACGGTGACCAGACGCTCGAACGCGTAAAAGACCAGGATGCCCAGCAATAACAGGATCGTGTACTTGATGACGCGCCCGATAAAGCCCAGATAGCGCGGGTCGCGCTTGAACAGGTAGGCAGCGCCGGCACCGGCAATGGCCGCCAGGGCAAGGAATAGCAACAGGCGGACCAGAACCAGGGAAAACCTCCGGGGAAAGCGAAGCGCGGACGGAGCGCCGCGGCGGCGGGTCGGCGCGGGGTGCGCGGCGCTTCTGCCGGCAGCCTCCCACCCCCAAACGTCGCGCCGCGGGACCCTAAGCCGGCTGCAGTTGCCAGTCCTGAAACGCTCGCGGCACGTCCGCCTGCGCGGTGAAACTCACCAGCTCCCAGGCCTCCGGTCGCGCCAGCAGGGCGCGCGTCAGCGCGTTGTTGAGCGCGTGCCCGGACTTGAACGCCGTGTAGCGGGCGATCAGCGGGTGGCCGAGCAGGTACAAGTCGCCGATCGCGTCGAGCACCTTGTGCTTGGCGAACTCGTTGTCGTAACGCAGACCCTCGCTGTTCAGCACGCGCGTCTCGTCGAGGACCACCGCATTCTGCAGGCTCCCGCCGAGCGCGAGGCCGGCCGCGCGCATCGCTTCGACGTCCTGCATGAAACCGAACGTGCGCGCGCGACTGACTTCCTTGGTATACGAATGCTCGGCGAAGTCGATCACCACGTGCCTGTTTTCCGAGCCGAACACCGGGTGCGGAAAATCGATCGTGAAGTCGAGCACGAAGCCGTGGTGCGGCTCGAAGCGCGCCCATTTGTCGCCGTCGCGCACTTCGACCGGCGCCTTGATGCGCAGATAGCGCTTCGCCGCCTGCTGTTCCTCGACTCCCGCCGACTGCAGCAGGAAAACGAACGGGCCGGCGCTGCCGTCCATGATCGGCAGCTCGGGTCCCGCGACGTCGACATGGACGTTGTCGATGCCGAGGCCCGCGAGCGCCGACATCAGGTGCTCGACCGTCGAAACGCTGGCGCCGCCTTTGGACAGCGATGACGACAACCGCGTGTCGCCGACATTGCGCGCATCGCCGGGGATCGGCTCCGATGACGGCAGGTCGACGCGGTGGAACACGACGCCGGTGTCCGGCGGCGCGGGGCGAAGCGTCAGGTCGACGCGCGCGCCGGTGTGCAGGCCTACGCCCGTCGTCTTGATCTTCGATTTGAGCGTGCGCTGTTTGAGCATGTGCGTGTCCTTCCTGGAGCCTTGTCGTGTTTAGCCTGCCAGCTCAAGGAGTTAGCAGTAAATCATACCATAGCGCCGCCGCTACCGGGCACGCCTTCCGGCCTTTTCGCCGCGCCCATGAAGGGGCCTGAGCCGCCTCGTCGGAGACGGGATGGCCGCGCATGGCCCACCGGAGGCGCCTAGTCCGCCTGCTTGCGCAGGAACGCCGGGATGTCGGAGGCATCGAAAGCCGCCGCCGCAACGCCCGGCGAGCCGGTGCGCCCACGGCGAATGACCGCCGGCGTCCTGTCCAGCGAGTCGTAGTCGATCGTCTCGACCGACATGCCGACGCCGTCGGTCCCGGTGCGCTCGATCACGTGGTCGACGACCTCGAGCCGCGGCTGCCGGCCACGCGCCGCCACCGCGCCACCCAGGCCGGTCGCGATCATCGTCACGCGGAGCTCGTCGCCCATCGCCTCGTCGATCACGGTGCCGACGATCACCATCGCGTCGTCGGCGGTGAACGATTTGATCGTGTTCATGACCTCGTGATATTCCTTCATCTTGAGGCCCGCCGACGCGGTGATGTTCACCAGCACGCCGCGCGCGCCGGCGAGGTTGACTTCCTCGAGCAGCGGACTCGCCACCGCCCGCTCGGCGGCAAGCCGCGCGCGATCCGGCCCGCCCACCTTGGCCGAGCCCATCATCGCCATGCCGACTTCCGACATGACCGTGCGCACGTCCGCGAAGTCGACGTTGACCAGCCCCGGATTGTTGATCACCTCGGCAATCCCGGCGACCGCGCTGTGCAACACGTCGTTGGCCGCGGCGTAGGCGTCGAGCACCGAGACGTCTTCACCCAGCACCTGCATCAGCTTGTCGTTCGGAATGATGATCAGCGAGTCGACGATCGTCGTCAGCTCCTCGATGCCGGCCTCGGCGACCCGCTGGCGCTTGCCTTCTAACAGGAACGGCCGCGTCACGACCGCGACGGTCAGGATGCCGC
>JBOIGD010000211.1:0-3278 GCA_050742615.1 Casimicrobiaceae bacterium | reverse complement strand
CGCGCGCCGCCTCGTCGAGCTCCTTCGGCACCGTCTTGAACGTCTGCCGCAGCAGGAAGATGCCGAAGGCGCTCGCCATGTACGGCAACCCGATGGCAAGAATGGTGTCGCGCAGGCCGAGCGCGTTCATCGTGCGGTAGTTCTCGACGATCAGCACGTCGGGCATCACCATGAGCTGCACCAGCACCAGCGCAAACAGGAGGCTGTTGCCCGGAAAATCGAAGCGCGCGAAGGCGTACGCGGCAAGCGTGCAAAGCACGAGTTGCGCGACGAGTACCATCGTGCACAGCAGCGTCGTATTCAGGAAGTAGCGCGCGAAAGGCGCCGCGTGCCACGCCTTGACGAAATTGTCCAGCGTCAGCGGCGCCGTCGGCACGAAATGGGTGGCGAATTCTCCCGGATGGAACGCGGTCCAGAACGCGTACGCCAGCGGCAGTATCCACAACAGTCCGAGGAGCCATGCGCCTGCCGTCTCGGCGCCACGGCCGAATCCGCTTGCGCTAGCCGTGCCGATGGAACTCATCGGTAGTGGACTCTTCTGTCGAGGAACCAGAACTGCGCGAGCGCGACCGCGGCCAGCAGCGCGAGCAGTACGATGGTCAGCGTCGCCGCGTACGCCGAATCCTGAAAACGGAAGCCGATCTCGTAGATGTAGTAGAGCAGCAGCTCGGTCGCATTGTCCGGGCCGCCGCGAGTCATCACGACGACGTGGTCGACCAGCCGGAAGGCGTTGATCACCGCGTTGACAAGGACAAAAAGCGTCGTCGGCATCAGGAGCGGCAGGGTGACCCGGCGGAAGTAGTACCAGCGCGACGCACCCTCGATCGCCGCCGCTTCCGCGAGATGGGGCGACATCTGCTGCAGCGCCGCCAGGTAGAAGATCATGAAAAAGCCGGCTTCCTTCCACACCGCGACCATCATCAGGCAGCCGAGCGCGGTGTTCCGGCTGCCGAGCCAGTTGTGTGCCGGGAATCCGAACGCGCCGCTGACCTGCTCGAGCAATCCGTATTCCGGCGTGTAGAAGAAGAGCCATATGTTGGCGACGGCTATCATCGGCAGCACGGTCGGCGTGAAGTAGGCGAGCCGCAGGAAACCGCGCCCGGCGATCCTGCCGTTGACCCAGGCCGCCATCAGCAGTGCCAGCGCGATCGACACCGGGATCGTACCCGCGGCGTACCAGAGGTTGTTGGCGAAGGCTTTCCAGAATATCGGGTCCTCGGCGAGCTGCCGGTAGTTGTCGAGGCCGACGAACATGGCGGGGTCCGCGCCTCTCGGCGTCGACTCGAAGCTGTGCCACAGCGTGGTCATCGCCGGGTAGTGGGTGAACAGCGCGAGCAAGCCCGCCGCGGGGAGCAGCAGCAGCCAGCCGTACAGCCAGTTGGCGGTGCGGGTCATGCGGAGGCCATCATCGTGCCGGGCGTTTCGCGCGCGGGCGGGCGGCGAAGGGCGGATTCAGCGGAGGCCCGCCCCCGATCCGTCGCCTGCGACCCGGCCGCTCACTTGCGATAGCTGCGCAGCAACCGGTCCGCCTCGCGCTGCGCGTCCTTCATCGCCTGTTCGGGCGTCTTGCTGCCGGTAAGCGCCGCCTGCAGTCCGTCGTTCAGCGCCTTGGTCACGCGCTGATTGTCGTGCGTCGAGAGCTCGGCAACGGCAAATTGCAGCTGGTCGCGGGCGACCGCCGCGGGAGGAAATTCGGCGACGTACTTCTTCATCTCCGGGGTCTGCCAGGCATCGGGCCGCACGGCTACGTAGCCGGTCTCGATGCCCCATTGGGCCGCATGCTGGGGCGAGGTCACCCACTTGATGAACTTGAACGCCGCCGCCTGCTGGGCCGGGCTCGCCTGCTTGAAAATGTAGAAATTCCCGCCGCCGGTGGGGCTGCCGCGCCGCTTGTTGGCCGGCAGCATGCCGACCCCGAAGTCGAACTTGGCGTTGCTGCGGACGTTGGTCAGGTTGCCGGTCGTCGTCCACATCATCGCGACCTTCCGCTCGAAAAAGTCCTTCGGGGTCGTCCCCCATTCGACGATACCCTCCGGATGCACCTTGTATTTGCTCGTCAGGTCGACCCAATACTGCAGCGCCTCGATGACCGCGGGCTTGTCATAATAGGTTTCGGTTCCCGCTGCATTCATCAGCTGCACGCCGTTTTCGGTGGTGAGGCCCTGGAACAACCAGTAGGGAAATCCGGAAGCGGGGATCTGGACACCCCATTGCGTGACCTTGCCGGAGGCATCGCGCTTGGTCAGCTTCTGCGCGTATTCGGCCATTTCCTTCCAGGTCGCCGGCGGATGGTTCGGGTCGAGCCCCGCTTCCTTGAACATCTCCCTGTTGTAGAACAGCACGATCGTCGAGCGCTGGAACGGAATGCCCCAGGTCTTGCCGCCGGTCTGGCTGTTCTCCATGAACGCCGGGTAGAAGCCCTGCAGCCATGTCCGGTCCTCCGCGGTTTTGATCAGCGGATCGAACGGCACGATCGCGTCCTCGTCGATCAGGGTGAACATGTCGGTCGACAGCAGCACCGACATCGCCGGCGCGTCGTTGCTCCTGACCGCGGTCAGTGCCTTGGTGATCGAATCCTGGTAGGTGCCCGAATAGATCGGGTGGACCTTGATCGCCGGGTTTTCCTTCTCGAAATCGGTGGCGAACTTGTCGATGATCTTGGTTATCGGCCCGCCGACGGCGACCGGGTAATAGAACGAGATCTCCACCGGCGCCTGCGCGAACGATACGGCCGAGAGCGCAGTGGCGGCGAGCGCAAGGATCCAGCGCGGGAACATCCTGTGACTCATCGAAGCTCCTCCTGTTGACGGCAGTGGACCGAAACCGGCGTGTTACGCAACCATCGTCGCGGCGCGATGACTGCTCTCGACCTCGCGCCGCATCTGCGTCGCGCCGTCGAAAAAGTGCGCGGCGCCCGGCGCCCAACCGAGGCGCACAGCGTCCCCGCGCCGCAGCCCCACGCGGCCGCCGACCCGAACGGTCAGCGGCTGGTCGCCTGCGCGGCAGGCCAGCAGCGAGTCGGCTCCCAGGTACTCGACCGCGTCGATCGAAGCCGCGACGCCGTCGGCGCGGCAAAGCTCGACGTGCTCGGGACGCACGCCCAGCGTCGCCCCCGCAAGCCCGCCGTCTGCCACCACGGGGGCGGCGGTGCCGGCGATCACCGCGCCCAAGGCGCCTCGTTCGAGGCGCAGCAGGTTCATCGGCGGCGTGCCGATGAAGCGCGCGACGAACGTGTTGACCGGCTCTTCGTACAGGTCGACCGGCGCGCCGTTCTGCTC
>JBOIGD010000210.1:0-7575 GCA_050742615.1 Casimicrobiaceae bacterium | reverse complement strand
AGTAGCGGCCGGCCTCCGCGAGCGAGCGCAGGAAGCGCGCCCGCGCGCGCTCGCGTGCGCCGAGCAGCCAGCGCTGCGGTCCTCGTGGTCGAGGAGCGGGCTGCGGTAGCGCGCGAGCAGTCGCTCGCCTATTTCCGCCACACCGTGTTCCAATCCGGGCATGCGCAGCAGGGGCTGCAGAGCGTCGACGTCGCGGTCGAATGCCCGCAGGTCGAGCCAGACGAACTGCGGGTCGAGGCCGATCTTCCCGTCCTCGATCACCACCGCATTCGGCGTCGACACGAGCTTGCGCAATCGGGGCGGTCGTGGTCTTGCCGCTTAGTCGATGCCGATGCACCGCTCGGGGTGAATGGAAAGGTAGACGCGCTCTCCGCGGTCGAAAGTCGCGCTGCGCGGGACCTGGATACGCAGCACGACGCCGCTCGTTTCCACCGAGTAGTCGACCAGGCTGCCGAGAAAGCTGTAGCCTGCGACGATGCCCGGTATGATGTTCCGATCGCGCTCGGGCGAGTCGCGCGTGATCGCGATGTCCTCGGGCCGTATCATGATCGTGACGGCCCTGTCTTTAGTGGCGCCAGCGGGCAGCAGCGCCTCGAGCCGCAGCCCGGCAGCGACGTTGACTGCGCCGGGCGCGCCGGAGATCGCGGGCGGCCGCTCGACAACGCCTGCGAGCAGGTTCGCGGCGCCCATGAAATCGGCGACGAACCTATTGGCCGGGCGTTCGTAGAGGGTGCGCGGCGCGGCGAATTGCTGCAGGAGTCCTCCGTTCATGACGGCGATCCGGTCCGAAAGCACCATCGCCTCCGCCTGATCGTGGGTCACGTACACGAACGTGATCCCCGTGCGGCGCTGGAGGTCCTTCAGCTCGATGCGCATCCGTTCGCGCAGCTTGGCGTCGAGATTGCTGAGTGGCTCGTCGAGCAGAAGGATCGACGGTTCCGTGACCAGTGAGCGCGCGAGGGCTACCCGCTGCTGCTGGCCGCCGCTCAGCGCGCTCGGCGCCCTCGACCCGAGCCCTTCCAGGCCAACCATCACCAGCGCGCGCTCTACGCTACTGCGAACGTCGCTTCGCGACATGCGCTTCAACGTCAGTCCGAACGCGACGTTCTCGAACACGCTCATGTGAGGCCATAGCGCGTAGCTCTGGAACACCATTCCCATCTGACGCCGCTCCGGACGCAGGACGCGCCGGCTCGACGACACCACGCGTCCGTCGATCGAGATCTCTCCGGCGTCCGGCGCAACCAGCCCGGCCAGGAGTCGCAGCGTCGTCGTATTGCCGCAGCCGGATGGGCCGAGCAACGTCACGAACTCCTTGTCCTGGATATCGAGGTCGAGGGCGTGCAAGGCGTGATGAGCGCCGAAATGCTTGGCCAATCCTCGGATCGCGATCTGCGCCATTGCCGTTTCTCCGTTTCAGACCATGATCGTTTCGGTCGACACCGCACTGCGGCCGCGACCGGCGAGCCATTGGATCAGGAGCGCGGCCAGGAGGATCACTACGATCAGCACGATGGAGAGGGCGGCAACCACCTCGAGCTGACCTAGGTCGCTCAGCCGGAAGATCGCGACCGAGATCGTTTCCGTTCCGTTGGTGTACAGTAGGATCGTGGCGCTCAGCTCGCCCAGCGCCGGAATGAACACCAGGAGCCACACGAGCATCAGGTTGGGCCGCATGATCGGCAGCAGTATCCTGCGGATCGTCGCGAACCAGGATGCGCCGGCGACGCGCGCGGCCTCCTCGAGCGACACGTCGACCTGCCGCAGGGCGCCGTTGGCGCCGCGCACCGCAAGCGGCATCGAGCGGGCGACGTATGCCACCAACAGGATCCAGACGGTTCCGTAGATCGGCAACGGGAAGCGAATGAACGCCTGCAGCAGGGCTACGGCCAGCACTGTCCCGGGGAGCCCGAGCGGCAGGATCCCGAGATAATCGAGCAGGCGCCGCCCGCGCAGAGACGTGCGCAGATCGAGATACGCGATCGCCACGCCGATCAGCACCGCGGACGTCGCCGCGACGATCGCCAGCTTGAAGCTATTGATCACGCCGCGTGCAGCGATCTGGTTGTCGACCAGCGCGGCGAAGAAGTTGGCGAGCGTGATGTTGTCCAAAGTAAGCGGGTCGGTCCAGACCTTGCTGAATGCGGCCGCCGCGAGAACCGCGAGCGGCGCGATGGAGCTCAGGCAAACGACGATAAGGAAGACGAGCGCAAGCGGCCACCGCAGAGCGCCGAGCGCGTGGCGAGCCAGGCGCGCGCCGCGCCCACCCACCGTCACGAACGAGCGCCGGGCGAGGTAGCGGCGCTGCACGGAAAGTCCGATCACGGTCAGCAGCACCAGCACGATCGACAGTGCGGAGGCGTCGGCAAAGCGCGGCGGATAGCCGCCCAGCGCCCCATAGATCCGAGTCGGCAGATAGACGATCCGCGCCGGCAGTCCGAGAAACGCCTGCGGGCCGAACAAGGCCATGGAATTGACCGCGGCGAGCAGCGCACCGCCGGTGATTGCCGGCGCGACCAGCGGCAGGGTGACGCGACGAAGCACCGTCCATCGCCGTGCACCCAGCACGCGGGCGGATTCCTCCAGCGAAGGGTCGACCGATTGCAGTGCACCGTAGGTAAGGAAATAGGGAAGCGCGTAGACGTGCATCGAAATGACGAATATGACGCCACCGGCACTGAAGATGTTGATCGCGCTGCCTGGCATACCCGTCGCCCAGGCAAGCAAACGGTTGAGGTAGCCCGCATTGGGACCCAGCAGAATGATGTACGCGACGCTCGTCAGATACGGCGGGAGGATGTAGGCGAGGCCCACCAGGCCATGGAAGAGCTTGCGCAAGGGTAGGTCGGTGCGCGACGTCGCCCACGCGAGCGGGACGCCGAGAACGACACCCAGGATGCCTACACCCAGCGCGAGGACGAGGGTGTTCGCCAACGCGGCGACGTTGCCTGGCTGCGTGAACGCCCGAACCACGAAAGCGAGGCTGAAATCACCGGGGAGGCCGACGGCACCGAAGACCAGCCAGCACAGCGGGTAGCCGACGAAGAGCAGGAGCGCGGCGACCGCGAGGCCCAGTGTGACGGTCGGTGCCAGCTCGCGCGTGGCGATCGATGCCTCGCCGGCGGCGCCCGGCAAGTCGCCCGCACTGGCCGCGGCCGCCGATTTCACGTTTCCGCGACCGGCGCGAAACGCGGTGAATCTATGCGCCCCACTCTCCGCCGAAATTCCGGGTGAGCCGTTCCAGCACCTGCGAGCGCTGCGCCTGATACTTCGCGTAATCGAGGACTAGAAGCTTCAGCTCCTTGAGCGGCGGATTGCCTGGTGGGGGAGCCAGATCCGACCGGCTGGAATATTTTCCACCATCGACCAGGATCTTCTGCCCGACATCGCCCATCCACCAGTCGTAGAACAGCATGGCCGCATTGGGATGCTCTGCATCCTTTAGCAGGCCCACTGCCCCGAGCTCCGTCGGGACGCCCTCGGCCGGGAAAGCGTAGTCGGTCGGTTTGCCCTGCCGCTTCGAGCGCCACGCGATGTTGTCGTTGGTGCAAAAGGCTGCGCTGCGCTCGCCGCTTTCGAGCAGCTGCGTGACCAGCTGCGGCGTCGCAACGCGCAGCGGTTTGTTCGCCGCGTAGGCCTCCAGCAGCTCCCAGCCGAACGTCAATGCCAGCGTATACATGCGAGGCGCGCCGTCGCCGTTGCTGCTGCTGAAGAACGCGATCTTCCCGGCGTAGCGCGGATCCGCTAGATCCTTCCAATGCCGCGGCGGCTCGTTCGCGACGAGCTTGGTGTTCCACTGGATCACCGCTTGGGTCAGGCGATCCGCGACCCAGGTGTTGTCCGGATCGCGCAGATCGGCTGCCACGGCCTTGGTGGCGGGGGAGTCGTAGGGCTTCAGGATGCCGAGGCTCTTCATGGCGAGAAACGCGCCCACGTCGGATGCGTCCACGATGTCGGCCTGTATGCGTCGCGCTGCGGCCTCCGCGAGCACCTTGGACGAAACGTCGGCCGAGCCCCCCCGGTAATACTGCACCTTGATGCCGTACTGCTCCTGGAAGGGTTTGATGATCGCATCGACGATCTTTGTGTCGAGGCTCGTGTACAGCATCACTGTGCCTTCTGACTTGGCCTTGGCGACATCCGCGCCGGTTGCGGCCGTGGCGGCCAGCGCCGGCACCGATGCGGCGAGCGCGCACACTGGCCGAAGCGCGCGCGCAAGGCCGGACGTTGCGCCGACGGCGGCACCCATGCGGCCCAGGAAGTGGCGGCGGCTGTCTGAAGGAGTGCGGATGGGTTTTTTCATATGGCCTCCGGACGCTCGATGTAGAAAGGGGTTGACAGGGCTGCGGCTTCAACCGTAGACGGCCTTCTCTCCGGGAATCGGAGAATAGCCGAAGGAGCCGCGCGCGAGGATGGCCTGGCGGCCGCCGAACTGCGCGATGCGTGCCTCCTGGTCGGCACGCGCCCGACGATCGACCGCTTCGGGGTCGACGATGCGCCGGAGCTCGTCGAGGCAGTCGCGGATCAAGCCTTGGTAGCCGGGATCCGCGGCGATGTCGTTGCGCTCCTGGGGATCGCGGTCGAGGTCGAACAGCATCGGCGACATGCCGACGTAGTAGACGAACTTGAACGGGCCGTGGCGTGTCATGAACGCGCCGGTCGCGCCACCTGCCGCGTGGTACTCACACAGCACCGTGCGGCGCGGCCCGGTTCCCCGCGCGAGGTCGAAGAGCGAATGACCAGGCAGATCGCGGTCATCGGGGTGCCGCGGCACGCCGACGGCTTCGAGTATGGTCGGGAAGCAGTCGACCAGGGTAACCGGGTCGCGGCACACCATGCCCGCCGGAATGTCGGCGCCGGCCATGATGAGTGGAACTCCGGCGGACTCTTCGTACATCGTGGATTTCCCCCACAAGCCGCGGGTGCCGAGGTTGTCGCCGTGGTCGCTCGTGTAGATCACACGCGTGTCCGGCGCGAGGCCCGTCTGTTCGAGCGCCGACAGGATCTTGCCGACATTGTCGTCAAGGAATGTGACCATGCCGAAATAGGCCGCGATCGCACGGCGTACCTTGACCTCGTCGAATGCCTGGTCGTAGACCATGCACTCGCGCATCGCGGCGATGTAAGGATGGTCCGGCCGCTCGTTGGGCGCGTAGAGTGTCGGCCACGGTACCGCATCTTCCGGATAGAGGCGGTAGAACTCCTTGCGCGACTTGAGGGGAAAATGCGGGCAGATCAGCGAGACGAACAATACCCACGGTTTATCGCGGTGCTTCGGCGCTTCGCTGCGCAGCCAGCGCCGTGCGGCGGCGGTGATGTCGTCGTCGTACCTCTGGTAGCTCGAATCGCCTGGTCCTGCCTCCTCGGCGAGCCTGAGCGCAGCGGTGCGAACCGGCAGCTCGTCGCGGATCAGCCCGAGTAGATCGCCGACGCCGTCGACGACGTGAAGCGGCATGATCTCCTCGTGGAACCCGTTGTCATCCTCGGTGCTGCGGTAATGCAGCTTGCCGATTGAAACGGATCGATGGCCGTTGGCGATGAGCCGATGCCCCCAAGAAGGCACGCTGCCTTCGTACGGAATGGCGTTGTCCCAGAATCCGATCTCGTGGATGTAGCGGCCGGTCGCGAAGCATGCCCGCGACGGAACGCAGATCGGCACGTTGCAGTAGGCGTCGGCAAAGCGAACCCCGCGCTCGGCGAGGCGATCGAGGTGCGGGGTCCTGATCATCGAATGCCCGTAACAACCGAGGATGCGCCGGCTGTGCTCGTCGGACATCACGACAAGAAGATTGGTCGGTCTCATGCTCGCAGGTCCCTCACTCGATGTGAAAGCGTTCCAGGGCCTCACGGTCGATCTCGACGCCGAGACCGGGACCTGTCGGTACGCGTACCCATCCATCGCTCGCCACGATAGCTTGGAAATGAGCGCACCCCTCGTAGCGAACGCGCGAGGCGCCCGCGGTGAGCGCGACGTCGTCTTTCATCGTAGCTCGATCCGGTAACGGTAGACATCGCCGCGCACCACGGCGCGCCGATACTCGGCGATGACGCCGCCGACTGTGTACGTCGTGCGCTCGATCTGGAACAGCGGCGTGCGCAGGCGTACGCCGAGATGGCGCGCGGCGTGGCCATCCGCGACGGTGGGCTCGACGTATTCGACCGCACTGCCGAGGTGCACGCCATAGGTGTCGCGTAGCAGGTCGATCAAATGGAGCTCGAGAAGATTCTGGCGCGCAAGCCCAGGGCACAGGTCAAAAGGCAGGAAGCTCGTCTGCAGGCTGACCGGAGTGCCCTCGGTGAACCGCACGCGCTCGAGCATCCACAGGCTCGTTCCTGTCTTCACATTGAGCATGGTGCCGATGTCCTTGGCGGCACGAATGCGCCGGCACAGCAGGATGCGGCCCCCGGCGTCGAGCGGCGGCCCGACGAGTTGGAACCGGTTATACGTTCCGACCACGCCGCTTTCGAGCTTCGAGCGGCTGACGAACGTGCCGCGCCCGCGATAGCGCTCGAGATAACCATCGGACACGAGGTCGGCAATCGCGCGGCGTAGCGTGCCGCGACTAACGCCGTAGTGCGTGCACAGGGTCGCTTCCGACGGCAGTGCAAGGCCGGGGGCGAAGCGCTCCGAGCGCAGATGCAGGACAAGGTCCTCCTTGATCTGGTGGTGCAGCGCAACTGCCGGCTGAGGGTGGAACGCCGCGAGCCCAAGGTCGCCCGGGGCGTGCGCGCTCTGTGCGGCGGCGCGATCGGACCTCAGCATCCCAACTTTGTATAGACATTTAAACGTCCTGTCAACCGCGGGCACCTGGCCTCGCAGTAAGCGAACGAGTGCCCGACCGTCCAGAACGGGTGCGGTCGGTTAGCCTCTCGATTTCACGCCATCCAAAGTTGCTTCGGCCACGTGTGGGCGCTCTCGCCTTGAGCATTAGGATGCGGATTCGCTATCGAGCTCATCGACCCGATCAGTTTGAACTTCGTCAGAGGCCGCTGGCACTTAAGATATCGCCGCGAGAGGCGGCATGATTGCGCACGACTCGCACTGGTTCCCATGAACCGGGGGCGTCACGGGTTGGCACCTCTGGGCCCACCAGGCCGCGCCTTAGCCCGCATCTTGCGCTCCCTTGGACGCTTACGACCCCGGTCCTGGTTCGACGTGATCGAATCAGGCCGGAGCGAGGATCCCGACCATCGACGCGACGATGAACACCGCGGCAAGCGCGAGCAGCACATAAGCTGCATAAGCGTTGATCCTTCCGTGGTGCATCACCGCAAAGGCGCGTGCAAGCGCCAGCATCGCATTACGCGTCGGCAGGATGAAGAGCCGATCCATGACATGCACCGACGCTCGCTCGCGCCGGATTGCGACCCGGAAGTGCTCGGCCACTGTCTCGCTCGTGTCCTCCACGGTGGTGGGGCGGAAGATCGCGTCGAAGATGACGCGCACAGGGTTCGAAAAGCCGGTGGCGGTGTACGTCATCTCGGGCAAGAGTCGCCGCACCCCGCCGTCCCAGCGCTCGCTCCGCAATAGCGTTCGCCCTCGGGTGAGCCAGAGGCGAACGATTGTGTAGGTGA
>JBOIGD010000209.1:0-3250 GCA_050742615.1 Casimicrobiaceae bacterium | reverse complement strand
CCAAAGGAACGCGAAAAAGCCGCGCGGCGGCGCGTCCGGGATCGCCTCGGGATAGGGATCGACCAGGCGCTCGAAAAAGGGGAACACGGGATCTCCGTCGCTTCGTTGGTCCGGCGCGACCCGCGGCGGATGGATGCATGGCCCGCGGACACTGCGGCGCTGGCGCTGCTGCGCATCGGCGGGCCGGAAGGCCGCAATTCTACTACCGCACACCGGCCCGGCCCAGTGCTGAAGTCCCGGCGCGATTCCTCGTCAGCCCTGCACCGCGGCTCCAACCGTGAGCAAATCGCCGATTTCATCGGCGCCGAAGCCGAATTCGCCCAGCACTTCCGACGTGTGCTGGCCGAGCATCGGCGCCGGCCGGACGACCCGCGAGGGCGTGGCCGAGAACTTGATCGGACAGCCGATCGCCTGGGTGTCGCCGGCCCGCGGATGCGACAGCTCGACGACCATGTCGCGGGCGCGCACCTGCGGATCGGCCAGCATTTGCGCAATCGTATTCACCGGCCCGGCGGGCACGCCGGCCGCGTCGAGCGCGGCCAGCCATTGAGCCGCGGACTTGCGCTTGAAGCGCGAGGTCAGCTCGTCGACCAGCGCCTCCAGGTTCGCCATCCGCAGCTTGTTGTCCGCGAACCGCGGATCGTCGCGCAGCTCCGGCGCCTCGAGCACCTGCGTGAGGCGCACGTAGTTGACCTGGTTCGATGCGCCGATGGTGATCCAGCCGTCCCCGGTTTCGAACGCCTGGTACGGCGCGGTCATCGGATGCGCGGAGCCCAGCGGCCCGATCTCGCGCCCGCTACCCAGGAAGATCGCGCTCTGCCAGAAGGTCTGCATGACGCCCGCTTCCAGGAGCGAAGTGTCGACTCGCTGTCCTTCGCCGGTGCGCAGCAGATGCACGTACGCGCTGACGATTCCCAGCGCGCCGAGGATGCCGGCATTGATGTCGGCGACCGGCGAGCCGACCTTGGTCGGCGCGCCGCCGGGATCGCCGGTGATGCGCATCAGTCCGGACAGCCCCTGCGCGACCAGGTCGAAGCCGCCCTTGGCCGCATCCGGCCCGGTCAGCCCGTAACCGGACAGCGCGCAATAGATGAGCCGCGGATTGGATTGGCGCAGCACCTCGTAGCCCAGGCCCAGCCGATCCATGGTGCCGACGCGAAAGTTCTCGATGACGACATCGGCCCGGTCGATGATCCGCCGCAGCGCCGCTTTCGCCGCCGGATGCTTCAAATCCAGCGCGATGCCGCGCTTGTTGCGGTTCATCATCATGAACGCGCTCGACTCGCCGTTGACCTCCGGAGGCGTAAAGCGCCGGGTGTCGTCGCCGTCGGGCACGCGCTCGACCTTGATCACGTCGGCGCCCATGTCGGCGAGCAGCATGCCCGCGGTCGGGCCGGACATGATGTGCGCGACCTCGATGATCTTGAGTCCCGCGAGCGGCCCCATCACTCGCCCCGGAAGCGCGGCTCCCGTTTCGCCAGGAAGGCTTGCAGGCCCTCGCGGAAGTCGGCGGTGTCGAAGCAGGCGTAGCCTTCGGCCCATTCCGCGTTCGAGAGCTGCGGCGCAGCAGCGAGCCGCCGGACGAACTGCTTGTGCCAGCGCGCGACCAGCGGGGCGCCGGCGGCGATGCGCGCCGCGGCTGCGCGCGATTCGGCTTCGACCGCCTCGTCGGCGACGACGCGCTGCACCAGCCGCTTGTGGTACGCCTCCTGCGCGCCGAAGATGCGGCCCTCAAGCAGGATCTCCAGTGTGACCGCCGGACCGGCAACCCCCAGCAGGCCGGCGAGCTCGCCATAGCCCATCGTCAGCCCGAGGCGATTGATCGGGATGCCGAACCGACTGCCCGCGCCGCAGATCCGCAGATCGCACATCAGCGCGACCTCGAGCCCGCCGCCGACGCATACGCCGTGGATCATCGCCACCGTCGGGTGCCGGCAATCGCCGATCGAGCGCATCGTCGCGTGGATCAGCTCGCCGTAGTCGCGCCCCTGCGCGGCGCTCGACCGCACGGCGGGAAACTCGGCGATGTCGGCTCCGGCGGCGAAGGCCCTGGTTCCGGCGCCGCGCACGATCACGCAGCGCAACTGATCGTCGGCCGACAGCTCGCGCATGCGCGCGCCGAGCCCGGTCCACGCGGCCCACGACAGCGCATTGAGCTTGTCCGGCCGGTCGAGCACCACGGTGGCAATCGGGCCGTCGCGCTCGATCCGCACTGCGTCAGTCATTCCGGACCCTCAGTGGTAGAAAAAGTCGACGAGTCCCATGCCGGTGACCGGGACATAGGTAACCAGCATCAGCACCGCCAGCAGCACGGCCACGAAGTACACGTTGACCTTGCTGACTTCCCACATGTCCGCTTTGGCGATCGCGCAGCAGGTCATCAGGACGCTGGCCACCGGCGGCGTCTGCTGGCCGATGCCCAGATTGATCGTGACAACCAGCCCGAAATGGACCGGGTCGATCCCCACCGCATGGACCAGCGGCATGACGACCGGGACGACCAGGATGATCGCCGCCGCCGAATGCAGGAAGAAGCCGAGGATCAGGAACAGCACGTTGAGTATCGCGAGCACCGCCCATTTGTTCGACGTGAAGGCGAGAATGCTCTGCGCGAGCTGCTGCGGCAGATGCGTCTCGGTCAGGTAGACGCCGAGGAGCGCGCTGGCGGCGACCAGCAGCATCACCACCGCCGTCTGCACGCCGCCCTCGATGATCGAGGTCCGCAATACCTTGCCGTCGAGCTCGCGGTAGACGACGAAGCCGACGAACAGCGCCGCCAGCACCGCGATCGCCGCGCCTTCGGTCGCGGTCACGATGCCGCCGAATATGGTTCCGAGGATCACGACCGGCAGCACGAAGGCCCACAGCGCTTCCCGGAACGTCTTGACCACATTGGACCAGCGAAACGACTGCTCGACCGGAAAGTTGTAGCGGCGCGCGAACCAGTACGCGACGCCCATCATGCCGAGACCGCCGAGGATGCCGGGCACGATCCCGGAGACGAACAGCTTGACCACCGAGGTGCCGGCGATCACCGCGTAGAGCAGCATCGGGATCGACGGCGGGATGATGACCGCGAGCGTGGCCGACGAGGAGATGACCGACGCGGCGAATTCCTTGGTATAGCCGCGGCTCCGCATCGCCGGGATCAGGATCGATCCGAGCGCCGCGGCGTCGGCGACCGCCGAGCCCGAGATCTCGGCGAAGAACAGCGACGTCCCGATCGACACCATCGCCAGCCCGCCGCGGA
>JBOIGD010000208.1:0-5597 GCA_050742615.1 Casimicrobiaceae bacterium | reverse complement strand
CAACAAATGAGGCTATCCGCATGCGGCATCGCACGTGCGCTGGCGCTGTCCTGTGCGCTGCTGGCCGGCTGCGCGGCGGCGCCGTCGCGCGTCGACCCGTTCGAACCCTGGAACCGGGCGATGTACTCGGTCCACGAGGTCGTCGACGGCAACGTGATCAAGCCGATCGCCGAAGCCTACGTCAAGACCACCCCGGAGCCGGTGCGCACCGGCGTGTCGAACTTCTTCGGCAACATCGACGACTTCTTTACCGGCGTCAACAACGCATTGCAGGGCAGGAAGGAGCGTGCCGGCGACGATTTCGGCCGCGTGCTGCTCAATTCGACGTTCGGCATCCTCGGCGTTTTCGACCTCGCATCGGAGATGGGCATCGCCAAGGACAAGAACGACTTCGGCATAACCTTCGGCAAGTGGGGCGTGCCGCAGGGCCCGTACTTGTTCATACCGCTGTTCGGACCGACTACCGTGCGCGACGGCGCCGGTTGGCTGGTGCGCCTCTACGTCGGACCGATCGGCTACCTGCCGAACGTTCCGCTGCGGAACTCGCTCTACGGGCTGGGTTATCTGGATACCCGGGCGCAACTGCTGAGCGCCGAAAGCATCCTCGACACGGCGGCCCTCGACAAGTACCGGTATTTGCGCAACGCCTATCTCCGGGCGCGGCGCTACCAGGTCTATGACGGCAAGCCGCCGCCCGACGAGGACGAGTAATGCGGGAACGTCAGTCCGGGCGGACGACCGGTTGCGGCTGGGGGGTGCCGCGTCTCCCAGCCACTCCACGAGGTTCACGATGATCGACCGATGGGTAGCGATCCTTTTTGCGGCGTCGCTCGCGCTGACGGCCGCGCACGTCCAGGCGCAGGAAGCGCCGGACGCGCTGGTCAAGCGAGTCGCCGAGGACGTGCTGCAGACGATTCGCGCCGACAAGACTCTCCAGGCCGGCAATCAGGCCAAGGTCAAGGAATTGATCGAGAGCAAGCTCACGCCGCATTTCGATTTCACCCGCATGACGGCTCTGGCGATGGGTCGCAGCTGGCGCGGCGCGACGCCCGACCAGCAGAAGCGCCTGACCGACGAGTTCCGCTCGCTGCTGGTGCGGACCTATTCGGGGGCGTTGTCCAACTACCGCGACAACACGATGGACTACGCGCCGCTGCGCATGAATGCCGGCGACACCGAGGTGACCGTGCGCACCTCCGTGCGCCGGGCCGGCCAGGCGCCGGTGCCGATCGACTACAGCATGGAAAAGACTCCCGACGGCTGGAAAGCGTACGACGTCGTCGTCGCCGGCGTGAGCCTGGTGACCAACTATCGCGACGAATTCAACGACGCGGTGAAGACCTCGGGCATCGACGGCCTGATCAAGACGCTGGCCGACAAGAACAAGGGCATGGCGCCGAAGTGATGCGCACCGGATCCCGGCCGGCGTCCGTGGACAGGCACGAGCAGGTGCTGAGCGCCGACGGTGGCCGCTGGGTGGTCTCCGGCCCGCTGACGATCAATAACGTCGCCCGCGTGCTCGCGGCGAGCGTCGCCGTCCCGCTGCCGGAGAGCGGCAAGGTCGACCTGCAGGGCGTCGATCCGGTCGATTCCGCCGGCGTGGCCATTCTGCTCGAGTGGAAACGCCGCGCCGCCGCCGAGCGCAAGTCGCTGGCGTTCGAGAACGTGCCGCCGAGCATGGCGTCGCTCGCCGGGCTGTACGGCGTCAACCTGCTCCTCTCCGCCGCCTGAACGCCTTGGCCGGGATTCCTGCGCGATCGTGCTCGTCCGGGCGCGCTTGCCGCCCGTGTGCCGCCGGGCCGTCGCCCGCCGCGGCTGCCCAGGCCGGCATCGGCCGGAGCGCATGACCGCGGCGGTCGACATCGTCGACGTCGCGCGCCGTTTCGGCCCCGTGCAGGCGCTGGCCGGCGTCGATCTGACGGTCGAGCAGGGCGAGTTCTTCGGGCTGCTCGGACCCAACGGGGCGGGGAAGACGACGCTGATCTCCATCCTCGCCGGTCTCACCCGCGCCGACCGCGGCAAGGCCCGCGTGCTCGGGCACGACGTCGTCAGCGACTATGCCCGCGCGCGGCGGCTGCTGGGTGTGGTGCCGCAGGAATTGGTGTTCGATCCGTTTTTCACCGTGCGCGAGACCCTGCGCATTCAGGCCGGCTATTTCGGCATTCGCGATCAGGATGACTGGATCGACGAGATCCTGCACCATCTCGACCTGACCTCGCGCGCCAACACCAACATGCGGGCGTTGTCGGGCGGGATGAAGCGCCGCATGCTCGTGGGCCAGGCGCTGGTGCACAAGCCGCCGGTGATCGTGCTCGACGAGCCGACCGCCGGCGTCGACGTCGAACTGCGGCAGAGCCTCTGGGCGTTTATTCGCAAGCTCAACCGGGACGGACACACGATCATCCTCACGACCCACTATCTCGAGGAAGCCGAGGCGCTGTGCGGACGCATCGCGATGCTCAAGGCCGGCCGGGTCGTCGCGCTCGATACCAAGCAGAAGCTCCTCTCGACGTTCGCCGGGCTCACCGTGCGCGTGACCGTCGCCGGCGAACTGCCGGGACCGTGGCCGGGCCGGGTGCTGCGCCAGGACGGGCAGACCTGCCTGGTCTCGCTGTCGGACTACGCGGAGCTCGAGACCATGCTGGCGGCGCTGCGCGAAGCGCGCATCGCGATCGTCGAGCTCTCGCTGCAGGAGGCCGACCTGGAGCAGGTTTTCCTGCGCATCATGGCGCGTCAGGAATGAGCGTGGTGAGCGAGACGACGCACGACGCCGCGGCGCTCTCGCGCTTGCTGCCCTCGCGCGGCGCCGGATGGCTGACGCTGCTGTACAAGGAGCTGCTGCGCTTCTGGAAGGTGAGCTTCCAGACGATACTCGCGCCGATGCTGACTTCGCTGCTCTACCTGCTGATCTTTTCGCACGTCCTCGAGGCGCACGTCTCGGTATTCGATGGACGCGTGGCCTACTCGGCGTTCCTGATCCCCGGCCTGGTGATGATGTCGGTGCTGCAGAATGCGTTCGCCAACAGCTCCTCGTCGCTGATCCAGTCGAAAATCACCGGCAACCTGATCTTCGTCCTGCTGACGCCGCTGTCGCCGCTCGACATGTTCGGCGCCTACGTTTTGGGCGCGATGGTGCGCGGGCTGGTCGTCGGGCTGGGCGTTTTCGTCGTGACGCTATGGTTCGCGCCGATCGCGCCGGCGTACCCGCTCTGGGCGCTGGCCTTCGCGCTGCTGGGCAGCGCGATCCTGGCCATCCTCGGCCTGATCGCCGGCATCTGGTCCGACAAGTTCGACCAGCTCGCGGCGTTCCAGAATTTCCTGATCATGCCGCTGACGTTCCTGTCCGGCGTCTTCTATTCGATCCACTCGCTGCCGCCGTTCTGGCAGGGTTTGTCGCATTTCAATCCCTTCTTCTATATGATCGACGGCTTCCGCTACGGGTTTTTCGGGCTGTCCGATGTCGCGCCGACGCTGAGCCTCGCGATCGTCGTCGTCTTCTGCGCCGCGCTGAGCGCGGCGACGCTTGCCCTGCTCAAGCGCGGCTACAAGCTTCGGCATTGAGATCGCGTGGTCACTTCGGAACAGATCAAGGGCATGATCGAGTCGGGTCTCGCCTGCGAGCACGTCGCGGTCGACGGCGACGGGCGGCATTTCCAGGCGCTCGTCGTTAGCGAGGCCTTCACGGGCTTGAGCAAGGTGCGGCAGCACCAGCTCGTCTACGGCGCGCTCGGCGGGCGCATGCGCGAGGAGATTCATGCCCTGTCGATGCAGACGCTGACGCCGGCGCAGTGGCGCCAGGGTTCGGGCTAGCCCTCGCGTGGACAAGCTGGCGATCACCGGCGGGGTGCCGCTGCACGGAGAAGTGCGTGTTTCCGGCGCCAAGAACGCGGCGCTGCCGATCCTTTGCGCCGCGCTGCTGACGGCGGAGCCCCTGGTGCTGCGCAACCTGCCGCAACTCAACGACGTGCGGACGATGCGCTCGCTGCTCGCGCAGATGGGCGTGCGCGCGGAAGCGGACGACGGCGCACTGACGGTCTCTGCCGCCGACATCGACTGGCCGCTCGCGCCGTACGAGATGGTGAAGACGATGCGCGCGTCGATCCTCGCGCTGGGCCCGCTGCTGGCGCGCTGCGGCGAAGCGCGCGTGTCGCTGCCCGGCGGCTGCGCCATCGGGCTGCGGCCGGTAGACCAGCACATCAAGGGCCTGCAGGCGATGGGCGCGGAGATCAATCTCGACCACGGCTACATCGACGCCAGGGCGACGCGCCTGTCCGGCGCCCATGTCGTCTTCGACCTGGTCACGGTCACCGGCACGGAAAATCTGCTGATGGCGGCGACGCTGGCATCGGGCACGACGGTGCTCGACAACGTGGCGCGCGAGCCCGAGGTGGTCGACCTGGCCGACTGCCTGAATGCGATGGGCGCCAGGATCTCCGGTGCCGGCACCGACCGCATCGTCATCGAAGGCGTGTCGCGGCTGTCGGGCGCAACGCACGCGATCATGCCCGATCGCATCGAGACCGGCACGTTCCTGGTCGCTGCGGCTGCGACCGGCGGCGAGGTCGCATTGACCGGCGCGCGGCCCGATACGCTCGGCGCCGTCCTCGACAAGCTCGCCGAGGCGGGCGTCGTCACGACGCTCGACGGCAGCACCATCCGCGTCAGGCGCAACGGAGGGCTCAGGTCGGTGTCGATGCGCACCGCTCCGTACCCGGGCTTCCCGACCGATATGCAGGCGCAGCTGATGGCCCTGATGACCGTAGCCGACGACGCGGCGATGATCACCGAGACGATTTTCGAGAACCGGATGATGCACGTGCAGGAATTGAAGCGGCTGGGCGCGGCGATCGAGGTCGAAGGCAATACGGCGATCGTCCGCGGCGCGCAAAAGCTCACCGCGGCGAATGTCATGGCGACCGATCTGCGCGCGTCCGCGGGCCTGGTGATCGCCGGCCTGATCGCCGACGGCGAAACTGTGATCGATCGCATCTACCATCTCGATCGCGGCTACGAGCGCATCGAGGACAAGCTGTCGGCGCTGGGCGCGCGCATCCGACGCGTCAGCTGACACCGCCGGCGGATGCCGCGGCGTGCGCTAGAATGGGCGTTTCCCGCCCGCCATGTCCTCGCTCACCATCGCGCTCTCCAAGGGGCGCATCTTCGATGAGACGCTGCCGCTGCTGGCGGCGGCCGGCATCGCTCCGGCCGAGGATCCCGAGACCTCGCGCAAGCTGATCCTGGCGAGCAACCGCGCCGACCTGCGCTTCGTCATCGTGCGCGCCTCCGACGTGCCGACCTACGTGCAGCATGGCGCCGCGGACCTGGGCGTCGCCGGGAAGGATGTCCTGCTCGAGCACGGCGGCGAAGGACTCTACCAGCCGGTCGATCTGGCGATCGGCCGCTGCCGGCTGGTGGTCGCGGCGCGGCGCGGATTCGACTACGCGAGCGCGGTGCAGCGCGGCGCGCGCCTCAAGGTCGCGACCAAGTACGTCGGCGCCGCACGCCAGCATTTCGCGGCCAAAGGCATTCACGTCGACCTGATCAAGCTCTACGGCTCGATGGAGCTCGCGCCTCTGGTCGGGCTCGCCGACCTGATC
>JBOIGD010000207.1:0-10128 GCA_050742615.1 Casimicrobiaceae bacterium | reverse complement strand
GGCCGGCGGTCGTCATACCCTTCGACGAATTCGACGGCCTTGCGACCAACATAGCTATCCAGGAAGTCCTCGACCGGAAGCGGACTTGGCCACACGCCTCCGGTTTCCGATCGGGCGCGTGCCCGGTAGTCTTCGACGAACTTCCCCAGCAGCCCCTTCGCCATCCACTCTTCCGTCATGTATGAAACGGTGCGGCAGGCCGCTTTGGGACCCGTGGTTTCATGAACGTATTCCAGGCCGCGAGCATGCATGTACGGTTCGCGGCTGCGCATGTGCACTCCCGCTTTATGTTCATAAAAATGCGTCTTGCCGACTTGCGCCGTGTGGTACCCCGCGCTCTGCAGGAGCTGAAAGAACGTCTCGTCTGCCGCGGGGAGCTCCCCCTGGTTTGCCCACATGCCGTGGTTATGCGGATACAGGCCGCTGGCAAACGATGCTCGCGCCGGCATGCAGATCGGCGATGCGGTCGTCGCTTGCGTGAAGCGCATGCCCTCCCGGGCGAGGCGATCGATGTTGGGCGTCTTGAGTTGTGCATGCCCAGCACAGCTCATGCAATCGGCGCGCTGCTGGTCGGTCATGAGAATCAGGATGTGCGGTTGCTTCATGTTCTGCCTTCCGTTCGATAGTAGCGGTCATCGGCCCGCGAGGGTCACCGGTCGCGCGGCGACAGGGGAACCGCGCGGACCGAGTCGCCGGCACGCACCCCCAGCGCCTCGGCCGCGTGCGGCAGCAGCGGAAACTGCGCCAGCCGCGCCGGCGCCGGGCAGAGGACGGCGCGGAACGTGGCGAAGTCGCGGTTGGCGACCAGCCAGAGGACGTCGTCGCTCAGGCTGTCCGGCACCGGGTCCTCCTCACCGATGGCGACCGGCAGGACCAGCGACTGACGCACCGCACGGATGTTGTCGCGAAAGCACTCGAGGGTCGGGCCCGCGTCGAAGATGTCGATATAGCCCTCGTAGCGGAATCCCTCCGCCTCGAGCATCGACCGCGCCGGCAGCGCGTCGGCATGGACTTCGCCGATGGCGGCGCGCGCACCGGCCGGCAGCAGCGCGGTGTACACCGGATGTCGCGGCATCAGCTCGGCGATGAACGCCTTCTGGCCGATGCCGGTCAGGTAGTCGGCGCGCGAATACTCGATGGTGAAGAAGTGGCGGCCGAGGCCTTCCCAGAACGGACTCTTGCCGTCCGGATCGAGCCTCCCGCGCATCTCGGCGATGATCTTGGCGGCGAAGCGATCGGCGAATTCGGCGATGAACAGAAGCCGTGCCTTGGCCAGCAGCGGGCCGTTCTTGCCGTGGCGGTAGCGCGCGTCCAGGAAGAGCGAGCACAGCTCGCTGTTGCCGGTGTGATCGTTGGTCAGGAACAGCGTCGGCGCCCTGGTGTAGACGCCCAATTCGCGCGAGGCGTGCACCTGCGTGCCGACGTGATAGTTATACCAGGGCTCGGCCAGCCCCACCGCCGCTTCGATCGCGCTGATGCCGATGACGCCTTGCGTCGCCCCGTCGATCAACACGAACACATAGCAGGCTTCGGCGGTCTTGGCGCTGCCGGCCAGCGAGGCGAGCGAGCGCTCGATGCGGGAGCCGAGGCGCTCGGCGTTTGCCGGCAGCGTCGTGAGCCCTGCGCCGCTTTTCTCGGACAACGCGAACAGCGCCGGCAGATCATCGCGTTCGATCGGGCGGACGTAGAACATCGTCGTGCGTTCAGCGTTCGAACGGGCGAGGCATTCGCGTCGTCGTCAACGGCGGCCGCCCGTCAGCCGCGCGGTCAGGTCAGCGACTTGCCCAGCGCCGTTTCGAGCCGCGCCAGTCCCTCGAGAATCTCGTCGAGGCCGATCAGCAGCGACGGCGCGATCCGTACCACGTCGGGACCCGCCATCAGCACGATCAGGCCGGCGTCGCTGGCGGCGCGCATGACGTCCGCGGCCTTGCCGTGCCAGCGAGGACCGAGCTCGCAGCCGAGCCATACGCCTTCGCCGCGGATGTCGGCAAATACCTCGCGCCGCGAGTTGATCGTGCGCAAGCCCTCGACGAACAGCGCGTGTCGCGCCCTGACCCCGTCGAGCACTTCGACGGTGTTGACGATGTCGAACACCGCGCCCGCGACTGCGCAGGCCAGCGGGTTGCCGCCGTAGGTCGTGCCGTGCACGCCGACCGAGAATGCGCTCGCGACTTCCGCGCTGGTGAGCATCGCCCCGATCGGAAAGCCGCCGCCCAGCCCCTTGGCGCTGGTCAGGATGTCGGGCACGACGCCTTTCTGCATGTACGAGAACAGCGTCCCGGTGCGGCCCATGCCGCTCTGGATCTCGTCCAGGATCAACAGCGCGTCATGCTCGTCGCACAGGCGCCGGGCGGCCGCGAGGAATTCCGGCGTGCCGGGAATCATGCCGCCTTCACCCTGCATCGGCTCCAGGATGACCGCGCACACGTCGTCGCCGCCTTCCTCCGCGAACGCCGCTTCCAGTCCCGCGACGTCGTTGTAGCGGATATGGGTGAACCCGGTCGGCGCGGGGCCGAAGCCGGAGGCGTACTTGGCCTGCCCGCCGGCGGTGACCGTGAGCAGCGTCCGCCCGTGGAAGGCGTTGAGGGCCGAGATGACGCGGAATTTCTCCGCTCCGAAGTGATCGTGCGCATAGCGCCGCGCGAGCTTCAGCGCCGCCTCGTTCGCCTCGGCGCCGGAGTTGCAGAAGAACACGCGCTCGGCGAACGTCGCGTCCGTGAGCTTCTTCGCCAGCCGCAGCGCCGGCTCGTTGGTCATCCAGTTCGACACGTGCCAGAGGGTGCGCGCCTGCTCGGCCAGCGCCCGCACCATCGCCGGATGGCAGTGGCCGAGCGCGGTGACGGCGACGCCGCTGGCGAAGTCGATGTACATCCGGCCCTGCTGGTCCCAGACGCGCGAACCCTCGCCGCGCACCGGGATGAATTGCGCCGGCGCGAAGCAGGGCACCATCAGCTCGTCGAACATTGCCCGGGTGACCGGCAGCGGCGGCGCGGCATCCGCGGGCGCGGCCCGCGTGGCGGTGGAGGGGACGGTCGAGAGCGAAGCGGAGGGAACCGACATGAAATCGCCCGGCTATTGCGCCGCGATGACCTGGATCTCGATCCGGTAACCGGCGGCGGCGAGCTTCGCCTGGACGGTGGCGCGTGCCGGCGGCTGGCCCGGGATGACCCAGGCCTCCCACACCGCGTTCATCGCCGCGAAGTCGGCCATGTCGGGCAGGTAGATCGTGGCCGAGAGAATCCGGCTCTTGTCGCTGCCGGCCTCGGCCAGCAGGCGATCGACGTGGGCGAGCACCTGCCGTGCCTGCGTCGTGATGTCGGCGTGCAGATCGTCGGCGACCTGGCCGGCGAGATAGATCGTCCCAGCGTGGACGACCATGTCCGCGAGGCGCTTGCCGACGTGATGGCGTTGGATCGTCATGATGCTATGCTTGCCGCAGCGACGGCTGCCTGCCTCGTGTTCGAGCGTCAGCGCGTCATTGTAGACGAATTGCGCGTCGGCACCCGCACTCGAATCGCCATGAACGGCAGGATTTGCCTCTTCGTCGCCGCGCTCGCGCTGGCAGCCGCCGTCGCGCTGGGGGCGTTTGGCGCGCATGCGCTCAAGGCGCGACTCCCGCCCGGCATGCTGGATGTCTACCAGACGGCGGTCAAATACCATTTCTGGCACGCGCTGGGCCTGTTCGCGCTCGGACTCTTGATGCTGCAGTGGTCGGGCGCGCCGGCGCTGAACCTGGCCGCGTGGCTGCTGCTCGCGGGGCTCATCCTGTTTTCGGGCAGCCTGTACCTGTTGGCGTCGGGCGGCCCGCGCTGGCTGGGCGCGATCACGCCGCTGGGCGGGGCCGCGTCGATCGCGGCATGGCTCGTCGTGGCCTGGGTCGCCTGGCTGCGTTGACGGTCAGTCGACCTTGGCGCCCGACGCCCGGATGATCTTGGCGTATTTCGGGATCTCGCCCTGGATCAGCGCCGCCAGCTCCTCGGGCGAGCTCGGCGTCGGCTGCGCGCCCTGCTGCGCGAAAAAAGCCTGCATCTCCGGCGTATTGAGAATCCGGGTCACCTCGGCGTTCCACTTGGCGATGATGTCCTTCGGCGTGCCGGCCGGCGCCATGAAGCCCCACCAGGTATAGATGTCGAAGCCCGGAAGCCCGACTTCGGCCAGCGTCGGCAGATCCGGCACCAGCGGCGAGCGCCTTGCGGTCGTGACCGCGAGCGCCTTGAGTTTTCCCGCGCGCACCTGCTGCATCGAGCTCGCCAGGTTGTCGAACATCAGCTGGATCCGGCCGCCGAGCAGGTCCTGCATCGCCGGCGCGCTGCCCCTGTACGGGACGTGCACCATGTCGATGCCGGCTTCGGTCTTGAACAGCTCGCCGGCGAGGTGACCGGCGCTGCCGTTGCTGCCGGAGCCGAAGGCGAGCTTGCCCGGATGCGCCTTGGCGTAGGCGATCAGCTCGCCGACGCTGTCGGCCGGCACCGACGGGTTCAGCACCAGCACGTTCGGCGTCACCGCGACCAGCGTGATCGGCGCAAAGTCCTTGACCGGGTCGTAGGGTATCCGGCCGTACAGGCTGACGTTGACCGCGTGCGTCGACAGCGCGCCTTCGAGGATCGTGTAGCCGTCGGCCGCACTCTTGGCGACCAGATCGGCGCCGATGTTGCCGCCGGCACCCGGACGGTTGTCGACGATCACCGGCTGCCCCCACGCGAGGCTGAGCTTCAGCCCGATCGCCCGGGCGATCACGTCGAGCGATCCGCCCGCAGGAAACGGAACGACCAGCCGGATCGGCTTGGACGGGTAGGCCGGCTCGACCGCGAATGCCGGGAACGCCACGACTAGCCACACCAGCGCGGCGGCAACGGCACGAGCGAACACCACGGCGATCCTCACAGCATCTCCTCGCGTCGATTGGTTATAATCGGCCGCTCGCGCGCTTAGGCCCCGGGGCGCGTTTGCCGGATTCATCCCCGATGTTGCCACCGATAGCCGACCCGACGAAGTCCTTTTTGCGTCTGTGCCGTTCGTACGCCGTGCCGTGCGCGGCGGCGCTGATGGCCGCGGGGATTCTCGCGGCGTGCGGGCGAAACGATGCCGCGCCGGCCCCCGGCACGGCCGCGCCGGCGGCCGTCGCGGTGCACCTCGTCACGGTCGAGCCGCGGAAGGTGCCGATCCGCTTCGACATCGTCGGGCAGATCGAGGGATCGAAGCAGGTCGAGGTGCGGGCGCGGGTTTCCGGAATACTGCAAAAGCAGTTCTACGACGAAGGCGATGCGGTCAAGGAGGGAGCGCCGCTGTTCGAGATCGATCGCGCGCCGTACGAAATCGCGCTGGCCCAGGCGAAGGCCCAGCTCGCGCAGGCGACCGCGCAGGTCGACCAGGCGCGGCGCGAGGAGACGCGGCTGCAGCCGCTGGTGCAGGATCGCGCGGTGAGCCGCAAGGAGTACGACGACGCGACGTCGGCGCGACAGTTTGCCGAAGCGTCGATTCAGCAGGCCAACGCCTCGATCCGGCAGGCCGAGCTCAATCTTTCGTACACGCGGGTGACCGCGCCGCTGGCCGGCATCAGCGGGCGCGCCGAGCATTCGATCGGCACGCTGATCACGACCGACGCCGGCGGGAGCCTGCTGACCACGATCAATCAGGTGTCGCCGGTATGGGTGCGCTTCAGCCTCGCCCAGAACGATCTGGCCAGCCTGCCCGGAGGTCATCTCGATCGCTCGACGCCGGTCGTCATCGAGCTGCTCCTGCCGGACGGCGCCGCATATCCGCTCAAGGGCCGCCTCAACTTCGCGGCGAGCGCGATCGATACGCGGCTCGGCACGCAGCAGCTTCGCGCCGAGTTCGCCAATCCGCGCCAGCAGCTTCTGCCCGGACAGTTCGTCACCGTCCGCATCACCGCAGGCGAGCGCGACAAGGTGTTCCTCGTGCCGCAGGCGGCCGTCGTGCAGACCGAGAAAGGCAACCTGGTCTTCGTCGTCGACGCCCAGGGCAACGCGCAGGCTCGCCCGGTGAAGACCGGCGACTGGCTCGGCACGGACTGGACGATCCTCTCCGGGCTCAATGCCGGCGACCGGGTCATCGTCGACAACCTGCTCAAGGTGCAGCCGGGCTCCGCGGTGACCGAGGCGCCTCCGGCGGCAAGCGCCACGCCCGCGGGCGCGCCCGGAGCGGTGGCTAAGCCGGGCAAGCCGTAGGGTCGCAACCGTGTCGTTCTCGCAGTTTTTCATCAACCGGCCGATCTTCGCCGGCGTCATCGCGATCATCATCACCCTGGCGGGGTTGATCGCCTCGCAGGTCCTGCCGGTCGCGCAATACCCGGAGATCGCGCCGCCGACGGTGGTGATCACCGCCAACTATCCCGGAGCGAGCGCCGAGACGCTGGCGCGCACCGTGGCTGCCCCGATCGAGGAGCAGCTTTCCGGCGTCGAGAATCTCATTTACTTCAGCTCGACTGCCTCGAGCAGCGGCGCCCTGACGATCAACTGCACGTTCGAGGTCGGCTCGAACGCCGACAAGGCGGTGATCGACGTCAACAACCGCGTCGCGATCGCGCTGCCGCGGTTGCCCGATATCGTGCGGCAGACCGGCGTGGTCGCGCAAAAGCGCTCGACCGACATCCTGCTGGTGATCGCGCTGGCGTCGAACGATCCCCGCTACGACACGCTGTACCTCTCCAACTACGCGACGATCAACATCCTCGACGAAATCAAGCGCATCCCGGGCGTGGCCGATGCGACGATCTTCGGTGCGCGCGACTACTCGATGCGCGTCTGGCTCAATCCGGCGAAAATGGCGCAGCTCGGCATCACGACGACCGATGTCGCGCAGGCGATCGCCGCGCAGAACAACCAGTATGCGGCGGGCAAGATCGGCGCCGAACCGGCGCCGCCGGGGCAGTCGCTGGTCTACACGGTGACCGCGCGCGGCCGGCTCGAGGATCCCGAGGACTTCGGCAACATCCTGCTGCGTTCCAGCGGGCCCGGCGGGGCGCTGCGCATCCGCGACGTCGCCCGCCTCGAGCTCGGCGCGGTCAGCTACGACGCCTTCACCAACCTCGACGGCAAGCCGACGATCGGCGTCGCGGTCTTCCTGCAATCGGGCGGCAATGCGCTCAAGGTCGCCGATGCGGTGCACGCCGGCATCGAACGGCTGGCGCAGGGCTTTCCGCAGGGCGTGACCGAGATCATCCCGTTCGACACGACGCGCTTCGTGCGATCGTCGATTCACGAAGTGGTCATCACGCTGTCGGAAGCGGCATTCCTGGTGCTGCTGGTCGTGTTCGTGTTCCTGCAGAGCTGGCGTGCGACGCTGATCCCGATCATCGCGGTGCCGGTGTCGCTGATCGGCGCCTTCGGCGGCCTGATGCTGTTCGGCTTCACGCTGAACACGCTGACGCTGTTCGCGATCGTGCTGGCGACCGGCATCGTCGTCGACGATGCCATCGTCGTGCTGGAGAACGTCGAGCGGCTGATGGCCGAAAGGAAGCTCTCGCCCAAGCAGGCGGCGATCGAATCGATGCGCGAAGTCACCGGTGCGATCGTTGCCATCGAGCTCGTGCTCGTGTCGGTGTTCGTGCCGGTCGCCTTCCTCGGCGGCCTCGCCGGCAAGCTCTACCAGCAGTTCGCCGTGACCGTGGCCACGGCGGTCACGATTTCCGGCCTGATCGCGCTGACCCTGACCCCGGCGCTTTGCGGGCTGCTGCTCAAGCCGCAGCACATCGAGAACCGGCTGTTCCGCCCGTTCAACCTTGGTTTCGCATGGCTGACGCGCACCTATCTGGGCGGCGTGCGGCTCACCGTGCGCCACGCGGTGATCGCGGTTCTGACGTTCGTCGCCATTTTGGGCGTCGATGCGCTGCTGTTCCGGACCGTCCCGGGCGGCTTCGTGCCGTCGGAGGATCAGGGCTACATCCTGGGCTCGCTCACGCTGCCCGATGCGGCAAGTCTGCAGCGCACGCGCGAGGCGGGCGCCGCGGTGCAGAAGGTCCTGCTCGGCCATCCGGCGGTCGAGCACGTCTTCGTCGTCAACGGCCTCGACGTCATCGCCGGCGCCAACAAGACCAACGCCGCGACGATCTTCATCCCGCTCAAACCCTGGGACGAACGCCGGACGAGCGCCGAAGATCTGGCAAAGCACGTCATGGCCGAGGGCGCGAAGCTGCCGCAGGGGACGCTGCTGGCGTTCAATCCCGCGGCGATCCGCGGCCTGGGCAGCGCCGGCGGATTCGAGGTCTACCTGCAGGACCGCGCCGACGCCGATCCGCAAAAGCTGTATCAGAGCCTGCAGCAGTTTCTCGGCGAGCTGCGCAAGCGTCCCGAGCTCACCGGCATCGCATCGTTCTATCGCCCGACGTCGCCGCAGCTCTTCGTCGACGTCGACCGGGAAAAGGCCGCCGCGCTCGGCGTGCCGCTGAAGGACGTGTTCGACACGCTGCAGAGCACGATGGGCGTGCTCTACGTCAACGACTTCAACAAGTTCGGGCACACCTATCGCGTGCAGCTGCAGGCCGAGGGCGCCTATCGCGCGAAGCCGGAAGACCTGGGCAACGTCTACGTCCGTTCGACTGGCGGCGACATGATTCCGGTGAAGGCCCTGATCAGCGTGAAGAACTTGATCGGTCCCGAGCAGCTCGACCGCTACAACGGCTTCCTGGCGGCCAAGGTGCTCGGCAACAGCGCTCCGGGCGTGAGCTCGGGACAGGCGATCGCCGCGGTCGAGGACGTGGCGAAGGCGCTGCCGGCGGGTTATACGATCGCCTGGACCGGGCAGGCCTTCCAGGAAAAGCGCATCGGCACGGCGTCGATCCTCGCGTTCAGCTTCGCGATCGTCATGGTGTTCCTGATCCTGTCCGCCAACTACGAGCGATGGTCGCTGCCGGTGGCGGTGCTGCTGGCGGTGCCGTTCGCCTTGTTCGGCGCGCTGACAGCGGTCTTCCTGCGCAACTTCAGCAACGATGTCTACTTCCAGATCGGACTGCTCGTCCTGATCGGCCTGGCGGCGAAGAACGCGATCCTGATCGTCGAATTCGCCGCGCAGGAGCTGGCGAAGGGCTTGTCGCCGGTCGACGCCGCGCTCGAGGCCGCACGCCTGCGCTTCCGACCGATCGTGATGACCTCGCTCGCCTTCGTGCTCGGCGTGCTGCCGCTGGTTCTCGCGACGGGCGCGGGCGCCGCGGCGCGGCGCTCGATGGGCACCGGCGTCTTCGGCGGCATGCTCGCGGCGACGTTCATCGCCACGATCTTCATTCCGCTGTTCTTCGTGCTGCTCGCGCGGCGCAAGGCGGCCGGCGCGGCGGCGGCGCCGATCGAAGAGAGGATCGCGTGATGCGTAGCCGGGCGCTGGTCGCCGTCGCGGCCGTTGCGCTGGCCGGATGCGTGGTCGGCCCCGATTACCGGCGCCCGGAGACGCCGCTGCCGGCGGGCTTCGCCGGCGCACCCGCGGCCGACGCCACGGCGACGACGTCGACACCGGCGGCAACGCCCGCGGCCGGCTGGTGGACCGTGTACGGCGACCCGACGCTCGACGGCCTGGTCGCATCGGCGCTTGCGGAGAATCTGGACGTGGTGGCCGCGGTGGCGAAGATCGAGGAATTCGACGCGGACCTGCGCGAAGCCAATGCGGCGCTCTTCCCGGAGATCGACCTCGGCGCAAGCGCCGCGCGCTCGCGCTCGAGCGGCGCCGTCGCGTCGCCGACCCCGATCCGACTCAGCAACGACTTGCGCGTGGCGCTGTCGACGTCGTTCGAGATCGATTTCTGGGGAAGGCTCCGCCGGCTGCTCGAAAGCGCCCGGGCGCAGGTCCTGGCGACGCACTATGCGAAGGACGTCGTCACCTTGTCGCTGGCGGGCCTGACGACGCAGACGTATTTCTCGTTGCGCTCACTGGACGCGCAGATCGCGGCGACGGCTGAAACGCTGGCGACGCGCGATGAATACCTGCGCCTGGTTCGCCGTCGCGTCGATGGCGGCCTTTCCTCCGGGCTCGATCTCGCGCAGGCGCAGGGCGCGCGGTCCGACGCGGCGGCGCTGCTAAAGGATCTGGCGCGCCAGCGCGCGCTGGCCGAACACCTGCTCGGGACGCTGACCGGCAGGCTCGACCTGACTCTGCCCCCGGGGGACCTGGCACAACTGCCGA
>JBOIGD010000206.1:0-8085 GCA_050742615.1 Casimicrobiaceae bacterium | reverse complement strand
AGCTTACCCTGTCGCAGAAGGTGCCGGTCACCGGCGCGGTGATCGTCACGACGCCGCAGGACATCGCGCTGATCGACGCGCGCAAGGGCCTCAAGATGTTCGACAAGGTCGGCGTGCCGATCGTCGGCATCGTCGAGAACATGTCGACCCACGTCTGCTCGAACTGCGGCCATGCCGAGGCGATCTTCGGCGAAGGCGGCGCGCAGAAAATGTGCGACGAATACAAGGTGCCGTTTCTCGGCCGCTTGCCGCTCGACATCCATATCCGCGAGCAGGCCGATTCCGGCCGGCCGACGGTCGTCGCCGACCCCGACGGCGCGATCGCGACCATCTACCGGGACATCGCGCGCAAGACGGCGATCTTCGTCGCGCAGAAGGCCGAGGATTTTTCGGCGAAGTTTCCGAACATCGTCGTGCAGAACACGTGACGGCGTGACCGCAGGGCCGCGATGATCAAGTCCTACCGCTGGATCCGCCGCATGGCGCAGCAGCACCGCATGATCGAGCCGTTCGAGCCCGGGCAGGTGCGTGAGGTAGACGGACGCAGGATCGTGTCGTACGGCACGTCGAGCTACGGCTACGACATCCGCTGCTCGAACGAATTCAAGCTGTTCACCAACCTCAATTCGACGATCGTCGACCCGAAGAAATTCGACGACAAGTCGTTCGTCGACTTCAACGGCGAGTCGTGCATCATTCCGCCGAACTCGTTTGCGCTCGCGCGCACGGTCGAGTACTTCACGATTCCGCGCAACGTGCTCACGATTTGCCTGGGAAAGTCGACGTATGCGCGCTGCGGCATCATCGTCAACGTGACGCCGCTCGAGCCCGAGTGGGAGGGCTACGTGACGCTCGAATTCTCGAACACGACGCCGTTGCCGGCGAAGATCTATGCCAACGAAGGCGTCGCGCAGGTGATATTTTTCGAGTCCGACGAGGTGTGCGAAACGTCGTACAAGGATCGCGGCGGCAAATACCAGGGTCAGAAGGGCGTGACGCTACCCAAGATCTAGCATGGCGTTGGCGACCTCCAAGCGCGCCTCGATCGCGATCATCGCCCTCTGCCAGGTCGCGGCAATGGCGGTGTGGTTTTCCGCGTCCGCCGTCGCCCCGGCGCTCGCCGCCGAATTCCACCTGTCGAATTTCGCTCAGGCCGCGCTCACCAGCGGCGTGCAGGCCGGGTTCGTCATCGGCTGCCTGGCTAGCGCCTTCTTGGGGCTTCCCGACCGCGTCGATCCGCGCCGGCTCTTCGCCGCCTCGGCCGCGCTCGCCGCGCTCGCCAACGCCGGGCTGCTGCTGATCGATCCGGGGTCGGCCGCCGCGGTGCTGCTGCGCGTGATCACCGGCATCGGCATGGCCGGCGTCTATCCGATCGGGATGAAGCTCGCGACCACCTGGGCTCGCGACGACATGGGCCTGATGGTCGGCATCCTGGTCGGCGCGCTGACCCTGGGTTCGGCTTCGCCCCACCTGTTCAACGCGTTCGGCGGCGTCGACTGGCGTTCGACGGTGGCACTGTCGTCGGCGAGCGCGGTCGGAGCGGCCCTGGCGATCGCGCTCGCGGGCATCGGCCCCAACCGCAAGCCGGCGCCGCGCTTCGAGCCGGCCGCGATGCTGGGTGCCTGGCGCGACGTTCCGCTGCGGCTCGCCAACCTGGGCTATCTCGGGCACATGTGGGAGCTCTACGCGATGTGGGCCTGGATCGGCGTATTCCTGAACGCGAGCTTCGCGCTTTCGCTGCCGGCCGGATCGGCGCAAGTCGCCGCCCGGCTCGCGGCGTTCGCGACGATCGGGGCCGGAGCCATCGGCTGCGTCGCCGCGGGCCTCGCGGCCGACCGGGTGGGACGCACGACGGTGACCATCGCCGCGATGGCGGTCAGCGGCAGCTGCGCGGCCACCGTGGGACTCTTCTTCGGCGGCGCGCCCTGGCTGCTGGTGACGATCTGCCTGGTCTGGGGCATCAGCATCGTCGCCGACTCCGCACAGTTCTCCGCCTCGATCGCGGAGCTTGCCGATCCGGCGCGCGTCGGCACCATGCTCACCGTGCAGACGGCCCTGGGGTTCACGCTGACCCTGGCGACGATCCACCTGCTGCCGGATTTCGTCGACGCCATCGGCTGGCGGTATGCCTTCGCACCGCTGGCCATCGGTCCGGCGCTGGGCGTCTGGGCGATGATCCGTCTGCGTCTCCATCCGGCCTCGGCCCGGCTGGCCGGCGGCCGGCGCTGATCGTGTCGAATATTCGGCTGGAATCCGCCCCGGAGGCGGCGTAGGATCATCTTCCTCCGGCGCCCGGGGAGCGCGCCGGCATTCGTGCGAATGATCGAGGAGAAGGCGCATGGCTTATCACCTGGAAGGAAGGCTGCTCGAAGTCTGCAACTGCCGCGTGCTGTGCCCGTGCTGGATCGGCGAGGACCCCGATTTCGGCACCTGCGACACCATCGTCTCTTGGCATTTCGACAAGGGCACGATCGATGGTGTGGACGTCGCCGGGCATACGATCGCGATGATCGCCCACATCCCCGGCAACATCCTGCAGGGCAACTGGCGCGCCGCGGTGTACCTCGACGACAAGGTTTCGCCTAAGCAGGAGGAAGCGATTCTCGGGGTCTATACCGGCAAGCTGGGCGGGCCGGTTGCCGAGCTCGCCAAGCTGGTCGGCGAGGTGGTTTCCGTGGAAAAGGTGCCGATCCAATGGGATGTCCAGGGCGGCAAAGGCACACTCAAGGTCGGTACTGCGGGCTACGCCGAGCTCGAGCCGTTCAAGAATGCGTCGGGAGCGACAACGACCTTGCAGGACACGGTGTTCTCGACCGTTCCCGGTGCGCCGGTTTTCGTGGGAAAAAGTCCGCGCTACCGGTCGAAGAACGACAAGCTGGGAATCGATCTCGACTTGAGCGGCCACAACGCGCTGCAGAGCACCTTCGTGTTCGACGCCTGACGGCGGGCGTCAGATTCGCTTAGTCCCGCGCGATCCGATCGTGTCCGAACGCGCTCAGGGCGAGGCTGCGCCTGCCGGCCTGCGCCGCATCGACCCGCAGGCGCTGCGGATGGCGCTGCTCGGTGCGTTGTCGCTGGCGGCTTGGGTCGCACTGGCCGCATGGGGCTCGAGCGCTTACGCGCGCTACCTCGATCACGGCAGCTGGACCAACGCGGGTATCTTGGGGGCGCTGTGCCGCGGCGTTCCGCAAGGCACATTGATCGTACCCGCGCTGGCCTACGCGTTCGCGTGGCTGCTGATGATCACGGCGATGATGCTGCCGACGACCTTGCCGCTGCTCGGCATTTTTAGCCGCGTGGTCGCGGGCCGCCCCGACGCCGGCGCGCTGTGGCGCAGAGTCGTCGCCGGCTATGCGATCGCGTGGTTCGGCTTCGGTCTCCTGGCGCACGGGGCGGACAGCCTGCTGCACGCCGCCGCGGCGCAGGTCGGCTGGCTCCTCGGACGGGGCTGGGTGATCGGCGCCTTGTTGCTGGCCGGCGCGGGCGCCTTCCAGTTCAGCGCGCTCAAATACCGCTGCCTGGAGCGCTGCCGAACGCCGTTCGCCTTCGTCAACGAGCGCTGGCACGGCCGCGCCCCGCGGCGCGAAGCGCTGCGCATCGGCATCGACCACGGTGTCTTCTGTGTCGGCTGCTGCTGGGCGTTGATGGCCGTCATGTTCGTTACCGGAATGGGCAATGTGGGCTGGATGCTCGTTCTCGCGGCCGCGATGGCCGCCGAGAAGAACCTCCCGTGGGGGCGGCGCCTCTCCACGCCGCTCGGCCTTGGACTGATCGCCTGGGCCGGAATCCTCGTCGCCGCCAACCTCTGAGCGCCGGTTGACGTCGGCGGGCCGGGCCGCTTGGCACCCCGGTTGCCAAACCGCTCGCGTCGCGCGTCGTCAGAGTGCACAATGCGCCCCTTACGAGGGGTGCGGCCTCCCGCAGGCCTGACACCCCACTTTCTTTTCTGGCGCGCAACATCGCACGATCCGCAGGAGTGGGTGGATGAAATTTCGCTTTCCGATCGTCATCATCGACGAAGACTTCCGTTCCGAGAACGCATCGGGACTGGGCATACGCGCGCTCGCCGCAGCGATCGAAAAAGAGGGGATGGAGATCCTCGGCGTCACCAGCTACGGCGACCTGTCGCAATTCGCGCAGCAGCAGTCGCGCGCCTCCGCCTTCATCCTGTCGATCGACGACGAGGAATTCGGCGCGGGGTCGGCAGAGGAGACCGAGACAGCGCTGAAAAGCTTGCGCGCCTTCGTCGAGGAGATCCGCTTCAAGAACGCCGAGATCCCGATCTACCTGTACGGCGAGACACGGACCTCGCGCCATATCCCGAACGACATCCTGCGCGAGCTGCACGGCTTCATCCACACCTTCGAGGACACGCCGGAGTTCGTGGCGCGGCACATCATCCGCGAGGCGAAGAGCTACCTCGACTCGCTCGCGCCGCCGTTCTTCCGCGCGCTCGTCGACTACGCACAGGACGGGTCGTACTCGTGGCACTGCCCCGGGCACTCCGGCGGTGTCGCGTTCCTCAAGAGCCCGGTCGGACAGATGTTCCACCAGTTCTTCGGGGAGAACATGCTGCGGGCCGACGTCTGCAATTCGGTCGACGAACTGGGGCAGCTGCTCGATCATTCCGGGCCGGTCGCGGCGGCCGAGCGCAACGCGGCGCGCATCTTCAACGCCGACCATTGCTTCTTCGTCACCAACGGCACGTCGACGTCGAACAAGATGGTGTGGCACGCCACCGTCGCCCCGGACGACATCGTCGTCGTCGACCGCAACTGCCACGTCTCCATCCTGCACGCGATCACGATGACCGGCGCGATCCCCGTCTTCCTGACGCCGACCCGCAACCACCTGGGCATCATCGGACCGATTCCGCTGGAGGAATTCCGCCCGGAGAGCATCCGCAAGAAAATCGAGGCGAATCCGTTTGCGCGCGCGGCCAAGAACAAGCAGCCGCGCATCCTGACGATCACGCAGAGCACCTACGACGGCGTCGCGTACAACGTCGAGATGCTGAAGGAGACTCTCGGCGACTGGATCGAGACGCTGCATTTCGACGAGGCCTGGCTGCCGCACGCGGCGTTCCACGACTTCTACAAGGACATGCACGCGATCGGCAAGGATCGGCCGCGCAGCAGGAAGGCGATGGTATTCGCGACGCATTCGACGCACAAGCTGCTGGCCGGCATATCGCAGGCCTCGCAGATCATCGTGCAGGAATCGCAGACGCGGAAGCTCGACCGGCACATCTTCAACGAGGCCTACCTGATGCACACGTCGACCTCGCCGCAGTACGCGATCATCGCCTCGTGCGACGTCGCCGCGGCGATGATGGAGCCGCCGGGCGGCACCGCGCTCGTCGAGGAGTCGATCAAGGAAGCGCTCGACTTCCGCCGCGCGATGCGCAAGGTCGACGAGGAATACGGCGACTCGTGGTGGTTCAGGGTCTGGGGTCCCGACCGGCTTGTCGAGGAGGGAATCGGCGACCGCGAGGATTGGATCATCCGCGCCGAGGATCGTTGGCACGGGTTCGGCAATCTCGCGCCGGGATTCAACATGCTCGATCCGATCAAGGCCACCGTGCTGACGCCGGGCCTCGACGTGGCGGGCGACTTCGCCGACCAGGGCATCCCGGCGGCGATCGTGACCAAGTACCTCGCCGAGCACGGCGTCATCGTCGAGAAGACGGGTCTCTACTCGTTTTTCATCATGTTCACGATCGGCATCACCAAGGGGCGCTGGAACACGCTCGTCACCGCGCTGCAGCAGTTCAAGACCGACTACGATGCGAATCAGCCGCTATGGCGCGTGCTGCCCGAGTTCGTGCACGCGCATCCGCGCTACGAGAAGGTCGGGCTGCGCGACCTGTGCGACAGCATCCACGGCATCTACCGGGCGAACGACATCGGACGCCTCACTACCGATATGTACCTGTCGAACCTCGAGCCGGCGATGAAGCCCGCCGACGCTTTCGCGCGGATGGCACACCGCGAGATCGAGCGCGTCGAGATCGACGACCTCGAGGGCCGCGTCACGAGCATGCTGCTGACCCCGTATCCGCCGGGCATTCCACTGCTGATCCCGGGCGAGCGATTCAACCGCCAGATCGTCAAGTACCTGCAGTTCGCGCGCGACTTCAACGAGCGCTTCCCGGGGTTCGACACCGACATTCACGGCCTCGTCGAGGAGGACGTCGCCGGGCGTACGCGCTACTTCGTCGACTGCGTCGCCGGCGCGAAGGTGATCGCCGCGATGCCGACGCTGCGCGTGCGCAGCGTGAAGAAAGGCACCTGACGGGAATCCCGGCCGCGCCAATCGCGGGGTGCCCGTTCACCTCGGCGGGGTGAGCGACAGTTCGGGCCGCGGCGGCTCGCGCAGTTGCCCATCCGGCAGCGCGTCGCGGCACTCGAGGAAGGCGCGCACCTCGCAGGCCTTGCAAATCGCGGAATCGAGCGTTGCGTAGATGGTGCGCAGCGCATCGGCCTTGGTCCGATGGATCTGCCCGTGGCCGAATTCGCCGAGCTGGCCACCACGCTCGAGAACCTCCCGTACCGGCCGCTTGAGGCTGCACAGATGGAGCGTGACCCCGGCGTCGCGCATCGCACGCGCCTCGTGCACCAGCAGATCGGCGCCGGCCGCATCGATGAAGTTGACTCCGCTGCAGACGAGAAGCGCATGCCCGACGCCCGGCCGCGCGCGGCGCATCGCATCGAGCTCATCGCGCAGGTGCTCGACGGCGCCGAAGAACAGCGACCCATCGACACGCAGAATGTCGAGCTGCGGGCAAAGCCGCGTGTCGTCGTCGACGCGGGTGAGCCGCCGCGTCGGTGAATTCGGGTCGGGCAGCACCCGCGTGAGCTCCGGGTGCGTCGTGCGGTTGAGGTAGACCATCAGCGACACCAGCACGCCGACGAGGATTGCGACCTCGAGGCGGATCGTGAGCGTCGCGATGAAGGTGATCGCAAGCGCGAGCGCGTCACCCCGGCTCGTCTTGAACACATGGCGGACCGCTCCGACGTCGATAAGGCCGCGCGCGACGACGAACAGCACGGCGGCCATCGACGCCACCGGCAGCCGCGCCGCCAAAGGTCCGACGACGAGCAGGATGACGAGCAGCCAGCCGGCCGAGAACACACCTGCGAGAGGCGTCTTCGCGCCCGCTTCGTAGTTCGCGCCGGTGCGGTTGAACGAACCCGACGTCGGGTAGCTCGACGTGAAGGCACCGACGATGTTGGCGAGACCCTGTCCGACGAACTCCTGGTTGCCGTCGATCCGCTGACCTGAGCGAAGTGCCACCGAACGCGCCGACGAGATCGCCTCCGACAGCCCGATCACGGTGAGCGCGAGTGCAAGCGGGGCCAGCGTCTGCCAGGTGCGGAGCGTGAAATCGGGCAGCGAGAGAGGGGGGATCGCCGACGGCAACGCACCGATCGTTGCGACGTGCGCAATCCCGGCGCGCTCGAGCAGCCAGGCGTAGCCCGCGCCGGCGACGATCGCGGTCAGCATGTAGGGCACGCGTGAGAGCCAGCGCGCGCCGGCGATCGCTGCGACCAGGGTGACGATGCCGACCGAGAGCGTCGCCGGTTCGGTGTCGCCCAGGTGCGTGAAGAACGCCGTCAGTCCCCGCAGGAAGTTGGGGTGCTGCGGGATTGCAATGCCGAAGAAACTGTGGAGTTGAGCACCGACGATCAGGCAGCCGGCCCCCGCGGTGAAACCGATCACGACGGAAGTCGAGATGAAATTGACCAGCGCACCGAGCCGGGCGACCCCGAGACCGAGCTTGATCAGGCCGACGAGCAGGTTGAGCGTCAGCACCAGCCCGATGTAGACAGGGGTGAACGGCGCCGCGAGCGCACCGACGGTCGCGAACACCATCAGTGACGTGGCGTTGGTCGGACCGGACACGAGGTGCCACGACGAGCCCCAGAGCGCACCGACCACTGCCGGAACCAGCGCCCCGTAGAGGCCGTACTCGGGGGGCATGCCGGCGAGCGTCGAGTATGCAACGCCCTGTGGCAGCACCATCACCGCGCCGATCAGCCCCGCAATGACGTCGGCGCGAAGCGTCGTGCGGTCGACCCGATG
>JBOIGD010000205.1:0-15019 GCA_050742615.1 Casimicrobiaceae bacterium | reverse complement strand
CGTTGATGAACGCCGAAAAGGCGGTCTTCAGCGTGATGCGCGCCGTGTAGTCGTCGACGACCTCGGTCTTGGCGATGTTGCTGTACAGCCCGTAGCGCTTGAGCTTGTTGTCGGGGTTGGTCACGCGGTCGAAGTTTGCCTTGACGGCGTCGGCCTTGAAATCGGTGCCGTCGTGGAACTTGACGCCCTTGCGCAGCTTCACCGTGTAGACCAGGCCGTCGCCGCTGACGGTGTAGCTCTCAGCCAGGACCGGAACCATCCGCATGTCCTTGTCGAAGCCGTACAGGCCTTCGTAGAACGACTTGGCCATCGCCTGCGACAGCGTGTCGTTGGCGTCGTAGGGGTCGGTCGTGGTGAACGTCGACGCGACCGCGAACACGACGTCCTTCGACGCGAGCGACGGACCGGCGGCCAGGATGGCGGCCGCCAGGACGGCGGCGGCGAGCGGGCGGGACAGCGATTTCATAAGGTTCTCCGGATGTTGCGAAGAGACGCGGGTATCGATCAATAAGGGCCGGCGATGCGGTGCGCTGCGACGAAATGTCCCGGCCCGACTTCGACCAGCGGGGCAACGATCGGCTCGTCGCCGATCGCGCGAATCGGGCTCGGCATTTCTTGCGATGATAGCTCGGTTTTGAGTCGTCGTCGCGCCGGATCGGCGACCGGCACGGCGGCCATCAACTTGCGCGTATAGGGATGCTGCGGATCCTGGAAAACGGCCCGCCGCGGGCCGATCTCGACGATCTGCCCCAGGTACATCACGGCGACCCGATGGCTGATCCGCTCGACCACCGCCATGTCGTGCGAAATGAACAGGTAAGAAAGCCCGAGTGCCGCCTGCAGATCGAGCATCAGGTTGACGATCTGCGCGCGGATTGACACGTCGAGCGCGGAGACGGGCTCGTCGGCGACGATGATCTTCGGCCGCAGCGCGAGCGCGCGTGCCAGCGCGATCCGCTGCCGCTGTCCGCCGGAAAATTCGTGCGGATAGCGCTGCGCGTGCTCGCGCGTGAGCCCGACGTGCTCGAGCAGCGAAGCGACCCGCTCTGCGGCGGCGCGGCCGGAAGCGACGCGGTGGATGTACAGCGGCTCGGCGACCGAAAAGCCGACGGTCAGCCGCGGATCAAGCGAGGCGAACGGATCCTGGAACACCATCTGGATGTCGCGGCGCAGCGGCCGGAATTGGTCGATGGAGAGCTGCGTGATGTCGCGGCCGGCCAGCTCGATGCTGCCGCCGTCGATGTCGACCAGGCGCAACAGCGAGCGGCCGGTGGTGGATTTGCCGCACCCCGATTCTCCGACCAGTCCCAACGTCTCGCCCGGGTAGAGATCGAAGCTGACCTGTTCGACGGCGTGCACGCGCCTGCGGGTGCGGCCAAGCAGGCCCGAGCGCACCGGGAAGCGCGTCTTGAGGCCGCGCACGCGAAGCAGCGGCGGGCCGGCGCGGTCGGGCGCCGCGGCGGTGGGCGGGGAAGCCGGTCGCGCCCTTCCGTCCTGCCGCAGCGGGAAACGCGCCGGAACGTCGGTGCCGCACATCGCGCCCAGCGTCGGCACGGCGGCGAGCAGCGCCCGCGTATAAGGATGCCGGGGCGCGTGAAACACCTGCGCTGCGTCACCTTCCTCGACTTTTTCACCGCCGACCATGACGACGACACGGTCGGCGACCTCGGCGACGACGCCCATGTCGTGGGTGATGAAAAGCACCGCCATGCGCATCTCGTCCTGCAGCAACCGGATCAGCGCGAGTATCTGCGCCTGGATGGTGACGTCGAGCGCCGTCGTGGGCTCGTCGGCGATCAACAGGCGCGGCTTGCACGACAGCGCCATCGCGATCATCACCCGCTGCCGCATTCCGCCGGAAACCTGGTGCGGATGACGCGCGAGGACGTTCGCGGCGTCGGGAATGCGGACCTGCTCGAGCATGCGCAGCGCTTCGCGGCGAGCCGCGGGGTGGTCCATGCGCTGATGCAGGCGGATCGATTCCGCGATCTGCTCGCCGACGGTGAAGACCGGATTGAGCGAGGTCATCGGCTCCTGGAAGATCATGGCGATCTCGGCGCCGCGGATCGTGCGCAACGTCGCGGCGTCCGCGCGGGCGAGGTCGACGCGCTCGCCGCCGGGGCGGGCGAACTCCAGCGCGCCGGATACGATGCGGCCGCCGCCGTGCTCGACGAGTCGCATCAGCGACAGCGCGGTCACCGATTTGCCCGAGCCCGACTCGCCAACGATGGCGACGGTCTCGCCGCGTCCGACGGAGAACGACAGGTCGCGAACCGCCTGCACGATCCGCTCGGACGTGCGAAATTCCACCGACAGGCCGGCGACGGCCAGCGTGGGCGCGCCGGACGCGGTCGCCGTCACCTTGCCGCGGTGCGCGTGGTCAAGCCGATGCCTGCGCGCGCAGTTGGTCGATGGTCGCCGACATAGTGATCGCCCGCGGATCGAGAAGCAGGTGCAGCAGCGACGGCCCGTCGTGCGCCAGCGCGCGCTCGAACGCCGGCTCGAACTGCTCGGTGCGTGCCACGGTTTCCCCCTGTGCACCGTAGGCGCGCGCCAGCGCGGCGAAATCCGGATTGCGCAGATCGGTGCCGTAGACGCGCCCGGGGTAGTGCTTCTCCTGATGCATCCGGATGGTGCCGTACATGCCGTTGTCGACGACGATGAACACGACGTTCAGGCGATGCTGCGCTGCCGTCGCGAGCTCCTGCCCGTTCATCAGGAAGCAGCCGTCGCCGTTCCACGATACGACGATGCGCTCCGGGTGGACCGCCTTGGCGGCGATTGCGGCCGGGACGCCGTAGCCCATCGAGCCGTTGTACGGCGCGAGCTGCGTGCGGTAGCGCGGATAGCGGTACAGGCGATGCATCCAGGTGGCGAAGTTGCCCGCTCCGTTGGCGATGATCGCATCCTCCGGCAGGCGCTCGCGCAGGAAGCCGACGATCGCCCAGAGGTCGAGGTCGCCGGGCATCGGTCGCGGCGACTGCCAGGCCAGGTACTCGGCGTGGGCCTCTGCCGCGCTGCCGGCCCACGCCGGGGCGGCGATCGGCGGCAGCGCCGCCAGGGTTGCGCAGAACTCCGGCAATGACGCCGCGATCGCCAACGACGGCTGGTAGACCTTGCCCAGCTCGTCGGCGCCGGGATGCACGTGGATCAGATCCTGCTTTGGGCTGGGGACACAGAGCAATCCGTAGCCCGAGGTCACCATTTCGCCCAGACGTTCGCCGATGACCAGCAGAAGGTCGGCGTTGCGCACGCGCGCGGCGAGCTTCGGGTTCGGGCCGATGCCGACGTCGCCTGCATAGTGGGCGCTGCGGTTGTCGACCAGGTCCTGATTGCGGAACGCGCAAGCGACCGGCAGCGCATTGGCCTGGACGAAGCTGGCGAGATCGACGCAGGCGCGCTCGCTCCATCCGCTCCCTCCGGCAATCACCAGCGGACGGCGCGCCCGCTCGAGTCGCGCGCGCAGCGCGGCAATCTGCCCGGCACCGGCGTGCACCCGCGTCGGCTCGATGCGCGGGACATCTGCGACGTCGGCGGTTGCGGTGAGCATGTCTTCCGGAAGCGCCAGCACGACCGGACCCGGCCGGCCGGATTGCGCGACCCGGAACGCGCGCGCGACGTATTCGGGAATGCGGTCGGCGCCGTCGATCTGCGCGACCCACTTGACGCTGCTGCCGTACATCCTGCGATAGTCGATCTCCTGGAAGGCCTCGCGATCGGCGAAATCGCCGCCGACCTGGCCGATGAGCACGATCATCGGCGACGAATCCTGCGCGGCGGTGTGGATGCCGATCGCGGCATTCGATGCGCCCGGGCCGCGGGTGACCAGCGCGATGCCGGGCCGGCCGGTCAGCTTGCCATAGGCTTCGGCCATGTACGAGGCGCCGCCTTCGTGCCGGCAGACGATCAGGCGCAGCCGGTCGCGCGCATCGTACAGGGCGTCGAGCACCGGCAGATAGCTTTCGCCGGGGACGCAAAAGGCGAGCTGCGCGCCTTGCGCGAGAAGGTTGGCGACCAGGATCCGGCCGCCGGTGCGTGGCGCAGTCATTCCGGCGCCATTCTAGTGCACCGCGTCACCGCTTGGCGATTCCCGGGGCTTCCAGGGTAGTGCGCCTCCCGCAGCGCGCGCGGACCGTCGCAGGCTCTATAATCACCCACCGCCGGGGCGCCCCGGGGCGAGAACCGATTGCCGAATGGACATTGCCGCGACGCTGCACGACGCGTTGTACTTCGCCGCTGCCGGCGGCCTCCTGGCGCTCGTCACGATGCGCTGGAAGCCGGAAACGCGGGCGGGGCTGATGCCGATGGTCATCCTGCTGGCGATCGGCGTCGCGGGCCTCGCGGCGATGGCACGCTTCGGCACCGCGCTCGTCGGCAGCAGCGTCGGGACCGCGCTGCGCGAAACCCTGCTGGCCATCGCCACGGTCGGGTTCATTCGCATCCTGTTGACGTTCGTTTTCCAGGGACTACTCGCGCGCATGGCGTTGCCGCGCATCCTCGGCGACGTCACGTTCGCGCTGTCGCTGGTCGCCTATGCGATCGTCCGGATGGACGCCCTCGGCGTCAATCCGTTCGGCATCGTCACGACCTCGACCGTTGCCGTCGGCGGCATCGCGCTGTCGCTGCGCACGACGCTGGCCAACCTCTGGGGCGGACTCGCGCTGCAACTCGACAACACTTATCGCATCGGCGACTGGGTTCGTGTCGAGGGCGCGATGGGCCAGGTGGTCGGCATACGGTGGCGCTATACGTCGCTCGCCACCAACAACGGCGAGACGCTGATCATCCCGAACTCGACCCTCGTCACGAACCGGGTGCACGTGCTGGCGCGGCGCGGCGATCTGCGCATTCCCTGGCGGCGTCCGGTCGAGTTCAACGTCGGCTACGAGTGGCCGCCCAGCCGGGTGATCGAGGTCGTCGAGGCGGGGCTCGCGCGTGCGGACATGCCGAACGTGGCGCGCGCGCCCGCGCCGTCGTGCATCTGCGCCGATTTCGAGGCCAGCTCGATCAAGTTCGTCATTCGCTACTGGCTGACCGATCTCAGCCAGGACGAGTACACCGATTCCGTCGTCCGTCAGCATGCGCTCGCAGCGCTGGTCCGCGACGGGATCGAGATGCCGATCACGCGGATCGAGAATTTCTGGAACGCCGCGGCCGACGTTCGCACCGAGGCGGCCGGACGCGAGCGTGATTCGCGCGTCGCGCTGCTCGGATCGCTGGAGCTGTTCCGGCCGCTTACCGATCCCGAGCACAGGGCGCTGGCGACGGAGCTCAAGCCCGCGCCTTTCGTCACCGGCGACGTGGTGACGCGCGAAGGCGAGCCGGCCGAGTCGCTGTACATCCTCGCGCGCGGACAGGTCGGCATCTTTCGCGACGCGGCTCCTGGAACCGAACCGTCGCGGCAGCGGCTGGCGACGCTGTCGGCACCCGCCTATTTTGGCGAGATGGGATTGCTGACCGGGCAGGCCCGCACCGCGACGGTCATCGCCGCGGGCGAAGTCCTTTGCTATCGGCTCGACAAGCCCGGATTCGAGGCGATCCTCAAGGCGCGCCCGGAGCTGGCCGAGGGCCTGTCGGAGACGCTGGCCGCGAGGCAGGCCGCCAACGACGCGACGCTCGCCTCGCTTTCCGCCGAGGCGCGTGCCCGTGCCACGGGCTCACGCGCCTCCGACCTGGTGCAGAAAATCCGCCAGTTCTTCGGGATGTAGCCGGTCACCGCGCGGCGACCAGGTCGTCGCGCCGCAGCATGAACACGCGGTCGTCGCCGTCCTCGGTCGGAAGCCAGGTGAACGGCAGGCGAGGAAATGTCTTTTCGGTGGTGGCGCGGTTGTGTCCTACTTCGACGACCAGCAGGCCCTCCGCCGCGAGGAACTGCGGTGCATCGGCAAGCACCACGCGCACCGCGTCGAGCCCGTCGTCACCGCCGGACAACGCGATGGCGGGCTCGTGGCGGTATTCGGCGGGCAGCTCCTCCATCGCCATCGCGGTGACGTAGGGTGGATTGCAGATGATCAGGTCATAGGTCTTTTCGGTCAGGTTCGACAAGAGGTCCGAGCGGATCAGGTTGATGCGGTCCTGCAGGCCGTGCTCGGCGACGTTGCGCTGTGCGACCGTCAGCGCGTCCGGAGAGATGTCGGTGGCGTCGACGTCGGCGTTCGGATAGTGGCGGGCCAGCAGCACCGCCAGGCAGCCGGAGCCGGTGCACAGGTCGAGCGCGCTTTGCACGGCGCCCGCATCCGGAATCCAGGGCGCCAGGCCGTCCGGCAGCAGCTCCGCGATGTACGAGCGCGGGATGATCACGCGCTCGTCGACATGGAACCGGAAGCCGCCGAGCCACGCCTCGTGGGTCAGGTACGCCGCCGGCATGCGCTCGTCGACGCGGCGCTCGATGACCTGCGAGAGCTGCGCGCCCTCGGCTTGCGTCACGCGGGCGTCAAGGAAGGTCTCGAGGTGGTCGGAGGGCAGCGACAGCGTGTGCAGCACCAGGTATGCGGCCTCGTCATAGGCGTCGGCGAATCCGTGGCCGAAGAAGATGCCGGCGGCGTTGAAGCGCGAGACGGCATAGCGCAGCCAGTCGCGGACGGTTGCCAGGTCCTGCGTGACGGTGCTCATCGGCCGTGAGCGCGACGGCGCGCCGTGTTCATGCCAACAAGCGTTCGAGTATGCCGCGATAGATGGCGGCCAAGGGCTCGAGGTCGGCGACCGCGACGCGCTCGTTGAGCTTGTGGATCGATGCATTGACCGGTCCGAGCTCGACCACCTCGGGGCAGATGTCGGCGATGAATCGCGCGTCGGACGTGCCGCCGGTGCAGGAGATCTCGGGCACGATGCCGCAGACGTCGCGCACGACGGCGCCGGCGACCTCGACCAGCCGTCCGCGCCGGGTCAGGTACGGCTTGCCCGAGCCGGTCCACCGGATCTCATGGTCGACGCGGTGCTCGTGCAGGACCGTCGTCAGCGCGTGTTCGAGGCCGTCTCGCGTACTGACCGGCGCGTAGCGAAAATTGAAATCGAGCTCCAGCGCACCGGGAATGACGTTGGTGGCTCCGGTGCCGGCATGGATGTTCGACGCCTGCCACGTCGTCGGCGGAAAGTAGTCGTCGCCTTCGTCCCAGCGCATGGCCGCCAGCTCGGCGATCACCGGCGCCGCGAGGTGGATCGGATTGCTGGCCAGGTGCGGATAGGCAACGTGCCCCTGCACGCCGCGCACGATCAATTTTCCCGACAGGGTGCCGCGGCGGCCGTTCTTGATCATGTCGCCCAGGCGCTCGACCGACGACGGCTCGCCGACGATGCAATAGTCGAGCGTCTCGCCGCGCTCGCGCAGCCGCTCGACGACGCGGACCGTCCCATCGAGCGCCGGCCCCTCTTCGTCGGACGTGAGCAGCAGCGCGATCGACCCGGCATGGTTCGGGCGTCCGGCGAGGAATTGTTCGACCGCGACGACGAATGCCGCGAGCGACGACTTCATGTCCGCCGCGCCGCGGCCGTACAGGTAGCCGTCGCGCAACGTCGGGTCGAACGGGCCCGAATGCCAAGCCTCGAGCGGTCCGGTCGGCACGACGTCGGTATGGCCGGCGAAGCAGACGAGCGGATGCGCGTCGCCACGCCGCGCCCAGACGTTCCTGACCCCGTTCCCAACGATGCTTTCGCTGCGGAATCCATGACGGGCGAGGCGCGCGCCGAGGATTGCCTGGCAGCCGGCATCGTCCGGTGTCAGCGAGCGGCACGCGATCAATTCGCGCGCCAGGTCGAGCGTTGGCGTCGTGGTCGAGCTCGTCGCCACGCTCATCGGCGTGGCTGTCACTGCGGACGGTTGAGGAATTCGGGGTCGATTTCCAGCTTGACGAAGTCGCGTGCGGTGCCGACCTGCGAGACGTCATCGTCGCCGCCGATGTCGACCTGCGTCGTAGCCGAGTTCTGGTTGACCAGCCAGGCCAGGTTGGTTGGCGAATCCGCCGCGGCCAGCGCCTCGTCGTACGAGACGACGCCGTCGAGGTAGAGGCGGCACAGCGCCTGCTCGAAGGTCTGCGACCCGGGATAGAGGCTTTGCTCCATCGCTTCCTTGATCTGGGTGATCTCGCCGTTCTTGATCAGCTCGGCGATCAGCGACGTATTGAGAAGGATCTCGACGGCCGGCTGCTGCTCACCCTCCTTGTTGCGGACCAGTCGCTGCGAAATGATCGCGCGCAGGCCGATCGAGAGGTCGGACAGCAGGCCCGAGCGGGCGTCGTAGGGGAACATGTTGATGATCCGCGACAGCGCGTGATAGCTGTTGTTGGCGTGCAGCGTCGACAGGCAAAGGTGGCCGGTCAGCGTATGCAGCAGAGCGTGCTGCATCGTCTCGCGGTCGCGCACCTCGCCGATCATGATCAGGTCCGGCGCTTCGCGCAGCGCGTTCGGCAGCGCCCGATGGTAGCCCTGCGTGTCGATGCCGATCTCGCGCTGGTTGACGATCGATTGCTTGTGCTCGAACAGGTACTCGATCGGGTCCTCGAGCGTGAGTATGTGACCCGACCGATTGCTGTTGCGGTAGTCGATCATCGCCGCCAGGGTGGTCGACTTGCCGGAGCCCGTGGCTCCTGCGATCAGCACGAGACCGCGCTTCTCCATCACCAGATTGAGCAGCACCGACGGCAGCTTGAGCTGCTCGAACGGCGGCACGCGGCTGCGCACGTAGCGGATGACCATCGAGATGGTTCCGCGCTGGCGGAAGATGTTGATCCGGAAGTTGCCGACGGCGCGATCGAGGTACGAGAGATTCATCTCCAGCTCGTTCTCGAACTCGCGCGCCTGCTCCTTCGACATCAGCTCGTAGGCGATGCGGCGCACTGTCTCGACGTCCATCGGCTGGGTCGAGATGGCCGAGACGACGCCGTTGATCTTGATGTTTATCGGCGCGCCGCACGAGATGAACAGGTCGGAGGCCTGTTTCTCCGCCATCAGCTTGAACAATCGGTCGAGGTACATGGTTCGGTCCCGGTGTCAGCGAAGGGTGACCAGAAGCGTGCTTTACCTGTCGACGACAAATCTTGACAATGTCATTAATTGACAAGAATAACCAAGGTCGAGCAAAGTAACAACTGGCACGCCCCTGCCGAGCGCTCGATCGAGGCGGGAGGCGCCGGCCGCTTTTCGACCGCCAATCCATGCTCGCCATCATCGGTGGCAGCGGGCTTACCCGCCTGTCCACCCTCGCCGTCGCCCACCGCGAGGTCGTTCGCACGCCCTACGGCGAACCGTCGTCGGCGCTGCTGTTCGGCCAGATCGCGGGCCGCAGCGTCGTCTTCCTGGCGCGGCACGGCCATGGGCACACGATTCCACCGCATCGCGTCAACTACCGCGCCAATCTCTGGGCGCTGAAGGAGCGCGGCGTGACGGCGATCCTGGCCGTCGCGTCGGTCGGCGGGATCGCGCCGACCTCCCGGCCGGGCGACCTGGTGCTGCCGCATCAGCTGATCGACTACACCAGCGGACGCGAAAACACGTTCTTCGACGGCAGTGACCGGATGGTGATCCACGTCGACTTCACCGAGCCCTACGCGCAGGCGCTGCGGGCGCATTGCCTTGCCGCCGCCGCTGCCGCGGCGATCGCGCTGCAAGACGGTGGCGTCTATGCGGCGGTGTCGGGACCGCGCCTGGAGACTGCCGCCGAGATCGACCGCCTGGCCCGCGACGGGGCCACGGTGGTCGGGATGACCGGCATGCCGGAAGCCGCGCTGGCACGCGAGCTCGGGATCGACTACGCGGCCATTGCCGTCGTCGTCAACCAGGCCGCCGGCCGCGGGGACAGTGCGCACGCGGTGTCGATGGCCCGAATCGCCGAGGTCCTGGAGACCGCGATGGACAAAGTCAGGTCACTGATCGACCGCGCCGTGGAGCGCGTCGCGTGATCCGGGACATCCTGCGCATGGGCGATCCGCGCCTGTTGCAGCGCTCGAACGAAGTCGAGCGCCTCGGCACGCCCGAGCTCGACGCCCTGGTTGCCGACATGCGGGAGACGATGGTCGCCGCCGCCGGCGCCGGACTGGCGGCGCCGCAGATCGGTGTCGGCCTGCGCGTGGTCATCTTCGGCTTCGAGCACAGCGAGCGCTATCCGGATGCCGAGCCGGTGCCCTACACCGAGCTGGTCAACCCGGTGCTGACGCCCCTGACCGACGAGACCGAGACCGGATGGGAGGGCTGCCTGTCGGTGCCCGGACTGCGCGGCCGCGTGCGGCGCTTCACGCGTTTGCGCTACGCGGGCTTCGATCCGCAGGGACGGCCGATCGAACGCGAGGCATCGGGGTTCCACGCGCGCGTCGTGCAGCACGAGTGCGACCATCTGGACGGCATCCTCTACCCGATGCGAATGGACGACATGCGGATGTTCGGATTCACCGACATCCTGTTTCCCGAGGTCGAGGTCCCTGACGACTGACGGCGCCGGGCGCGTCTAGACGCGAAGCTCCTCGTACAGCGCCGTCTCGAGCCGCAGCCGCGCCGAATCGTCGTGCAGCCGCGCGCCGTCGAGCAGGAAGACATCCTCGGCCCGCTCGCCCAGCGTATTGATCTTGGCGCTGGCAACGTTGACGTTGGCGGTCGCCAGCGTATAGGCGATGCGCGCCAGCAGCCCGGGCCGGTCGCCGGCGACGATCTCGAGAATGAAGTGCGTGCCCTTGTCGTCGGGAAAGATACTGACTTCGGGCGAGAGCGGGAAATGCCTCAGGTGGCGGCTGAGGCGGCCCTCGGCGGGAAGCTCGAGCGGCGGCCGCTCGGTCAGCGCGCGCTGCAGCTCGAACTCGATGTAGCTGATCGCTTCGCGGTAGCCGGCATTGGGATTCGCCGGATCGTGGACGACGAAGGTGTCGAGCGCGTAACCGTGCCGGGTCGTATGGATCTTCGCCTCGAGAATCGACAGATGCGCGCGGCCGAGAAAGCCGCAGATGCGCGCGAAGAGCGCCTTCTGGTCCGGCAGATAGACCATCAGCTGCAGCCCGGCGCCATCGCGCGCCAGCCGCGCCTTGACCACCGCATCGCCCCGGTCGACGCGGAAGTACAGCTGACGGGCGTGCCACGCGATGTCGTCGGCGCTGTGCCGCTGGAAGTAGACGCTGTCCAAACGTTGCCACAGCTTCGCTTCCGCGCCTTCGGGAACCGCGTACAGGCGGAGCTGCCGTACCGCCTCGGCGCGCCTCGTCTCGAGGCTGTCCGGCGGTCGTGCCTCGGCGGCGCCGTCGAGGCGCGCACCGGCGGCGCTGTAGAGGTCTTCCAGGAGCTTCGCTTTCCAGGCATTCCAGACGCGCGGGCTGGTGCCGCGAATGTCGGCCACCGTCAGCAGGTACAGCGCAGCCAGGCGCCGGCTGGTGGCGACCCTGGCGGCGAACGCGGCCACGACCGCCGGGTCGGTGATGTCCTGTTTTTGCGCGGTCGCCGACATCATCAGGTGCTGCTCGACCAGCCACGCCACAAGGTCGCCGTCTTCGCGCGACAGCCGGTGCGCGCGGCAGAACCGCCGCGCATCCGCGCTGCCCAGCGTCGAATGATCGCCGCCGCGCCCTTTGGCGATGTCGTGGAACAGGCCGGCAACGTAGAGCAGTTCCGGCCGGGCGAAGTCGGCGATCAGCCGCGAGCACAGCGGGTATTCGTGCGCGTGCTGCGGTTCGGTGAAGCGCCGGAGGTTCCGGATCACCATCAGGATGTGCTCGTCGACGGTGTAGACGTGGAACAGGTCGTGCTGCATCTGGCCGACGATGCGGCCGAATACAGGCAGGTAGCGCCCGAGGATGCCGTATTGGTTCATCCGACGCAGCTCGTGCGTGACGCCGCGAGGCTGCCGGAGGATCGCCATGAAGCTCTCGCGGTTGACCGGATCGCGGCGAAACGCGGCATCGACGCGATGGCGGTTTCGCCAAAGGGCGCGCAGCGTTCGCGCCGACATGCCCTTGAGCTCGGGGTGCCGCTGCAATGTCAGGAAGCTCGCGAAGATCGCGGCCGGGCGGCGGGCGAACAATGACTCGTCGACGATGTCCAGCAACTCGTCGACGATCTGGAAATCGGCGTCGATCGGACGCGCGCTCAACTCGGCCGGAAAAAGCCGGGCATGCAGGTTCTGCAGCAGCACGATGCCGATCTGGCGGATCGACTTGGCCGCGCGGTAGTACCGCTGCATCAGGAGCTCGGAGGCGCGACGGTGCGGCGTATCGGCGAGGCCGTACTCGCGGGCGAGCGCGGTCTGGACGTCGAAGACCAGCCGGTCCTCGCGCCGGCCGGCAAGATAGTGCAGCCGGATGCGCAGATCGCACAGCAAGCGCTCCTGCCGGGCCACTTCGCGCGCCTCGAGCTCGGTCATCAGTCCGCGGGCCGCGAAATCGCGCCAGGACCGCCCGAGTCCCGCGGCGCGGGCAATCCACACGATCGTTTGCAGATCGCGCAGGCCGCCCGGGCTCTCCTTGACGTTGGGCTCGAGGTTGTACGCCGTGTCCTGGTAGCGCAGATGGCGCTGCTGCTGTTCCAGCGCCTTGGCCTCGTAGAAGGCGCGAACCTCGATCGCCGCGGCGACGTCGCGGGCGAAGCGCCGATACAGCGCACGCGACCCGGCGACATGCCGGTGCTCGAGCAGGCTGGTACGGATGGTGATGTCGTGCGCCATCTCGCTCTCGCATTCGGCTATCGTGCGCACCGCATGGGCGATTTCCAGCCCGGTGTCCCAGAGCAGTCCGATGAAGCGCTCGATCGCGCGCGCTGCCGCCGGACCGTCCAGCGGACGTGGCAACAGGATCAGCACGTCGACATCCGAATGCGGGAACAATTCGCCGCGCCCGTAGCCGCCGACGGCGGCCAGCGCACAGCCGGCGGGAGCGCCGATATCCGCCCACAGGCCGCGGAGCACACGGTCGACCAGGCGTGATTGCGCGCGCAGCAGGCGCTTCGGGCCGCGATCGGCGGCGAACGCCGCGGCAAGGGCACGGCGTCCCTCCGCCAGATCGCGCTTCCGTCGCGTCGCGGTCGGGGCGGCGCGCTCGGGCGCGCTGGCAAGCGGTGCAGCCACGGTCCCGGCGCTACGCCGCCGCGGCGGGCGGCGGAGGCGGGGTGCCTGCGGAAAGCGTCAACACCTCGTAACCCTCGCCGGTCACCAGCACCGTATGCTCCCATTGCGCCGACAGGCTGTGGTCGGCGGTCACGATCGTCCAGCCGTCGGCCAGGCCGCGAATGCCGGCACGTCCGGCATTGATCATCGGCTCGATGGTGAAGATCATCCCCGGCTGGAGCTTGAGCCCGGTGCCGGCGCGCCCGTAGTGCAGGACCTGCGGCTCTTCGTGGAACTGGCGCCCGATGCCATGGCCGCAGAATTCGCGCACCACGGAAAAGCCGTGGCCTTCGGCATGGCGCTGGATGGTTGCACCGATGTCGCCGAGGCTCGCGCCCGCCCGGACCTCGCGGATCCCCCGCCACATGGCCTCGTAGGTGATTTCGCACAGCCGCTTGGCCTGGATCGGCGGCGTGCCGACGTAGAACATGCGGCTGGTGTCGCCGTGGAAGCCGTCCTTGATCACCGTGACGTCGATATTGACGATGTCGCCGGCCTTGAGCACCTTGTCACCAGGGATGCCGTGGCACACGACGTGATTGACCGACGTGCAGATCGACGCCGGATACGGCCGGTGCCCGGGCGGCGCGTAATTCAGCGTCGCCGGCACCACGTGCTGGACGTCGACCTGGTAGTCGTGCGCAATGCGGTCGAGCTCTCCGGTCGTGACCCCGACGCGCACGTGCGGGGTGAGAAAGTCGAGCAGCTCCGACGCGAGCTTTCCGGCAACGCGCATCTTGTCGATTTCTTCGGCGGTCTTGATCGAAACGGACATCATCGGTTTCGCGGCAGGGCTTGCGGCGCGCGGCGGCATAGGGGGGAAAGGACGTGGCTCATGCGCGGAGCAGCTCGTTGATGCTGGTCTTCGCCCGCGTCCGCACGTCGACCTGCTTGACGATCACCGCGCAATAGAGGCTGCAATGGCCTTCGGACGAGGGGAGCGTGCCGGCGACGACGACCGCCCCCGCCGGGACGCGGCCGTAGCTGACCGTGCCGGTCGCCCGGTCGTAGATCTTGGTACTCTGTCCGATGAATACCCCCATGCCCAGCACTGCGTTCTCCTCGACGATGACGCCTTCGACCACTTCGGAGCGCGCTCCGATGAAGCAGTTGTCTTCGATGATGGTGGGGTTGGCCTGCAGAGGTTCCAAGACCCCGCCGATGCCGACCCCTCCCGAGAGATGCACGTTGCGCCCGATCTGCGCGCACGATCCGACCGTCGCCCAGGTATCGACCATGGTTCCGCTGTCGACGTAGGCGCCGATGTTGACGTAGCTCGGCATCAGCACCACGTTCGGCGCGATGTACGCGCCGCGGCGCGCAACGGCCGGCGGCACTACGCGCACGCCTGCCTCGGCAAAGGCCTGGTCGTCAAACCGGGCAAACTTGGTCGGCACCTTGTCGTAGAAGCGGAACGGCGCGTCGGCAGCGGCCAGGCCGATCGGGGCGTTCTCGGCCAGCCGGAACGAGAGCAGCACCGCTTTTTTCAGCCATTGGTGCGTGAACCAGGTGCCGTCGCGCTTTTCGGCGACGCGCAGCCGCCCGGCGTCCAGGTCGGCGATGACCGCGGCAACCGCGTCGCAGATCGCGCGAGGCGCCGTCAGCGGCGCGAGCTCGGCTCGCCGCTCCCACGCGGATTCGATCGTTTGCTGCAGGGTGTCCATCGCCGGGCGTGGGGCGCCCAGGGGGCGCGGGCAAAACGAGCATTTTACCCGCTGCGGCCGCACGCGGGCCAGCGAGACTGTCGGCCGCAGCGCCAATTCGCCTCGCGCGATCCCGCGCAACGGCGCGCAGCGGCCCTCGCGGGCTATCAGCGCTACATCGCCTTGAACAGGTGGGCGAAGGTGCGGCTGACGGTCAAGGGTTCCTTGCGGTTCTTGAGCACGATCAGCGGCTGGTCGCGATGGTCTCGCTCGACGCGGGCGATCGCCCGCAGATTGACGATCGTGC
>JBOIGD010000204.1:0-4875 GCA_050742615.1 Casimicrobiaceae bacterium | reverse complement strand
GCTCCGAGTCCGACTGGCTGGTCGGCATCAACGGCACGCGGGCGATGACCGCGTTCAACTCGAAGTCCGGCGGCTTTCAGCTGACGACTGTCGGCAGGGTGCAGACGCCGACCTTGGCGATCCTGGTCGAGCGCGAGGAAAAGATCCGCGGGTTCGTGCCGCGCGGTTACTGGGAGGTCATGGCGACCTTCGGCGCTGCTGCCGGTGCGTACGACGGCCGCTGGTTCGACGACAAATTCAGGAAGTCCGACGGCGACCCCGAGCAGCGCGCCGAGCGCCTCTGGGAGGAGCCCAGGGCGCGCGCCATTGCCGCCCGCTGCGGGGGCAAGCCCGGCACGGTCAGCGAGGAGACCAAGCCGTCGACGCAGGCCGCGCCGCTGCTGTACGATCTGACCAGCCTGCAGCGCGAAGCTAATGGGCGCTTCGGCTTGTCCGCGCGTACGACGCTGTCGCTCGCGCAGGCGCTCTACGAAAAGCACAAGGCGCTGACTTATCCGCGGACCGATTCGCGCGCGCTGCCGGAGGACTACCTGGCGACGGTCAAGGCGACGATGGAAGCGCTGCGTGAAAGCAACGCCTACGCGGTCTTCGCCGGGCAGATCCTCAAGTCGAAATGGGTGAAGGCCAACAAGCGGATTTTCGACGACAGCAAGATCTCCGACCACTTCGCGATCATCCCGACGCTGCAGCGTCCGAAAAGCCTGTCCGAGCTCGAAGCCAAGCTCTATGACCTGGTGGTCAAGCGCTTCCTCTCCGTGTTCTATCCGGCCGCCGAATACTCGCTGACGACGCGGATCACGCGCGTCGCAGGCGAGCCATTCAAAACCGAGGGCAAGGTGCTGGTCTCGCCGGGCTGGCTCGCCGTGTACGGGAAGGAAGCGCAATCGGCGGACGACCCGATGCTCACGCCGGTCCGCCAGGACGAGAAGGTCGCCACCCGGGAGATCAAGGTCGTCGCCAGCCAGACGCGGCCTCCGGCGCGTTTTTCCGAAGCGACGCTGCTCTCCGCGATGGAGGGGGCCGGCAAGCTGATCGAGGACGACGAGCTGCGCGAGGCGATGCGCGAAAAGGGCCTGGGTACGCCGGCGACCCGCGCGCAGATCATCGAAGGCCTGATCCAGGAGAAATACGTGCTGCGCGAGGGCCGCGAGCTGCAGCCGACGGCGAAGGCGTTTTCGTTGATGACCTTGCTGCACGGACTGGGCGTGCCGGAACTCTTTTCGCCCGAATTGACCGCGGAGTGGGAATTCAAGCTGGCGCAGATGGAACACGGCAAGCTCAGGCGTGAGCAATTCATGCGCGAGATCGTCAAGATGACGAAGCACATCGTCGTGCAGGCGAAGAATTTCGAGAGCGACACCATCCCGGGCGATTTTGCGACCCTTGCGGTGCGCTGCCCGAAGTGCGGCGGCGAAGTGCACGAGAAATACAAGAAGTTCCAGTGCCAGTCGTGCGAATTCGGCATGTGGAAGATCGTCGCCGGCAGACAGCTGGAGATCCCCGAGGCCGAGGCATTGCTGAGCGCTCGCCAGGTCGGGCCGCTCGACGGCTTCCGCAGCAAGCTCGGGCGGCCGTTCTCGGCCACGCTGCGGCTCACCGAAGCCAACGAAGTTCAGTTCGATTTCGGCGACGGCGCGGGTGAAGGCGCCGACGGCGAGGCGCCGGATTTCAGCGACCAGGAATCGCTGGGTCCCTGCCCGAAGTGCGGGTCGCGGGTGTTCGCGCTCCCCGCCGCCTACGTCTGCGAAAAGGCGGTGGGGCCGGGCAAGACCTGCGATTTCCGCTCCGGGCGCGTGATCCTGCAGCGACCGATCGAGCGCGAGCAGATGCAGAAGCTCCTTGCGACCGGCAAGACCCAGCTGCTGCAGTTCGTGTCGTCGCGCACGCGGCGGCCTTTTGCGGCCTATCTGGTGCGCCAGCCGGACGGAAAGATCGGCTTCGAATTCGAGGCCCGGAAAGACAAGGCCGGCAAACCGCTGCGCGGCGGGCGCGGCGCCGGCGCACTGCGCGTGCTGGGCGCGCACCCGAAGGACAAGCAACCGGTCGAGCTGCACGCGGGCCGTTACGGGCCTTACGTCAAGCACGGGGCGGTCAATGCCACGCTGCCAGATCGCGAGCGCCTTGACGCGATTACGCTGGACGAGGCGGTCGGGCTGCTGGCGGCAAAGGCCGGCAAGGGGACCGGCGCGCGAAACGCCAAACCGGCGAAGACGGCGCGCGCGAGAACCAGCCGCGGCAAGACCGCAGTGAAGGCGCCGCGCGCAGCCAAGATCCCGCCGCGGACCGCGACCCGCAAGCGGGCGGTCTAGTGTCGACGCTGCGCATCACGCTGGTCGGCTCGCGCTATTTCGGCGCGGCTGCGCTCGCCCGCCTGCTCGAGGAGGGCGCCGACATCGCGCGCGTGCTCGTCCCCGCGGCCGACGATCGGCTGGCGCAGGCTGCCGCCGCAGCGGGACGCGAGGTCCGCCTGCTCGACGATCCGAAGCTCGTTCCCGCAGACGCGATCGCCGAAGGAACCGACCTGATCGTCGCCGCGCACAGCCATGCGCGAGTCAGCAACGAGGCGCTCGCGCGATCGCGGCTGGGCGGCATAGGATTCCACCCGTCGCTGCTGCCGCGGCATCGCGGCATCGCCGCGGTCGAGTGGACGATACGTGAAGGCGATCCGATCGCAGGCGGCACGATCTACCATCTTGCCGACCGCATGGACGAGGGCGCGATCGCCGCCCAGGACTGGTGCTTCGTGAAAAAGGGCGAGACGGCGCGAGAGCTGTGGGAGCGCGCGCTTGCGCCGATGGGCCTCGCGCTGATGGCGCGCGTGATTCGGCATGCCGCCGAGCACGGCACGATCCCGGCCCTGCCGCAGGACGAGCAGTTCGCGACCAAGGCGCCGATGCTTCGCGATTGACGCTGCCGCACCCGGCAGCGTGGCGACGCCAGCGCGGGCGTGGCTTCAATGGCAGACGGTGCCCGGCGCGTTGAATACCTCGCGCGTGATGTTCTTGGTCTGCGTCTGGCCGTTGACGGTGTAGGTGAAGCTGCCGCTGTTGCCGTCGGCGAAGCTGAATGCCGCGTTACCGACGACGCTTCCAGTCGCGCCGCCCGGGCTGCCCAGCGGCGGAAACGGCACCGCGTTGAACGGCGGGCCCGCGCTCAGCCGGATCAGATCCCCGGCGTACGACGCCGCTCCGGTCCTGCCGGCCGTCGCGACCAGCCACATCGGGCTGCGATCGTGGTCGTAGGTGTACCACGTCGCGAAGATCGTATCGCCTTCGTGCGTCAGGTTGATGCCCCAACCGGCCTCGGAGCCCGCCGGCGCAGCCCACCACAGGTCCTGGTAGTTGCTCGTCTCTCCCAGGCTCGCCTGCGCCCCGAACGTGCAGACCGGCAGCGGTCCGAAGGTTTCGCGCGTGATCTGCTTGGTCTGCGTGATGCCGTTGACGGTGTAGGTGAACGTCGCGTCGTCGGCGTCGCCGAAGGCCAGCGTTGCCGAACCCACCGTCGAGCCCACCGCGCCGCCCGGGGTCCCGAGCGGCGGAAACGGCACGGCGTCGAACGGCGGTCCCGTACCCTGGAACAGCGCGCCGCCGTAAATGCCCGGCGCGGTCCGCACCGCACTCATCACCAGCCACCAGGCTTTGCCGGCCAGGTCGTAGGTGAACCACGACGCGAAGATCGTGTCGCCCTGGTGCGCCAGATTGATTCCCCAGCCGGCCTCCGACCCGCCGGGCGCATTCCACCACAGCCCCTCATAGTTGGGTGGCGCCGCGGCCTTCGCCGCCGCGACGGCGGCATGGGCGTCGACGATGCCTGCGCCGCAAATCGCCGGCGTGCAATCCGACCCCGCCGGAAACGGTTTGGCGGTCGCGGTCAGCAGCGTCCGCACCTGGTCCGGGCTCAAGGTCGGAGCGAGGGCGAGCATCAGCGCAACCACGCCCGACACCATTGGCGCTGCGAAACTGGTGCCCTGGCCGACGGTGACGCTATCGGCAGTCGGACCCATCGTACCGAGGTTGTCCAGAAGGTAGATGGCCGCGAACGGGCCGGACGTCTCGCCGCCCGGCGCGCTGATCGACACCGCCGCGCCGAAGTTGCTGTAGGACGCTCGGCCTCCGGCGGAATTGGTCGCGCCGACGGCGATGACGCCCGGACAATCGGACGGGGTGTTGTTGGCGGCGTCGGAGGCCTCGTTGCCGGCGGAGGCCACGATCGCGCGCGTGATGCCGTGGGTCAGCGCGGCCGCTATCGCTGCGGCATAGGCGGGCGCGCACTCGCCCGGCTCCCCCAGGCTCAGATTGATGACTTGCGCCGGCGTCGGGTTGTCGGGAACGCCGGGCACGCTCAAGCCCGCGGCCCAGGCGATGCCATCGATGATGTCCGAATCGGTGCCGAAGCATTTGCCGAGTACCCGCACCGGCAGCATACGGGCCGCCCAGTCGAGCCCGGCGGTCCATGCACGGTCGTTGGTATTGGCGGCGATGATTCCCGCGGTCTCGGTGCCGTGCCAGGAGCTCGCCGCGACGTCGCAGCCGTCGAACACGTGCGAGGTCTTGAGATCCGACTCCGAGATCCAGTCGCCGGGGTCGGATGCATCCGCGTCGCGCCCGCCACCGTCGTCGGCGACGAGCGGATCGGACACGAAATCGTAGCCGGGAAGAATGCGTCCGGCCATCGCGGCGTGTGGGCGGTAGCCGGTGTCGACCACGGCGACCACCGTGTAGTCGCTGCCGCGGGTCAGGTCCCAGGCGGAAAAAGCGCCGATGCCGGCCGGATCGTCGCGCAGGTAGGTCTGCGCATTGATGAATTCGTCGTTGGGCACGAATTGCGCTTTCATCCGACGCTCGGGCTGCGCGTACTCGACGTCGGCGTTGCCGG
>JBOIGD010000203.1:0-5490 GCA_050742615.1 Casimicrobiaceae bacterium | reverse complement strand
CATGAAAACGTGCGTTTCGCCAGCTCGATCGATGATGGTAGCAGACGCCGCGCCGCGTCGCACCGCTATAGTATGATGGCCACTTCTCACCATAGTGCCGTGATCCGGAAAAAGGCCATGCCAGCGTTACGGTTTCCCGTCGCCGTCGTCATCGAAAGAGTCCCACTGGCCAACCGCTGGGCGAGCGAGCAATGGCGCGTCGGCGCGGTGGAGCGCGACGACAGTCCGCTGGTTGCCGTCGTCAAGCTTTCCGACGATGCGACCGGCACGCGCTGGCGCTTCACCGGGCTCGGCCTCGAGCTGCATCCGTCCGAGAGCGAAGGCTATTTTCTGAACATCACGGCGTCGGAACCGAAAATCTTCGTCATGTGGCGCATGCTCGAACCGGAGCGCGTCGGCGCCGACGGGCTGCGCGCGCAGCCGGAGCTGGCGACGGTCAGCTACAACGAGGCGGCGCGGCTGATGGACGGCGGCGAGACGGTCGATGCGCTGCCGCTGTTGCCCGAAGTGCTCGCCTGGATGCAGCCATTCGTCGAGGCGAACTACAAGCCGGAGCCCAAGCGGAAGAATCGCCGCAACGAGCTCTACGAGCGGGACGCCAAGCTGCGCGAAGGCGCCGAGGGCAAGGACTCCGTCGCGTCCGAGAAGGCGATGCGATGAGCGACAAACCCGCGGACGACGAGCGAGGTCCGGAACGGCTGTCGCTCAGGCGGTGGTCGCAGCGCAAGCTGGAGACCGCGCGCGCACCGGCGCCGCCGGCGCAAACCGCGCCGGGAACCGAGGGGACGGCGCCGGACGGGGCCGCGTCGGCGACGCAGGCGGCCGGTCCCGCGACGCCGCCGGCCACGGCCGCGCTGCCGCCGATCGAATCGCTGACCATCGATTCCGAGTACGCGCCGTTTTTCAAGCCGCATGTCGCCGAGGCGACCCGGCGCGCCGCGCTGAAGCAGCTCTTCCGCGATCCGCGGTTCAACATCATGGACGGCCTGGACGTCTACATCGGCGACTACACGCAGCCCGATCCGATCCCGCCCGAGATGATGAAGCAGCTCGCGCACGTACGGCACATCTTCGACCCGCCCAGGACCGAAGTGAACGCCGAAGGTTACGTGGTCGATGTCGTCGACGAGGTGGTGCCCGCGACAGTGGCCGGCCCGGCCGATGCCGTCGCGGCGACCGCGCGGACCGTCGCCGTCGCATCCGCCGCCTTGCAGGGGCGCGCGCCGGGCGAAGCCGAGGCGGCCGCGGCCGGCGGCAGCGCCGACAAGAACCCTGGCGCGGCCGATTCATGAGCGCCCGCGACAAGACCATTCACCTGTGCACCTGCAACGGCACGATGCCGCTGGACGGCGCGGCGCTGGCGCGCGCGCTCGATCTCGCCGGTCCCCTGCCGCCGCACACCGAGCTGTGCCAGAAGGAGCTGGCGCGCTTCGCCAACCATGCCGGCGACGACGTGCTGGTCGCCTGCACGCAGGAAGCGCGGCTGTTCGGCGACGTCGCCGAGGATTCGGCCAAGGCGCAGACCATCCGCTTCGTCAACATCCGCGAAACGGCGGGCTGGTCGGCCGAGTCGCGCGCCGCCACGCCCAAGATTGCCGCGCTGCTGGCGATGGCGGCGCTGCCCGAGCCGCAGCCGGTGCCGCGCGTGGCGTTCAAATCGGAGGGACGGATTCTGATCGTCGGCCCGGCCGCGACCGCGCTGCCCTGGGCGGCCCGCCTGCACGGCCCGCTCGACGTCAGCGTGCTGATCACCGGCGCCGCGACGGGAACCGAGCTCCCGCTGCAGCGCGACTACCCGGTCTTTTCGGGCAAGCTCGAGCGCCTGTCGGGCTGGCTCGGCGCTTTCGAGGCGAACTGGACGCAGGACAACCCAATCGACCTCGAAACGTGCACGCGCTGCAACGCCTGCATCGAGGTCTGTCCGGAGAAGGCGATCGACTGGAGCTACCAGATCGATCTCGACCGCTGCCGCGACCATCGCCAGTGCGTGATCGCCTGCGCGGCGATCGGCGCGATCGATTTCGAGCGCGAGGATCGGGCCCGCAGCGAGTCGTTCGATCTGGTCCTCGACCTGAATGTGGAGCCGGCGTTCGCAATGCACCAGCCGCCGCAGGGATACTGGCATCCGGGGCCGGATGCGGTGCGGCAGGCTCAGGCGGTGGTCGATGTCCTCGGCGCTGTCGGCGCGTTCGAGAAGCCGAAGTATTTCCACTACAAGGCGTCGATCTGCGCGCACAGCCGGTCGCGGCAGCCGGGCTGCAACCAGTGCATCGACGTCTGCTCGACGGCGGCGATCCGCGCCGACGGCGACCATATCGCGGTCGAGCCGCACCTGTGCATGGGCTGCGGCGCCTGCACGACGGTCTGTCCGTCGGGCGCGCTTTCCTTCGCCTATCCGGGCGTGCCGGACCTGGGGACGCGCGTGCGGACGGCGCTCGCGACCTACGCCGCCGCCGGCGGGCGCGATGCCTGCCTGCTGTTCCACGATGCGGCCGGCGGTGACGTGATCAACCGCCTGGGACGCACGGGCAGGGGACTGCCGGCGCGCGTGATCCCGGTCGAGCTCCACCACATGGCGGCGGCCGGCCTCGACGTCTGGCTGGGCGCGCTCGCCTACGGCGCGAGCGAGGTCGCGGTGCTCGCCACCGGCGCCGAGGCACCGCAGTATCCGCGGGCGATCGAGCGCGAGATGGGCTATGCCGACACGATCGCGCAGGCGCTCGGCTACCAGGGCCGCCATTTGCATCTGCTGCGCGCCGGCGATGCGGCCGCGCTCGAGACGGCCGTCTGGGCGCTGCAGCCGGCGCTCGCAGTCCGCGCGCCGGCCGTGTTCCACTGGTCGGCGGACAAGCGGACGACGGCCGCGCTGGCAATCGAGCACCTGCAGACGCACGCGCCGACGCCGCAGTCGGTGATCGCGCTGTCCGCCGGCGCGCCGTTCGGAACCATCGCCGTCGACCGCGACACCTGCACGCTGTGCCTCGCCTGCGTCGGCGCCTGCCCGGAGGGCGCGATCCTCGACCACCCGCAGTCGGCAGTCCCGCAGCTTCGCTTTATCGAATCCAAATGCGTGCAGTGCGGACTGTGCGAGGCCACCTGCCCCGAGGACGCGATCACCCTCGCGCCGCGCCTGTCGCTCGCGGCCGAGGCGAAAGAGCCGCGCGTGCTGAACGAGGCGACGCTGTTCAACTGCATACGCTGCGGCAAGGCGCTGGGCACCGACAAGATGATCGGCAACATGCTGGGGAAGCTCGCCGGGCACTCGATGTTCGCCGCGCCCGGCGCGCTCGACCGGCTGAAGATGTGCGCCGACTGCCGCGTCATCGACATGATGCAAAAGGAGCTCAACCCGACCGCGGCGGGCTCCGCGACGCCGGGCGCGGGATCCCCATGACGAAGTCATAGCGGCCGCGACGCTAAAATGCCTGGAATGGAACCCGCCGCCCAACTGTTGACGCCGGGCCTCGATCCCGAGGATCAGGCGCGCGCAGACTTCTACGCGCTGCTCGCGCGCCTGTATGCCGCCGCGCCCGATGCCGCGCTGCTGAGGGTAGTCGCCGCCGCCGACGCCCTGCACGTCGACCAGGGCCATGTCGAGGGCGAGGCGCTGGCGCACGCGTGGCAGGCGCTGATCGCCGCCAGCGCGGTGATCGACGCCGACGCGGCGGCGACGGAGTACGTCGATCTTTTCGTCGGCGTGGGACTGAGCGAAGTGAGCCCGCACGCTTCGGCGTACGAAAAGGTCCCGGGCCGGCAGCCGCTGGTCGAAATCCGCGCCGCGCTCGCGCGATTGGGCCTGGCGCGACAACCGGGCGAGACGATCTACGAAGACCATCTGGCTGCGGTCTTCGCGACCATGCGCGTGCTGATCATCGGCGTCGGCGCGACGGGGCCGGCCACGCTCGAGCAGCAGGGCGAGTTTTTCGCCGCGCACATCGAGCCCTGGGTCGTATCATGTTGCGATGCAATAAACTCGAATGCTATTGCCAACTACTACAAACGGGTTGCACAATGCACGAAGGCGTTCATGGCGATCGAACGTGACTCTTTCGCCATAGGCTAGTCATCGCGCCGACTTAACGTCACGAGTCTTTTTTGCGGAGGCAGACATGCGTAAAGCGCATCGCAGCGATCGTCTCAACCCGGCCGCGCCCGCGACCGATCCTGCCCCCGGTACCGATGTGAAACGGCGTGGTTTTCTGCTGGCGCTCGGCGTCGGCGGCGTCGGTGCGGCTGCCGCGGCGGCCCGCTCGATGTCGTCCGGGGTGATCGAGGCCGAGAGCGCGGCGGCCACGCCGGCCGACGGCAAAGGCTACGCGATGACGGAACACGTCCGGCGCTATTACCGGACGGCCAAGGTCTAGTAGGAGGAGGACGGATCATGCTGCTGACCAAAATACACGACGGTGCTTCCGAGGGCGCCAGCGCAGCTCGTCCACGTTTCCGCCGCATCGCCGGAGTCAGACTCCCGACGATGGACAGGCGGGCGTTTTTGAAGCGTTCGGGCCTCGCCGCGGGGGCCGGAGCGTTCGCCAGCCAGATTCCCTTCAACCTAATCGGCAAGGCCGAGGCGCAGGGTGCTTTCCCGGCGAAGAAAGTCGAAGTCAAGCGCACCGTGTGCACGCACTGCTCGGTTGGCTGCTCGATCGACGCCACCGTCGAGAACGGCGTCTGGACACGGCAGGAGCCGGTGTTCGATTCGCCGCTGAATCTGGGCGCCCACTGCGCCAAGGGCGCCTCGATCCGCGAGCACGGAATGCACGAGAACTCGAACCGGCTGAAGTCGCCGATGAAGCTGGTCAACGGCAAGTGGGAAAAGCTGTCGTGGGACCAGGCGATCAACGAGGTGGGCGACCGGCTGCTGGCGATCCGCAAGGAGTCGGGTCCCGACGCGGTGTTCTGGGTCGGCTCGTCCAAGCACAGCAACGAGCAGAGCTACCTGATGCGCAAGTTCGTGTCGTTCTTCGGCACGAACAACATGGACCACCAGGCGCGCATCTGCCACTCGACGACCGTCTCCGGCGTGGCGAACACCTGGGGCTACGGCGCGATGACCAATTCGTACAACGACATGCAGAACACCAAGTGCGCGCTCTACATCGGCTCCAACGCCGCCGAGGCCCACCAGGTGTCGATGTTGCACATGTTGCACGCCAAGGAAACCGGCGCGCGGCTGATCGTCGTCGATCCGCGCTTCACGCGCACCGCGGCCAAGGCCGACGTGTACGTGCGGATCCGTTCCGGCACCGACATCGCCTTCCTGTTCGGCGTGCTGCATCACATCTTCAAGAACGGCTGGGAAGCCAAGCAGTACCTTCACGACCGCGTCTACGGCATGGACAAGGTCCGCGAAGACGTGATGTCCAAGTGGACGCCGGACAAGGTCACCGAGGTCTGCGGTGCCTCCGAGGCGCAGGTGTACCAGGTCGCGGAGATGATGGCCAAGAACCGCCCGTCGACCCTGGTCTGGTGCATGGGCCAGACGCAGCA
>JBOIGD010000202.1:0-3345 GCA_050742615.1 Casimicrobiaceae bacterium | reverse complement strand
TCACCCACCTGGACGTAGAAGCCGGAATCGGAGCGCACCGCCGCGATGCGCACCGGTTCGTTGCGATAGACGCTATCGTAGAACCGGCGCTCCCCATCTCCCAGGCCCGGCGCAGCCGCCAGGTCCGGGGTGCCGGCGATGATACGGCCGTCGGCCGCGCGAATCTGAAAGACCATCGAGTCGACGTGATCGTACATCAGCGCTTCTTGCGCCTGCATCAGCATGTCGAGGTGCGGGCCGTCGGCGCCTGTCCGGACGTTCTCGGCCATGTCGAGCGCAGGATCGAGCAGCGAGCGGTCATAAGCGGACGTCGCGACGCTCAGGGCGACACCGTAGGTCAGCACGCCGGCGCAAAGCACGAGCAACAGAAGCGATGGGATCAGGAACAGCAGCAGCCGGCGCTGGATGCTGTGCCCGTTCGATTGCGCGTCAGCCATCCAGCGGCTCCCACAGGTAGCCGAACCCGCGGACCGTTCGGATACGCACGCCGCCGGTTTCGATCTTGGCGCGCAGACGCGAAACATAGACCTCGATCGTGTTGAGCGACAGGTGCTCGTCGTAGTTGAACAGCTGCTGGGCGATGTAGTCCTTGCTGAGCACGCGTCCGGGGCGCGCCAGAAACAGGTCGAGCAGCGCCCATTCCCGCACGGTCAGCTCGATCGGCGCGCCATTGGCGGTCACGCGCTTGGCCTCCATGTCGATCGTCAGGCCGCCGACGATGACCGGACCCGAAGGCAGCGTCGTCCGCCTCAGCAAGGCCCGCACGCGCGCCTCGAATTCGGTCAGCGAGAAGGGTTTGGTCAGGTAATCGTCGGCGCCGAGATCGAGTCCTCGCACCCGGTCCTCGACCGCGTCGCGCGCCGTCAGGACGAGGACGTTGGTCTGCGAACGGCGCTGCCGCAGCCGGCGAAGGACTTCGAAGCCGTCGATGTCGGGCAGCCCGATGTCGAGCACCAGGAGCTCGTACGGCGTCGCGCGGAGCGCGCTGTCGGCCAGGACGCCGCTTTTCATCTGGTCGACGCCGTGGCCGGCGCGGGTGAGCAGCCGCGTCAATCCGGCCGCGAGCAGCGGATCGTCTTCGACGACAAGTATGCGCATCGTTCTTTTACCGGGCATTGCGCCGTCGGCACGAAGCTATCTTACCCAAGAAGCGCCGCGAACCGTCGCTGTCAGCATTTCGTCAGCAAACGTTCAGTATCGCGACAGTTTGCGCGCGTACGATCATTTTTCCAAGGTCAAGCGACGTTCGTCAAAAAGTCCGGTCCTGGCGCCAGTGTTTTCGCTCGCGCCGGTGATTATGTGGCCGAGGAGCAGCAAAGTTACGGACGCGCACTGTTACGACCGCGTGTCGTACGCCCCTCGCATGTGCTCGCAAACGTTCGGAGGAGAGAACCGTGAATTCAAGAAAGGCTCTGGCTATCGCATGTTCGCTGGCGCTTGCAGGCGTAGGATCCGCGCACGCGGACGTCGTCAGCGACCTTCAGGCGCAAATGCAGCTCCTGCAAAAGCAGTTGGACCAGGTGAAGACGCAGCTCTACAACATGCAGGAAGAGAAGAAGAAGGAAGCAAAAGAATCCGGCGGCGGTGCCTTCGTGCGCGTGAAACCCGGCAACGATCTGACCTTCCTGATCGGCGGAGGCGAGGTCCAGTTTTACGGTCACGCCGACGTTTCTCTCGATGACCAGACCAGTGGACTGAGCGGCTTCATCAACAACGGCCAGCCGGTCACCGGCAAGAACGGTTGGGTTCCCGACATTTCCAGCAACCTGTCGTACTTCGGGGTGCGCGGCCAACGTCCTCTCAGCAAAGATCTAAAGGCGGTGTTCCAGTTCGAAACGGAAGTGGCTTATGCCGCGACACCCGGCGCCTCGGACCAGGCACCGGACGGAACGGCACAAAAGTTTAGCCTCGGATCGCGTAACAGTTTTGTCGGCCTTCAAAGTGCAACGTATGGCGCGATCAAGCTCGGCAAGACCGATACCCCGTATAAGACCTCCACCGGCCGCATGGATCCCTTTTCCAGCACGCCGGGGGACTACAACGCCATCATGGGCAACAGTGGTGGCGACAACCGCGCCGAATTCGATTCGCGGCTGCCTCACTCCATCTGGTACGAGTCGCCGAAGATCAATGGCTTCAACTTCAATCTCCTGGTCTCGCCCGGCCAGAACCGCAGCACCGATACCGGACTGTATGCGGAGGGCGAACCCGATTGCGCGGGCGGCAATTCGACCGCCGGCCTGAACGGGAACAACGGCCAGCCCCTCTCTTGCGAGGACGGTTCGTTCAACGGTGCCTACAGCACCACGCTGATTTATCAATCCGGGCCGCTGTATGCGATCGCCGGCTTCGAGCGTCACAGAAGCGTCAATCGCCAGGGCGACGAGACCGTTCCCGGTACCGTCGGCATCCGGGACGAAAGCGCGTACAAGCTGGGCGTGCAATACGCGTTCCCGACCAAGACGACCGTCAACTTCATCGTCGAAAGGCTGAAGCGGGACGCCATCACTCCCGACCTGGACGAACGCACTCGTACCTCTACGTGGTTAGCCGTAACTCAGGGGCTCACTCCCGAAGACGATTTGAACTTCGGATGGGCGCACGCTGGCAAGACTCCGGGACAGCCCGATCAGGGAGTGCAGGACAAGGACGGTATTGCGGCCACGCCCGGCTCGTCGAACAACTCGGCCAATCTGTATTCGCTTGGTTACAAGCACCGCTTCGGCGACCGGCGAACGACGGCCTATCTGACTTTTTCTCGACTGGTGAATGAGCACTGGGCGCATTTTTCGCTCGGTGCCGGTGGCCACGGCCTGCCCACCAGAAATTACGTGGGCGACAAGTTCATCGGCGGATGCCAGGACGGCGGGAATTGCGGTCCCCCGTTTTCTGGGAACACCGCCCAGGCCGTCTCTGTCGGTCTGACCTATGATTTCTAAAGTCATTGAATCATAGTCGCGGCGGAACACCGCAAGGCGTTTCGGTCGGCCTGAACGACAAGTTCTAGCTTTTCGGCCGAGCCCTGGGCTCGGCACGGGCGCGCGCCTAATGCGCCGGGCGCGCGCCCGTTTCGTTACGACAAGGCGCTAGTTCAGGTCGCCGTCGCCCCAGCGGCCGAGCGTGTGGATGCGCGCAGCACCGATCAGCTCGCGCAAATCGGTCGGCCCATCGGGCGCCGGCGCGCCGTCGAATATCGCGGGAGCGGCGGAGCGCAGCCCGGTGTGCGTGTCAGGGTCCGCAATCGCCCGAGTCAGCATCGGCCGATCGACCCAGGCAGGTTTGCCGCCGGCGAGACGCACGTAGATGCGTCCGCTCGCCTGCTCGGCGAAGTTCACCTCGCGGAAC
>JBOIGD010000201.1:0-36073 GCA_050742615.1 Casimicrobiaceae bacterium | reverse complement strand
TCTTGGCGCCGAGGCCGGCAACGGGCGAGGCGAAGTCCAGGTAATCGATCGGCGTGTTCTCCACGATCAGCGTGTCGCGCGCCGGATCGACGCGCGTCGCGATGGCCCAGACGACTTCCTTCCAGTTCCGGATGTCGATGTCGTCGTCGGTGACGACGACGAACTTGGTGTACATGAACTGCCGCAGAAAGCTCCACACGCCGAACATCACGCGCTTGGCGTGCCCCGGATACTGCTTGCGGAGGCTGACGATCGCCATGCGGTACGAGCAGGCCTCCGGTGGCAGGTAGAAATCGATGATCTCGGGGAACTGCTTCTGCAGCAGCGGGACGAAGACCTCGTTCAACGCCACACCGAGGACCGCCGGCTCGTCCGGCGGCTTGCCGGTGTAGGTGCTGTGGTAGATCGGCTGGCGGCGCATGGTGATGCGGTCGATTGTCAGCACCGGGAAGCGCTCGACCTCGTTGTAATAGCCGGTGTGATCGCCGAACGGGCCTTCGCGCGCGCTTTCGTAACCGCTGGCGTCGGCCGCATCCGGCCGGATATGGCCCTCGAGCACGATTTCGGCCGAAGCCGGCACCTGCAGGTCGTGGCTGATGCACTTGACGATCTCGGTGCGGGCACCGCGCAGCAACCCGGCGAACTGGTATTCGGAAAGCGAATCCGGCACCGGCGTCACCGCGGCGAGCATCGTCGCCGGGTCGGCGCCGAGCGCGACGGCGATCGGAAACGGCGTCCCCGGATGCTTCTGCCCGTGTTCGTGGAAATCGAGCGCGCCGCCCCGCACGCTGAGCCAGCGCATGATCACGCGGTCGTGCGAGAGCACCTGCTGCCGGTAGATGCCCAGGTTCTGCCGGGGCTTCAGCGGTCCACGGGTCACCGTGAGCCCCCACGTGATCAGCGGTCCGACGTCGCCCGGCCAGCAGGTCTGCACCGGCAGGCGCGCCAAGTCGACGTCACCGCCTTCCCACACGATCTCCTGGCACGGCGCCGACGATCGCTGGTTCGGCGCCATGTGCATCACCTGCGCCAAGACCGGGCGCGCGTGCTCCCATGCCTCCTTGAGGCTTTGCGGCGGTTCGGGCTCCTTGAGAAACGCGAGCAACCGGCCGACTTCGCGCAGCGCCGCAACCGGATCCTCGCTCGTATCGGCGCCCATCGCCAGGGCCACGCGCCGTGGCGTGCCGAACAGGTTGCCCAGCACCGGGATCGAGTGCCCCTTCGGCGTCTCGAACAGCAGCGCCGGACCCGCGGCCTTGAGCACGCGATCGCAGATCTCGGTCATCTCGAAGCGGGGATCGACCTCCGCCGCCACGCGCCTCAGTTCGCCGCTGTCTTCGAGGCGGGCGAGGAAGTCGCGAAGATCGTGGTATTTCATGAGCGGACCGCGGTCCGATCTTAACAAACACCCCGGCGAGGGCAGGCAATGTCCGGCGTCGTGCCGCGCGCCGACGCACCAAAAGCGTCACCTGATCGATTTTTCGGCCCCTGAAACGGGTAAACGGCCCATTGTGTCGGGATGCGGCGACAGTCACCGTCGCGCGGATGCCACACGGTGTTCGAATAGCGTTACTATCGCCCCCCGCCGCTGGACCTGAGCGAAGCCACGCGGCTATGCTGGCCATGACCGGCGGCAAAAAGCGCTAGCGCGGCGCTTCTAGTCGCGCAGGAGAAATTCCGTTTGCGAACTTCGATAACGACGCTTATGGCGGTGTTGGGAGCGTTTGCCCTGTCGTCGGCAAACGCCGGCATCGTCACGCCTGCCGCCGGCACCGCCGGCGCGGGGGTAGAGACCCATCCGGCGGCCCAGGCCGAGGTCGTGCCGTCGATCGAAATCCTGTCCGAGCAACCCAATATCGCGGGCCGCTGCAACGGGGCGGCGTTCGATATCAACACGTTCATCAACGTCACGGCGCTCACGTCCGCCCGCGTCCGGGTTTCCTCGCCCGCCCTCGATCCGAGCCTGCTCGAGCAGTTCACCGATACCACCGGTGCCAACCTGGGCGCGTTCAACGCCGTCTATCCGACGTTCCATATTCTCGCCTTCGGCGGCGGCCTCGCTCCGAACACGCCGATCACCATCAGCATCGCCACGTTCACCGGCCCGAACCTGACCGGTACCGTCACCTTTACCAGCACGGTCACTTTCAACTGCACGACGGGTGCGATCTCCCGGCTGGCACGTTCGCCGCCGATTCTGGGCGCGATACCGGCGCTCGATCGCACGGGCCTTGCCCTGCTCGCGATCGCGCTCGCCCTGCTCGGCGCCTACGCGTCGCGGGCGCGGCTGGCCCGCGCACGCCGCGGCGGATAACCGGCGCCGCCCAAAGGTCGCGTCCCTCGTTCGGCCCGCGCGGGCAGCGCGCCTGCGGCTTCGATCGCGGCGACGCCCGAGCCGAACGCCTCGCGCCATGCGACGAGCTTGTCGGCCCAGGGCAGCGTATAAGCGGGGCTGGACGAAGGGAGCAGGCAGGTCGCGTATCCGGCGTCGCGCCAGAGCGGCGCGGCTCGCGCGGCAGTCTGTCCGTTGAAGCACACCCGTTGCAGGTGCGGCGCACGGCGCCGCGCCAGTGCGATCTCGGCCAGCTCGGCGCGCCGGATCGCGGCGTCGGCACTGCCCGGGCGCGCGCAGCGCACGATGCTATCCCAAAGGCCGATGCGATTCTGCCGCAGCGCGGCCAGGCGCCTCGGGTACGGCAGCTCGGCGAGCGGCTTGTCGAGCAGGGACCCGAGCAACCGCCAGAAATGATTGCGCGGATGCGCATAGTACTGCCGCGCGGCGAGCGAGGCCGCGCCCGGGAAGCTGCCCAGTATCAGAATCCGCGTCGCGGCGTCCAGCACCGGCGGCAACCCGCGCAGCAGCCGTGCGGACTGGTGGCCGCCGCTCACCGCGGCCACCACGGCGCGCGGTGCAGCCGCACGACGTAATCGCCAACGACGCCGGCGAATACCGCCAGTCCCATCCAGTGATTGCCGAGAAACGCGCGGAAGCAGCCGGCGCGCCCGCGCTCGCGTATCAACCGGTAATGCCACAGCGCCAGCAGCGACGCCGCGAGCACGCCGCAGTAGTACAGCGGGCCCATCTGCCGCTCGCGGCCGATCCAGGTCATCCCACCGAGATACACGGCGTAGCAGAGCATCACCACCAGGACGTCGTACCTGCCGAAGAGGATGGCCGAGGTCTTGAGGCCGAGCTCCACGTCGTCGTCGCGATCGACCATCGCGTATTCGGTGTCGTAGGCCATCACCCAGAACAGGTTGATGGCGAACAGCGTCCAACCCAGCGCCGTCACGTCGCGAAACACCGAGGCGAACGCCATCGGGATTCCGAACGAGAATGCGATGCCGAGAAACGCCTGCGGCAGCGCGAAAAACCGCTTGCAGTACGGGTACGCGATCGCGATCAGCAGCGCGGGAACCGACAGGAGGATCGTCTGCCGGTTGAGCGGAAGGACGAGCAGGAAGGCGCAGAAAGCGAGCGCGGCGGCGACGGCGAGCGCTTCCCACGGCGCGATCTCCCGGCGCGCCAGCGGGCGATCGGCGGTGCGCTTCACATGGGCGTCGAAGTCGAGGTCCGCGTAATCGTTGACCGCGCACCCGGCCGAGCGCATCAGCAGCGTGCCGAGGACGAAGATCCCGACGACCACCCACGACGGCGAGCCGAAGGTGGCGAGCCAGAGCGCGGAGAGCGTCGGCCACAGCAGCAACAGCGTGCCGATCGGCTTGTCGAGCCTTATCAGGCGCTCGTAGGCGTCGAGCCGTGCGGCTATCGCCTGCCACCGCGTCGGCGGCGCTGCGCGCGAGCCCGGGTCGCCGACGCTCACGATGCCGCCGCCAGCGGCAGTGCGAGCTGTTTGCGCAGCACGCGCGGCGCGATGCGCGCGAGCAGCGTGTGCGGGGTCGGATACTCGAGACGAATCCGCAGCTCGCGCTTCATGCGCAGGTTGCCGACGCGCCTCGATTCGGTCATGAACGACAGCAGCATCGGCGCGATGCGCGCTTCCGTCTCGTCCCACGACACCCGCGGCGGACGCGGCAGGCCGAAGGCGTCGGCGACCGCGTCGAGCCACCCGCCGAGCTTGAGCTCGGCATCGTCGCTGACGTTGTAGGCACGGTTGGACTTGCCGCGAAAAGCCGCGGCGACCGCGGCGCGCGCCAAGTCGTCGGCGTGGATGTGGTTGGTATACACGTCGTCTTCGGGGCGCAGCACCGGCGTGGCCGCCTTGAGCCGATCGAGCGGCAGCCGGGATTCCGCATAGATGCCGGGCGCCCGGAGCAGCGACAACCTGACGCCGTAGCGGCGCGCCCAGTTGCGCAGCCGGTCTTCGGCCGCGACGCGCCGGTGCGCGCGCGGCGTCTGAGGTCTGCGCGGACGCGTCTCGCCGACACGCGCTCCGGCGCAATCGCCATACACGCCGGTCGTGCTGATATAGACGAAGCGCTGCGGTATAATTCGCGCTTTTGTCAGGACCGCGACGAGCCTTGCCGTGCGCGGATCGTCGCGCCCCTCGGCAGGCGGCGGCGCGAAATGCAGCACTGCGAACGGCGCCATCCGCAGGCGCTCGAGGCTGCGATGGCGGTCGAGGTCGCCGAGGATCGGCACGATGCCGCGGCTGCGCAGTTTCGGTATCTCGTCGCTGCGGCGCGTGAGGCCGTACAGCCGCGCCCTGCCGTGAAGCAGCTCGGCGGTGCGCAGCGCGATGTCGCCGCACCCAATGAACAACACCCTGATCACCGTCGTCTCCACGCCGCGCGCCGAAGCCAACCGATGCCGCACCAGATTACCATAAAACCGAGCGATCATTCCTTCGCCTGCGACGACGACGAGACCGTTCTCGCGGCCGCAATGCGCGCCGATCTGATGATTCCGTACGGTTGCCGCAACGGCGCCTGCGGCACCTGCAAGAGCCGGCTGGACGAAGGCGTCGTCGACTACGGCCGTTATCAGCCGGGCACGCTGACCGAGAGCGAAAAGGCGCAAGGCTTCGCGCTGCTCTGCGTCGCCCGTCCGCTGTCCGATCTGACCGTCGAGGTGCGCGAGGTGCGGCGCGCCGGCGACATCCAGATCCGGAAGCTGCCCTGCCGCATCGAGAAGATCGACAAGGCCGCCGCCGACGTGGCGATCGTATCGTTGAAGCTTCCTGCCAACGACCGGCTGCAATACCTCGCCGGGCAGTACGTCGATTTCCTGCTCCGGGACGGCCGGCGCCGCAGCTTTTCGATCGCCACCGCTCCCGAGGACGACGCGCTGCTGGACCTGCACGTGCGGCACGTGCCAGGCGGTTTCTTCAGCGGCCAGCTGTTCAACGAATTCAAGGGTCGGGAGATCCTGCGCATCGAAGGCCCGCTGGGCAATTTCTTCCTGCGTGAGGACTCCGACAAGCCGATCATATTCGTCGCCGGCGGAACCGGCTTCGCCCCGATCAAGGCGGTGATCGAGCATGCGTTCCATCATGCCGTCGCCCGCCAGATGGTCCTCTACTGGGGCGTGCGCTCGCGCTGCGACCTCTACCTGCCGCACCTGCCGGGAGCATGGCAGCGGCAGCACGCCAACTTCACGTTCATCCCGGTGCTGTCCGATCCGCTGCCCGGCGACGGCTGGCCGGGGCGGACGGGACTCGTGCACGAGGCGGTGATGGCGGACTTCGCCGATCTGTCGGGCTACCAGGTCTACGCCTGCGGCGGGCCGGCGATGATCGACGCGGCGCGGCGCGAATTCGCCGCGTTGCGAAACCTTCCGCCCGAAGCGTTCTACGCCGATTCGTTCACCTACGCCGCGCAGGTCGAAGCGCCTGCGTGAGCGACGGCCGTTGCCGGCGCGCCGGCAACGGTCAATGCGATGACGTTCGATTCGCTCACCTTCGTCGTCTTTCTCGCCGTCATTTATGCCGGCTACTGGGCCGTGCGCTCGTGGACCGCGCGCAAGGTCTTCCTGCTGGTGGCAAGCTACCTTTTCTACGCGGCATGGAACCCCTTCTTCGTTCTGCTGATCATCGCGACCACCGGGTTCGACTGGTTGGCATCGCACTGGATGAGCAGGGTCTCGCAGCGGCACTATCGCCGCGCAATCCTCGCCTCGTCGATCGCGATCAATCTCGGCTCGCTTGGGTTCTTCAAATATGCGCAGTTCTTTTCCGACACGGCGATCGACCTGCTGCACGTGTTCGGCATCAATTTCGAGCCGGTTTCACTCGGGATACTGCTGCCGGTGGGCATCTCGTTCTACACGTTCGAGAGCCTGTCGTACGTGATCGACGTCTACCGCAAGCGCATCGCCGTGTCGAGAAGCCTGCTCGACTATGGGCTGTACGTGACCTTCTTTTCGCACCTGGTCGCCGGACCGATTCTGCGCTACGGTGACTTTTCGCCGCAGTGCAGAGAGCCGAAGTCCTGGCGTTCGGTCGAGGTCGGCAAGGGCCTCGCGCTTTTCGTCTACGGCTTGGCACTCAAGGTCTGCCTGGCCGATCTGGTGTTCGCACCGGTCGTCGATCGCGTGTTCGCCGCCGGCGCTCATGCCGGATTCGGCGAGAGCTGGCTCGCTGCGGCGTCGTTCTCGCTGCAGGCCTATTGCGACTTCGGCGGCTATTCGCTGTGTGCGATCGGGACCGCGCTGATGTTCGGCTTCCGTTTTCCGATGAATTTCGAAAGCCCGTTCGGCTCGGTCGGCATGGCCGAGCTGTGGACGCGCTGGCACATGTCGCTGGCGAGCTGGATCCGCGACTATGTCTTCCTGCCGCTCGGCGGCTATCGGCGCGGAATGTTACGCGGCGAAATCAATCTGTTCGTCGCATTCCTGCTGGTCGGCCTGTGGCACGGCGCGGCGTGGACTTTCGTCGTCTGGGGCGGCCTGCAGGGCGTGTTCATCCTGCTCGAACATCTGGTCAAGCGATATGTCTGGGACTTCGGCAAGGTCAAGGCTCGCTTCGGACGCGCCGCGCTCGCGCTGGCCACGTTCGCCATGTTCAGCATCGCCGCCGTGTTCTTCCGGGCGCACTCGATCGGACAGGGATCGTCGATCCTCGCCGCGATGTTCGTCCCGAGCGGACACTCGGCGCTGGTGCCGTTCAACGAGGCCGTCGTCGCTATCGTCCTCGGCGCGTGCGTCGTCGGCTCGCATATCCTGTTCGGCCACCTGCGCCGCTGGGACTGGCTCGATCGCTGGCCGGTCGTGCCGCGCGCCGCCTCGATCGCGCTGGCTCTGGCCGCCGTGATGTTCTCGCCAGGATTCAATCCGGCGTTCATCTACTTCCAGTTCTGACGATGAACCGCCGTTGGGTTCTTGCCTGGGTCGCCGCGCTGCTGGTTTGCGCGCTGCTCGCCGCCGGCTACGAATGGACGCTGCGCCACCGCGGCTACCAGGTCACCGTGCAGGACGACGCCGACTTGTGGTCGATGCAGCTCGACCGGGTCCGGCACTCGAGCCGTGCGGTGGCGCTGCTCGGCGCCTCGCGCATCGAATTCGGCGTCGATCCGGCGTTGCTTTCGCACGAGCTCGGCGGCCGCCCAGTGGCGATGCTGGCGATCAACGGCAGATATCCGATCGCGGCGCTGCGCGCGCTGGCCGACGACGACTCGTTCACCGGGCTCGCGGTCGTCGGGGTCGACGCGCGCGGCCTGCAGCGCAAGCACTGGGGCATGCAGCAGAGCTACTTCGACCACTATCGGCATCGCTGGACGCTGGCGCGATGGATCCACCGCGAGCTGCTGACGGTGCTGCAGCAGCACCTGGTATTCGTTCGCTCGCCGTTCGCCGCCACCAACATCGTCGAGCGGTGGATGGCCGGCGAAGGTCCGCCGATGAACGATCATGTCGTCGTTCGCGCCGACCGCGCCGGATTCATCGATTACGACCGTCCCGACCTCCCGGGCATCCGCGCGTCGCGCATCGCCGATCTTGCCCGCTACTACCGCGAAGAGCCTCCGACCGACGCGAAGACCTGGCTGAACGATCTGGCCACCGTCTCGCAATGGGTCGACAAGATCCAGCGGCGCGGCGGGCGCGTCGTCTTCTTCCGCGAGCCCGCTGCCGGCGAAAGCCTGGCGCTGGACGAGGCCAACTTTCCGCGCGACCGCTACTGGGACGTCTACGCCCGGCAATCACCGGCGACGATGATCGACTTCCGCGACGTGCCCGAAATGACGACGTTCGTGCTGCCCGACACTTCGCACGTCGACGGTGCCGAGGTGCCGCGTCTGACGAAGGCGCTGGCCGACCTGCTGAAAAGCCGCAAGCTGGTCGATTGACCCGACGGCCGCGCTAGTGTGCTGAGTCAGCACACTACCTGCGCCGCAGTTCCGCGGTCGCCAGCTTCAGCGCGGCGACAAAATGCGCGTTCGCCGCGTCGTCGCGATTGAGCCGCCCAAGCATCTCGCCCAGAGCCAGATGGGCACGCCATCCGTCGTCCAGCGCGAGGCTCGCCTCGAAATAGGTCTGCGCCTTGCCCCAGAGCTGCTGGCGCTGGCACAGCGTGCCCAGCACACGCAGCAGCACAGGATCCTGGTTGTGCCGCGTGAGCCAGCGTTCGGCCTGCTCGAGCTGGCGCGTGGCGTCGGCGGGGCGGCATTCGCCGTAGAGATCGACCAGCTCGGAATTCCACTCGCGCTCGAGACTCTCGGCCAGGATGTCGACCGCCTCGCGGTCGCCGCCCAGTTGCAGGAAGCTCTGCGTCGCCGCGCGCGCGACCTTGGGATGCCGCTTGGCCGCGTCGGACAGGCGGTTCCAGTATTCGCGCAGCCCCGCCGCGTCACTGGCCAGCGACTTGAGCTGCTCGCTTTGCGCCGTCACCCGCACGTGCTCCGCCTGCGTGCCATCGAAAACCTTGCGCCGGACCAGCTGATCCAGCAACGGCACGACCTCGGTCCAGCGCCGCGCCGCCTGCAGCGAGCGCAGCTCGAGGCGCAGCGCCGCGGTATGCATGCCCGCCTCGCGGCGCAGATCGCGCAGGATGTCGAGCGAGCGCTGCGGCTCGCCGTGCTCGAGCGCCATTTCGCCGCGCAGCATCAGCCGCGGCACCGCCAGGCTCGCGGCCTGCGCGTCCGGCCGGTCGAGCAACGCCTCGGCGGCGGCGAAATCGCGCACGTCGATCGCGGCGCGCGCTCCGACGAGCGCGTTGAGGCCGCTCGACCCGGGTATCGCCAAGGCTTCCAGCGCCTGCTGCTGCGCCTTGCCGTAGCGCCCCTCGAGCAGTGCCACGACGGCGGCATCCTGCATCGACCGGGCGCGCTCCAGCTTCTGCCGCCGGCGCCACAGGCGCACCGTCCGCGGCAGACGCACCGTGCGCACGATCAGCCGGATCGCGCCGTACAGCGCGGCGAATCCTACGCATACGATCAGCAGCAGCAGATTGAGCGAGAGCTCGATCCGGTAGGGCGGCGCGACCAGCAGCGCATAGCCCGCGTTCAGCTTGACCGCCAGCGCCGCGGCAACGGCTGCCGCGGCAAGCAGCAGGAACCAGAAGAGAAAACGCATCGGCTGGCGAGGTCGGCGCTAGCGCTGCGGCTTGTCGCGGGCGATTTGCAGCACGCGCACGGCGTCGAGACTGGTGGCAAGTCCCGGCAGCTCGGTCGCCATGTCGGTCGCCTTGAGCTGCTTCAGCAGCGTCTGCAGCGCCTGCGCCGGCTTGCTCCGCGTGTCGAAGTACTTGGCGATCCATGCCTCGGCGGCCGCGAGGTCGGCGCGGAAATTCGCCTGGTCGCGGAACAGCAGAGCGAAGCGCGCCGACAGGAGCCGGAGCTTCAGGTTCTCGCGCAGGAAGAATTGCTGGTCCGGCAGCAGCAGCGGCACCTCCGGCTGCGCCATGTCCTCGATGCGAACCAGCTGCCGGACCTGCTGCCAGGCGCTGCGCAGCAGACTGCGCCATCCGGGCCCTTGCTGCGGGGGCGCCGGCGGCGGCGCGGGCTCGAGGCGCGCCTCCAGCGCCAGCGGCAGCGCATCGATGCCAGCGATCGCCTGGTCGAGGCGCAGCGACAGACCCGCGATGTCGACATAGGGCACGGCCTTGAGCCGATCCATGTCGCGCGCGAGCGCGCGCCGCAGAGGCACGAATTGCGGGCGGTCGAGACGCTGTAGTTTTGCGTCCGCAACCTGGAGCGCGGCGAGCGCGCCGCGCACGTTGCCGGCGAGCTGCAGCTGCTGGCTCGCGAGCATCAGCACCTGCTCGACTTCGGTCAGCGCCCATTCGTCGCGCGACGGCGACAGCTCGCGGTACAGGGCCTCCAGAGCGGCCTGCTGCGTCTGCGACTCGCCGAGTCGATTCTCCAGCAGTGCGATCTTGGCTTGCGCGTCGCGCAGATTTTCCTGCGCATCCTTGACCGCCGCTCGAGTCGCCCGCTGCTCGGCATCGATCTCGGATAGTCGCTTCGCCAGTTCGGTGCGCAATTCGCGCTGCACGTTGCGCGCGTCCAGCCATACCGCCGCGATGGCCGCTGCAATCACCAGCGCGGCGATCGATGACCAAAGTTTCAGGTGCGTCGCCGCAGGGGCGACGGCGGGGGTTCGGGGCGGCGGGGGCGACGGGGAAGCGGGGCGGTCGGCCACCGGTTCGGGCATGGCATTCCAGACGGGCGCAGACACATCGATTGTAGCAGGATCGGGCGTCGAATCCGGCCGCCGACTGGCCGGGAGCGCCGCGGTCAACTAGAATGCGGTGCACGGCCGCGGGCGATCGTCCAGCGCGGCCTTCCATCCGATGCTCACTCTCGCCATCATCCTCGCCGTCGCCGTGGTCGCTGCGCTGGCCGGCTATGCGCACGGACTGCGCCGGCATGCGCGGCGACAGCTCGAAGACCGTGCAACGTCTTCCGTTACGTCCAGCGGGTCCGCCGCGCTACCCCCGCCGCACGCTGCCGCGGGCATCGGTACGCGCGCAGGCGACGCCGATCGCATCGGCGCCGAAAAGGCGCGGATCATCCGCAGCGGCGAAAGCGAAGCGGCGCGAATGCGGCGGCAGCTCGCCAATGGCGATGCGGCGCGCCATCAGGCCGCCGCATGGGAGAACGATCGGGCGCGGCTGTTTCGCGAGCTCGCCGACGCGCGCGGCGATAATGCTCGCTATCGCCAGCTCGTCGTCGATATCGAGAACAACGCACCGCCGCCGATCCTGTCCGGCGCGGCCGGCCCCGACGACCTCAAGCTGATCGTCGGCATCGGCCCGGTGCTCGAGCGCATGCTGCACAACCTCGGCATCATGACCTTCCAGCAGATCGCGCGCTGGACCGACCGCGACATCGCGGACTTCGACTCGCGACTGCCCGAGTTTCCGGGCCGCATCCGGCGCGATCAATGGGTCACGCAGGCGAAGTCGCTGCACCAGGCCACTTACGGCGATGCCGCCGCCGCGCAGCGGCCGGACGGCACGCGCCCATGATCGCCGCCGGCGCGGCGGCCCGATGACACCGGCTCCGGGGATCACCGCCCGCCGTGTTCAAGCCTCGGGACTGGTGCTGGTCGGGGTGCTGACGCTGGTCCGGGGTCGCACCTGGTCCGTCGCGCCGCAGGAATAGTCGCCGCCGTCGGATTCGCCGTCTACTGCAGTTCTGGTATCAGGGTCAGCACCTTTTTGTCGGCGAACCACGCGTCCAGGTTCGCCTTGCAGAGGTCGCCCATCGCCTGCCGGGTCTCGCCCGTCGCGCTGCCTACGTGAGGCAACAGCACGACATTGTCCATCGCCATCAGCGCCGTCGGGATCCGCGGCTCGTCGGCGAAGACGTCGAGCCCGGCACCCTTGATCGTTCCCGCCTGCAGCGCCGCGACCAGCGCCGCCTCGTCGACGATCGAGCCGCGGGCGATGTTGATCAGCGTGCCCTTCTTGCCCAGCGCGGCCAGCACGGCGGTGTTGACGATGTTCCTGGTCTTCTCGCCCCCGGGGCAGGCGACGACCAGGAAATCGACGGCGGCGGCCAGCGACTCGAGGTCGCCGATGTATTCGTAAGGCACGTTCTGCCGGTTGCGTCCTGTGTAGGCGACTTTCATGCCCATCGCCACGACGCGCTGCGCGATCGCCTTGCCGATCCGGCCCAGGCCCAGGATGCCGACCTTCCTGCCGCCGAGCTTGGTCGTGAGCTCGGGCGCGCGCTCGAGCCACTGGCCTGCCTGGACGAAGCGATTAAGGCGGACAAAGCCGCGCCCGGTCATCAGCACCAGGCCCAGCGCAACGTCGGCTACGTCGTCGGTGAGCACGTCCGGCGTGTTGCTGACCTTGATGCCGCGCTGCCTGCAGTAAGCGATCGGTACACCGTCGTAGCCGACACCGAACACCGAAATGATCTCCAGCTTCGGCAGAGCGTCGAGCAGTGTCGTCGGTGTCGCCGTATGACCGCCCTGGACCAGACCGCGGATACCGGGCCCGTCGGCGGCGAGCAGTGCCGCCTTGTCGGCGGCCCGGAAATAATCGTGGCAGCGATAACCGGCCTTGAGCGGATCGTAGATGAACGGCGGCAGCGGTGCAGTGACGAGTATGTCGGCTGGCATGGCTCAGGCGATGCTCCCTTGGGAATCGACGGCGAAGTATTGTAGCAATGACGCCAGCAGCCCGGCATCGCCGGGCGCCGCGACGACGACGCGCGTCAGCGCGAGCGAGCCGGCGAGTTCGGCGATGCGCGGGTGGGTGGCGAACGCGGGCGTGGCGGCGAGCATCTCGCGCCCGTACGCGTCGAGGATGGCCCAGAGGTTGTCGAGCCCTTCGCTGCTGGTCAGCGTCACCGCATCGATGCGGCGCTCGCGCCAGGCGGCGAGAAGGCCCGCGGCGCCGCTCTGCGGCTTCGCCCGCCGGTAGCAATCGACGTAAGTGACGTCCGCTCCGCGCGCGGTCAGCGTATCGCCCAGCAGCTCGCGCCCTGCTCCGCCGCGAAATATCGCGACCCGCTTGCCGGCGACGGCGCTGAACTCGGGCAGCGCCAGCAGGCCTTCGCTGTCCATGCTCGCTCGCGGCTGGCGCACCTGGCCCAGGCCGGCGGAGACCAGCGCCGCCGCGGTGCCCGGGCCCGGTGCGAACACCGGCAGCGATGCGGGCCACGCGGCAGCATCGCCGACGCCGAATTCGGCGGCGTTGGCGCTGACGAACACCGCGCAGTCGTACTGCCCCAGCCGGCGGTGCGCGTCGTCGAGCGCGCGCCGGTCCGCCGGCGGCAGAATGACGATCGTCGGGAAGATCAGCGGCTTGCCTCCCAATGCCGCGATCTGCTGCGCCAGCGTGCCGGCCTGGCGCGCCGGACGCGTGACGACGATGCCCGCGCCGCGCAGTGGCGCACTCATGCGTTCCGGGCAAGGATCGCGGCGGCGCCGCGCTGCAGGAATTCCGCCCCCAACGCGTCACCGAGCGCCGCCGCCGCGTCGACGGTGCGCGCCGACGCGATGCGCTCGCCGCGCAGCACCTGCCTGCCGTCGCGGCTGGCGACCAGGCCGCGCAGCCACAGTTGCGGACCGCGCTCGATCGCGTAAGCGGCGAGCGGCGTGCGACAGTTGCCGGCGAGAGCGCGACCGAACGCACGCTCGGCCGCGATGGCCATCGTCGTCGCCGCATCGGCCAGCGGCGCCAGCGCCGCAACGATATCCGGACGATCGGTGCGGCACTCGAGCGCGAGCGCGCCCTGGCCGATCGCGGGAAGGCTGTCGGCCGGCTCGAGCAGCGCCGCGATGCGCTCCTCGAGCCCCAGGCGCCGCAAGCCCGCCGCGGCGAGAATGATCGCCGCGTACTGTCCGGCATCGAGCTTGTCGAGCCGCGTATTGACGTTGCCGCGCAGCGGGGCGACCGCAAGCTGCGGATAGCGCTCGCGCAGTTGCGCTTCGCGCCGCAGGCTCGACGTGCCTACGACGCTCGCCGGCGCCAGCTCGGCGAGCGAACGGCAGCGGCCGGACACCAGCGCGTCGCGCGGATCGTCACGCGGCATGATTGCCGCCAGCGAGAATCCCTCCGGCATGTCCATCGGCACGTCCTTCAGCGAATGCACCGCCAGATCGGCCCGGCCGTCGCGCATCGCCTGCTCGAGCTCCTTGATGAACAGTCCCTTGCCGCCGATATCGGCCAGCGGCTGGTCGGCGATCCGGTCGCCTTGCGTCGTCAACCCGAGCAGCTCGATCGCACACGACGGATACAGCGCCGACAGGCGCGCTCGAACGTGCTCCGCCTGCCACAACGCGAGCGCCGATCGGCGCGTCGCGATCACCAGTCGTGGCGGCAGGACAGGCGCAGCGGACATTCGGGATGGCGAGTGACGGCAGGAAGTGCGGGAGGAATCGAGCGGTGCAAGGCTTCGCCCGGTCGGCGGAATTCTAGCACGCGTGCCGCGCCCCGATCGGCGCGCGCGGCGCTACGCGCGACGGCGAAACCAGCCGGTGACCGCCAGGCGATCGCGCGCCGCGGGCAGGACCTGGTGCTCGAAGCGTTCGGCGAGAAACGAAACCATCGTGCCGCCTGCCGGCACGATGTCGCGCGCGCCGTCATCGAGATGCAGGCGCAGCGCCCCGCCGTCGCCGGCCGACCAGCCCTCGTTCAGATAAAGCACGAACGATACGACCCGGGCGTCGTCGTCGCGGAAGCGGTCGCGATGACGCCGATAGAATGCACCGGCCGGATACAGCGCATAGTGGCCCTCGAACGAGAACAGCCCGAGGAACAGCATCTGGTTCAGCGCGCTGCGCAATGCGGTCAGGGCCTGCCATAGCGGCAGCTCCGCCGCCGCGGGCGAATGCTCGTCGAGCCAGAGGATGCGGTCGCCGCGGATATCGGCGCGCTCGGCGCGCGCTTCCCTGCGGCCGATGCCCGCGGCGCGAAACTCGCCCGCGGCGTCGCGCCTGCGCGCGTCGGCGCGCAACGCCGCTATCGTCGCGCCGGGGAGAAACGCGGCCTCCGCCGCCCATCCGTGCTCGCCGAGCGCCGAACAGACCCGTGCGAGCGCGTCTTCGGGGCGCGCCGGGGCGCCCGTCGTCACTTCGCCTTTTCGTCGATCTGCATGACACCGAGAATATTGCCTTCGGTGTCATGCAGGTACGCGAGCCACCCTATCATCGGAATCGGCATTTTCGGCACGACCACTGTGCCGCCGACGTCGCCGGCGCGGCGCAAGGTCGCATCGAGGTCGGCCACGTCGACGGTGCAGACGAACGCATTGACCGCCTGCATCGCGATCGGGCCGGCACCGCGACGCGGCAGCAACCCGCCGTCGATGCCCGGCGTGCCCTGCTCACCGGTCTTGATCAGCCAGTAGTCCTGCGGTCCCTCGTACTTGCTGAAGCCCCAGCCGAACAAGGCCGCGTAGAACGCCATCGCGCGCTGCGGATCGACGGCGTGAATCTCGAAATGGATCGGGCGCGGCATGGCTTCGCTCCAGGCGGTGAGGCGCCATCTTATAATGCGGCGCACGCCCATGCCATCGGCCGCGACGGACTCGTCGTTCGACGCAAGGAGTCTAAGCAATGCGCATCGTGATCACCGGAGGCGCCGGTTTTCTCGGGACCCGTCTTGCCCGCAAGCTGCTCGAGCGCGGGAGCCTGCTCGATGCAGCGGGTGAGCCTCGCGAACTGCGGGAGCTGGTGCTGCTCGACGTCGTCCCGGCGGCGGCGGCCGATCCTCGCGTTACCGTCGCCAGCGGCGATCTAGCGGATCCGGCTGTCGTCGAGCGCGTGCTGACGGTCGATACCGATTCGATATTCCATCTCGCCGCCGTCGTCAGCGGCCAGGCCGAAGCCGAATTCGACACCGGGATGCGGGTCAATCTGGACGCGACGCGCGCGCTCCTCGAACGCTGCCGCCGGTTGCGCCGCCCGCCGAAGTTCGTTTTCTCCAGCTCGCTCGCAGTATTCGGCGGTACATTGCCGGAACCGGTGCCCGATGACGCACCGGTGACCCCGCAGACATCGTACGGCGCGCAAAAGGCGTTCGGCGAACTGCTGGTCTACGACATGACGCGCAAGGGATTCGTCGATGGACGGAGCCTCCGCCTGCCCACGGTGACCGTGCGCCCCGGCAAGCCGAACAAGGCCGCATCCTCGTTCGCCAGCGGCATCATTCGCGAGCCGCTGGCCGGGGTCGAGGCCGTGTGCCCGGTCGCGCCGGCGACGTCGATGTGGGTGACCTCGCCGCGCACGGTCATCGACAACCTGATCGCCGGCCACGACGCGCCGGCGGCGAAGTTCCATCAGACGCGGTCGGTCAACGTGCCGGGTCTGCGCATTTCGGTGGCGGCGATGGTCGACGCCTTGCGCGATGTGGCGGGGAACGCCGTGGCCGCGCGGGTCCAATGGCGGATCGATCCGGCGATCGACCGGATCGTACAGACGTGGCCGGCGAATTTCTCGCCACGGCTGGGGCCCGCGCTGGGGATGGTCGCCGACACGAATTTCGCTGACGTCATCCGCGCCTACATCGCGGACGACCTGCGACCGGCGTAGAGGTCCGGGCACGGCGCCCGCCCCTACCTGCCTAACTGCGGTCGCCGGGGATCCCGCGAGGGGGTCGATGGGCTTTCTGCAGCCTTGCGTGCCGCGACGCGGTGACTCCTGGCCGCGCGCTTTGTAATTTGTTCAATCCCCGCGGCGGTCGGGGAGGGCGTCTTGCGGCAGGCGACGGGACGATGCCCGGAGCGCTATGCGGCACGGGCCTGCGCTTCCTGGCGGCAGTACAATCCTGCTTGCTCCCAAGGCCGAGGTATCGAAGCGCGCTGCCTTTGCTACCTTGCCGCTCGGACTGCAGCGCCGCCAGAACAACGACCCACAGGCAAAGGAGGATTCCATGCGCACCCCCGCAAGCGTGGCAGGGCACCCGCTGCACGCGATGCTGATCGTGTTTCCCGCCGGACTGCTGATTTTTTCCCTGATCTGCGACTTGATTTCCCTGGGCAGCGCCAACGCCGCGACCTGGGCGACCGTCGCGCTGTACACGATGGCCGGAGGCTTCATCGGCGCGCTGGTCGCCGCCGTGCCGGGGCTGATCGACCTCTTGTCGCTGACCGATCCTCGCGTCAAGAAGATCGCCATCACCCACATGTCGATCAATCTCGTCGTCGTCGTGCTCTTCGCCATCAACCTCTGGATGCGGCACAACGGCGCGGGAAATACCGGGACGCCGCTGATCCTGTCGATCGTCGCGATCCTGATGCTCGCGGTGTCGGGCTGGCTGGGCGGAGAGATGGTGCATCGCCACGGCGTGGGCGTCGACACGACCCCCCGACCGTAGCGTTGGCGCGCGAGGGCGCCGCTGCCCTCGCCTCAGACCGCCGCGGCGACCGCTTCCGGCTCGACCGTGCGCAGCGCCTCGATCAGCAGCTCGGGGCCCGCGCTTTCCAGCAACGCGGCGTCGGACAGCATCCGCCGCCAGGTCCGTGCGCCTGGCGCGCCGTGGTACAGGCCGAGGATGTGCCGCGTGATCGCGCGCAGATGCACGCCACGCGCGAGCTGCGCCTCGACATACGGGACCAGCGCGGCGACCACTTCGGCGCGGGAGCGGCGTCGCGGACCCGGACCGAAGCAGATCGCGTCGGCATCGGCGAGTACGCAAGGCTGGTGATACGCCGCGCGGCCGAGCATCACCCCGTCGACCTGCGGCAGCTCGCGCGCGATGTCCGCGGGCGTCGCGATCCCGCCGTTGATGACGATCGTGACTTCCGGAAACTCGCGCTTGAGCCGGTGTACGAACGCGTACTTGAGCGGCGGGACCTCACGGTTTTCCTTCGGCGACAAGCCCTTCAGCATCGCGTTCCTGGCATGGACGATGAACGCGCTCGCGCCCGCCGCAGCGACCGTGCCGACGAAGTCCCGCACGAACGCGTACTCCTCGACCTGGTCGATGCCGGTGCGGTGCTTGACCGTCACCGGCAAGTCGACGGCATCGCGCATCGCCGCCACGCAGGAGGCGACCAGCGCGGGCTCGGCCATCAGGCACGCGCCGAAGCTGCCGGTCTGAACGCGCTCGCTCGGGCAGCCGACGTTCAGGTTGATTTCGTCGTAGCCCCAGGCTTCGCCCAGGCGCGCGCAGTGCGCCAGCGCGTGCGGGTCGCTGCCGCCGAGTTGCAGCGCCACCGGGTGCTCGGCCGCATCGAAATCGAGATGGCGCGGCACGTTGCCGAACGAAAGCGCCCCGGTCGTCACCATCTCGGTGTAGACCCTCGCGCGCGGACTGACCAGGCGGAAAAAATAGCGGCAGTGACGATCGGACCAGTCCATCATCGGGGCTGTGCACAGCCGGTACGTTGCATCGCTCATTCGTGCTCTCGTCGGCCGGCCGATCGAAAGTCGAGCCCGGCGCCCGCCCGATTCATTGCCAGACCCATACGCATACTATATCCGGCGTTGCCGACAGCGAGGAGGCGCCGGAGCATCGGACGGCGACCCGCTGCGGTCCGCACGGCTTCCGGCGCTGGAGGAGCGCCGAGGTCGTTGTCACCGCCGCTCGGGGCGTGATAACGTCAGGCCCGCATCGTCTTCAAGTTTTCCACAAAAGGCGAACAGGGAGAATGACCGTCGACCAACTACCTTCTGCCCGGTGCGACGGCTCGACGCTGACTCGCACGAGGCAACATCGTGCCGCAGGTTGCGGCAACGCGCGCAAGCTTCGGGACCCATCGGGCGCCAACGCAAGCGCTTGTCTCCAGCCATGCAGACCATTTTCGCCGCGCGCCTGAAACAACACGCGCAGAGCGCCTCCGGATCACAGGCTTTTGCGATGCCGGGGTACGTGCTCACCTATGCCGATCTGCTCTGCCGCGTGCAGGCTTGCGCCGCGTGGCTGGTAGGTGAGGGGCTGGCGCGCGAACGGCCTCCCGGAGTCGTGGGCATCACGATTGCCGACGATGTGACACACATGGTCGCGAGCCTTGCCCTGTTGTGGCTCGGCGTTCCGCATGTCTGCCTGTCGTCTCGCGACCCTGTCGCCAAGAGGTTGGACGTGGCCGAACGGCTCGCCGTCACGCGAGTGGTCCTTGCCGAATCGCGACATGCGCTGCCGGGAAAAACGACCTCGCTGTTGACGCGGGAGCGCTTCGACTCGCCCGCGGCCGGTGAACCGACGAATCCCGTCGTTACCGATCCCGATGCGCCGGCGCTGTATTACTCGAGCTCAGGCACGACCGGCGAGCCAAAAATCTTCGCACTGAGCCAGCGCGGCCTGGCGTGGCGGGCGCAGAGCATCGCCCGATCGGAGCGGATCGTCGACGCGTGCGACTACCGTTCGCTGACGCTGGTGGCGGTGGAAGACCCGATGGCGAAGAGCCGATTGGTCACCTGCGCTTATTTGGGCGCGACCAGCGTGCTGTCCGGCGGACTGGACTCGCCGGCCCTTTCGCCGCAGGCGCTTTGCGAAAGCCTCGATGTGAGCTGTCTCGAACTCACGGTGTTACAGGTGTCGGGTCTCGTCGCCGGGCCAGCCGATCCGCGGCGTTTCCCCGAGAGAACGACGGTCTACACCGCAGGCGCCCGAGTGCCGGCCGGAGTTCGGCAGGCATTCCGGTCGCGCTTCGGAATCCCGCTGTGGGTCCACTATGGCGCCCGGGAGTTCGGTCGCATTTCCTCCACTTTTCCCGATGGCGACGGGGACCCGCGCATCGACGGGGCGGCGACCGAGTCGGTCGGAGTCCCCGTTTCCTGGATCGACCTCCAGATAGTCGACGCGGACGGTAGCGCCGTCGCTGCTGGCCAGCCTGGCGAGCTCAGGGTCCGCGCCGAATGCATGCCGACCGGCTACCATGGCGACCCCGCGGCGACGTCCCGTCACTTGAGGGACGGCTGGTTCTATCCAGGGGACGTGGTGTCGCTCACGCCTGGCGGCAGGCTGTGCCTACACGGACGCTCGGACGACATGATGAACCTGAATGGCATCAAGATCTTTCCCGCCGAGATCGAGCGCGTGCTGGAGCAGCATCCGGCGGTCAAAGCGGCGGCGGCTTTTTCGAAACCGTCGATCGCTCACGGCGACATCCCGGTCGCCGCCGTAGAGCTGCACTGCTCTTCGACCGTCGGCGTCGACGAGCTGCTCGCGCACGCGCGCGAGCGGCTCGGTGTGCGCGCCCCGCGAAAGATAATCGTGCTGGACGCGCTGCCGCGAAACTCGGCTGGCAAGCTGGTCAAGCGGGACCTGGCGCGACTCGTGGCGCCCGCCACCTGATCGACGGCGATGGATGTCGCGGCGACCCGATTGGCCGTATTGGAGGCGCTTGAGATAGCCAGCCCGGGGATCTTCGACGACAACACGCGGCGACGCTCGTTCCTGGCCGGAGGTGTGAACATCGCGCTCGCCGAGCTGGACATGGACAGCATGGCCGCCATGGAATTCTGCATCGCGCTCGAACTCTCGACCGGGGTGACCCTGTTGCCCTCGCAGCTCGCTGGCCTCGCCACTACGGACACCGTCGAGCGCCGCATTCGAGAAGAGCTCGACGAGGCCGGCGCATGAGCCGGGCGCCGCGGCAGGCTGCGCGCCGGCTGCCCTGCGCCGCGGGGGCCGCAAGCCGGTTCGACCGGGCTTGGCGGCTGTACGGCAAACGCTTGCAGCGGTGCCGCACCGAAAACCAGATCAATCGCCTCCACCTCGTCATCGAGAACTACATGACGCCGGCCGAGTTGCACCACTTCGACGCGGCGCTCGCGGCAGGGCGCGAGGATTCGCCCGGCCGCCCGTGGATCGCCCGCCTCGTCCGCCGCATGCCGGTCAACAAGGCGCGCGCGGTCGAGTTCGAGCGCGTCGGCCGGCGGAGAGGTGTCACGATGTACACCGCGGAGACGGAGCCTCGTTCGAAAAAAACCTTGATCATCGGATTCGCCGGCCACTTTCACCGGCTGATGTTGCCGATGCCCGTATTGCTCGACTGCTTCGACCCGGCCGTCTACGACGTGCTGGTGCTGCGGGACTTCAACCGGGCGTTCTTTGCCAGAGGCATCGACGGCCTTGGCGGCGATTTCGTCGGAGCCATTTCCAATCTGCGCGAACGTTTCGATCCCGGCTCGTATCGAAACGCGATTGCACTGGGCACGAGCAGTGGCGGATTGCCCGCCGTGCTGGGGGCGGTCATGCTAGGACTACGCCGCGGCGTGGCGGTGGGCGGCATCGATTTTCCCGCCTTGACGGCCCGACTGCGAAATCAGGGCATCAGCGAAGCGGTCTACGCCAGGTTGCTCGCCTGTCGACCGCAGCCGTTTCCGGACCTGATCCTCGCTTACGGCGCGGACTACGCGATCGACGTGGCCTCGAACCGGGGTCTGCATGGCCGCGTACCCTCCCGTTTGCACGCGATTGAAGGCTGCGCAATCCACGGAGTGCTCGCGTGGCTCGTTGCCCGCGGATCGCTGCCGGCTTTCCTGGAAACGGTGCTCGATCAAAGTCTGGAGACCGGCAATCCGACGTCGCCGCCGCGAGGCGCGATGGATACTGTCCAACTCACGAAGGGAGACACATGAACGCTCGCCTGGCACGCCGTGCCGCGATGCTGCGGCAGCCGATGGCGGCCCTCGCGACGCTGTTGATCGTCCTCGCGAGTCCCGGTTCGATTCCTTCCGCGCGCGCGGGGGACGCGGGCAACTACCCGAACCGGCCGGTCCGCATCGTCGTCCCATTCGGCGCCGGAACGCAGATGGACATCGCGGCGCGGCTCGTCGGGGGGAAGCTCGCCGGGTCGCTGGGGCAGGCGATGGTCGTGGAAAACTACCCTGGCGCGTCGGGCAACATCGGCAGCGAGGTCGTCGCCAAGGCCCCGGCCGATGGTTACACGCTGCTTTTCACGGGGTCGCTGATCACGCTGTTGCCCAGCACGATGGGCTCGCGGGCGGTGGATCCGGTCGCGGCGTTTGCACCGATCGGCAAAGTGGGCGAGCCGCCGATCGTCATCCTCGTGCACCCTTCGCTCAATGTTGGGAGCCTTACGGAGCTGGTGGCGCTCGCGAAGCGCCGGCCCGGCAAGATCGCCTACGCGACGGCGGGCATCGGCACCGTGCAGCACCTGGTGGCGTCGATCATCTCGCGACAGGCCGGAATCGAAATGATCCACGTACCGTACGCCAACACGGGGCAGGCCCTGAAGGACGTGCTCTCGGGCGAGGTTCCGGTGTATTTTGCCTTCCTGGGACCGACCGACACCTATCTGCGGAGCGGCCGGCTCCGCGCGCTCGCTGTGGCGAGCACGCGGAGGATGCATGCGTGGCCGGACATTCCGACCGTCGCCGAGCTCGGCTATCAGGAGGCCGCCGCCGATCCGTGGAACGGCGTCCTCGCGCCGGCCGAAACGCCGCCGGAGATCGTCGATCTGCTGTATCGCGAGCTGACCCGCATCGTGCAACTGCCGGACGTGCGCGAGCGGTTTGCTCAGATGGGGATGGAGCCGGTGACGACATCGCCCGAGCAGTTCCGCGCCGAGATCAAGACCGCGGTGGCGCGCTGGCCCGCGGTGGCCAAGGCCGCCGGCGTGATCCCCGGACGGTGACTTTCCGCGCCGGAACCCGCCCTGACGAAAAGCGAGCGGAGGACTCGCGCCAGATGGATCCCGGCGCCGCGGTTGGGTGCCGGATGCCGACGGACTACGGAGATTGCTCGACCATGCCGGTGAGCACGAGACGCTCGCCGCAGAGATCGAAATAGTAGTCGTTGAAGAACTTCTTGCCGCTGGCTTTGACGCCTTCGCCGCGCACCTGGCCGGAGCCCGGCTTGTTCCAGGGATCGCCGGGCGTTCCGGGCGTGAGGAAGCGATCGGCGAAGACCAGGAAATCGGCGTCGATGCCGTCCATGCCGCGGATCGCGGCGGCCTGCTTCGCGTCGAAGCCCAGCGCCGCGAGCGTCGCTTTCAGGTTCTTCTTGAGCGCCGCGTCGCGCAGTGCCACGTAAGCGGCGGTTATCGACTCCGGGGTCGGCTTGGTCGCCGTCGCGGTCAACCGCCGCTTCTGTTGCCGATCGCCTTCGCTGATCTCGTCGAGTTTCGGATTCGACAACGTCAGATCGAACTCGAACCTGCCGTACTGCCGGTGCGTGACGCTGCCGGTCGCGCGTCCCGCGTCGGCTTTGAGCGCGCTCGCCCAGTCGCGGGGCGCGAGATCGGTCAGGCCGCCGCCGAACGGCGTGCCGGCGGCGAAGTAGCGCGACCGACCGGCGGCGTCGAGCGTCACCTCGGCGAAGCTCGCGTTGCGCAGCTTCGCCAGCGCACGCGCCTGCGTCAGCGGACACGCCGAGTCCACCAGCAGCGGCGAGGCGATCGGCTTGCTCACGACGTAGACGACCGTGCCGTTCCCGCCGACCGCCTGGTAGGCGATCCCGTCGACGAGGTCGAACTCGCCGATGTTGACTTCCTTGATGTGCCCCTTGACCGGCGCCGGATAGGCGTACGGCGGCACCTTCTCCTCGACGACTTTCCGCGGGCTCGTCGCGGACGCTTTGTCTGGCGCACCCGTGGACGGCTGCTCTTTGCCGCAGCCCCAGACGACGATCGCGGCGATACATGCCCCTGCCACCTTGAGACGAAGATCTCTCATCGCTCGTTCCCCCTTTTGCGTTAGCGACCCCGATCGCACCCGGCCGTCGGCCGTGCGCGCTTGAACCATGCGCGCCAGCCCGTTATGATAGGGCCGCATGAGGTTGGCCGGGGACGTTGGCAGACTCCCCGCTTCAAGACACCCACCGGCGTCCAAGTTCTGCTCCTGGTCCGGGCCTGTTGCCCGATGGGAGGCTATCTTGGACATTCATCCGCCGATCACCCCGCGCAGCCGCTTTGCTTTCGACGCCGACCCCGTCGCCGCGCCGTCGTCGGGCTGCGTCACCGGCGTTAGCGGACCGGGCACTTCGCGCTGTACCGTCGAGGGCGGCAGCGTCACGCGATTCGACGACTTCGCTTGCGGCGCGGGGCGGGCGCGATGATCGCGCTCGACGTTCGCCGCCTGCTGACCGTTCGGGGCCTGCGCGCCTTCGGCGACGGCTATGTCAGCCTGCTCCTTCCGGTCTACCTGCTGCGGCTCGGCCTCTCGCCGTTCGAAGTCGGCGTGATCACGACCGGAACCTTGCTGGGGTCCGGTGCCTTGACCCTGCTGGTCGGCCTGCATGCGTATCGCTTTCGCTACCGCACGATGCTGCTCGCGGCCACCGCACTGATGGTTGCGACCGGGCTGGGCTTCGCGGTCGTCACGCAATTCTGGCCGTTGCTCGTCGTCGCGGTCGTCGGCACGCTCAATCCGTCGAGCGGCGACGTCAGCGTCTTTCTGCCGCTCGAGCAGGCGGTGCTGGCGCGCACCGTGCCGGACAGCCAGCGCACGGCGGTGTTCGCGCGCTACAGCCTGGCCGGCGCGCTGGTCGGAGCCGCCGGTGCGCTGGCCGCCGGAGCGCCCGAGCTGCTGGCGAAGGCGTTCGATGTGTCCGCGCTGTCCGCCATCCAGGCGATGTTCCTGCTGTACGCGCTGATCGGCGTCGCGTCCGCATTGATCTACCGGGGACTGCCGCGCGGGCTGGCCAGCGAGACCGGAACCCCCGCCGCGCCGCTGCGGCAATCGCGACGGATCGTCTATCTGCTCGCCGCGCTGTTCAGCCTCGATGCGTTCGGAGGCGGTTTTATCGTGCAATCGATGCTGGCGCTGTGGCTGTTCGAGAAATTCCAGCTCTCGACCGCCGTCGCCGGCACGATTTTTTTCTGGACCGGGCTGTTGTCCGCATTCTCCTATCTGGTCGCGGTGCGCATCGCCGACCGATTCGGCCTTGTCAATACGATGGTCTTCACCCACTTGCCGGCCAACCTGTTGCTGGTGCTGATGCCGTTCGTGCCGAATCTCGCGTGGGTCGTCGTGCTGCTGCTCGTGCGGGGCGCGTTGTCGCAGATGGACGTGCCCACGCGGAGCTCGTACGTGATGGCGGTGGTGTCGCCCGGCGAGCGCGCCGCCGCCGCGAGCATCACCTCGGTGCCGCGGAGCCTCGCCTCGGCGACCAGTCCCTTGCTCGCCGGGTGGCTGCTCGGGATTTCCAGCTTCGGCTGGCCGCTGGCCGTCGCGGGCGCGCTGAAGATCGTCTACGACCTCTTGCTGCTCGCAACCTGCCGCGGCGTGCGTCCGCCCGAGGAAAGCGAGGGTGGGCCTACCTCGCGGCGGCGCGCCTGACGATCGCGTTGCCGCGCGCATCGGTGACCGACGCCGCGAGCGATGGCCGCGCGCAGATCGTCGGTCGATGCCGGCGATCGCAGCACGCCGATCGACACGGTCACGAGGCCAAACGTTTGCATCCTCTCGCTGGCGTTTCGCTGCGAAAAATGTGCGATCTCGGACACCGGGCTTCGTGCATCCCGGCGGCGAGCAACCAGAGCATGGCCCGCCCGGGCCGCGCAAGGCGGCGCATGGCGGGTCGATCGGTGCAAATCGCCGCGCGCTGAAGCGCCGCAAGTCATACCGGGTATCGGGCCCACGGCAAGTCCATTAAGATAGGGCGTTGAGCGCCGACGCCGCGGGAGGACCATGACCACCACACCGATGCCGCTGTCCGAGACCGCGCCGCGCTGGACGTGGCTTCCTGCACCAGGCACTTGGAAGTACTACGCGCTGCTCGGCGGCGTCGGCATCCTGGTCCTTGGGCCGCTCGGCGGCGTCGCCGCGTCGTACATGAATTTCTCGCTGGGCTTTTTCGTCGGCGGCCAAGTCCTCGCCGGGATACTCGGCTCGACGGTGACGTTCGGCTACGGCGCGGCCGGACGCCACGGCGCCAACTACATCCAGACCACCGCGGCTTCGGTCGCGGGCATGAGCGCGATGGCGGTCGTCATCCAGGCGATGGCCTGGCTGGGTCTGCCGCAGCCGCCGGTGTGGCAGCTGATCCTGTACATGCTGTGCATCGGCATGTTCGGGGTCGGCGTCGGGATGCTCTATACGCCGATCCTCGTCGACCGGTTGCAGCTGACCTTCCCCTCCGGCCTTGCCGTCGCCAACATCCTGCGCGCGCTGACCGACCCGGTGCTGCTGCGGGAATCGGTGTCGCGCCTGTTCGGCGGCATGGTGCTAGGCATCGCCGGCGGTGTCGGCGCCGCCAAGATCGCGGTGCTCGGTGCGATCGAGCTTTCTGCGTCCACGTTCGGCGCGGGCATGATCGTCGGTGCCCGCATCGGCATCGCGGCGCTGGTCGGCGGACTGATCGGCTGGGCGATGATTCCCTATTTCATCTCGATCGGCTGGCTGCGACCGGGCGAACCGTTTCGCAAGATCACCTTCCTGATCGCGCTGGGCATGATCATGGGCGCAGCGCTGATCGACGTCTCGCTGATCCTGTTTCGCGCCTACCGGCGCGCCCGTGAGGGCGCTGCCGCCGCGAAGGCCGAGCCGGAGGACTGGAAGCGGGTCAACACGCACCGACTCGTCGGCTGGGTACTCTTCTGGGGTGCGGCCATCGTCGTCGTCGGATCGCAGATCCTGCACCAGCCGGTCGGCTATCTGGTGATGGCGGTGCTGCTGGTGTTCGTGTTCGCGATGGTCAACGGCATCTCGGTGGGCATGGTCGACCAGAATCCGATCTCGTCGGCGTTCGTCGTCACCGTCATCCTGATGGCGGCGGTAGGTCTCAAGGAGCCGATCGTCGGCCTGATCGCAGCCACCGTGCTGCTCGTGTCGACGTCAGAGGCCTGCGACATGCAGCAGGACCGCTCGACCGGTTGGCGGCTCGGCACCAACCGCACGATCCAGTTCCGCTTCCAGGTCGCCGGCATCGTGATGGGCGCGGTCATGGCCGTGGTGTTCGCCAAGCTTTTCATGAGCGCGTACCCGGTGTTGCTGCAGGATCAGACGTCGTTGTCGGCAGGCCAGCAGCCCGACAAATGGACCTCCGCGATGACCTACAAGTTCGTCGGCATCCTCAAGAGCCTCACCGACGACAAACCCTACCAGCGCACGGCGATGTGGATCGGGATCGCCATCGGCTTCGCGACCGAGGGCTTGCGCAAGATCATCAAGGCGCACACCGGATACCAGGCGTTCGTGCGGTCCGGGCGCGTCGGCTTCAGCACCGATTTCCTGCTCGACGCCGTCGTGCTGCCCTCGCCGTATGCGTCGTCGTTCGGCGGGTTCGTCAACCTGATGACCTCGGCGTGGTTCGCCGGCGGCGGCGCCTTTGCGAGTTTCGTCAACAGCCTGCCGAAGCGCAAGGGCAAGCGCGATGCCTTGCCCGACGACATGAGCACCACGTCGCTGGTCGGCGGAGGCCTGATCGCCGGCGATTCGCTCGCCGCCCTGGGACTGGGCATCGCGGGGCTCCTCGCCACGTTGCTGGGCTGATGCCGATGCGCCGGCGCGCGCACTCGGGTGCCGCGTTCCACCCGGGCGAGCTGGTGATGGTCGGCATCGAGGGCAAGGCGCTCGATGCGGCGCAGGCGGCCTTCCTGCGCCGACAGCGTATACGCGCGGTCGTGCTCTTCCGGTCCAATCTCGGCGACGAAGCCCAGGTGCGCGCGCTGACCGCTTCCCTGCGCAAGACGCTGGGGCGGCGCGCGCTGATTGCGGTCGACCAGGAAGGCGGCGCGGTCGTGCGCACGGCGTTCCTGCCGCACGCGCCGGCGGCGATGGCCTTGGGCGCCATCGGCGACGCGGCGCTGGCCGCGCGCGTCGGGGCAGCCGTGGCGCGCGGCGTGAAGAGCCTCGGCTTCAACTGGAATTTTGCACCGGTGCTGGACGTCAACAACAACCCGGCTAATCCGGTGATCGCCGCACGCAGTTTTTCGTCGCATCCGTCCGCCGTCGCGCGTCTCGCCGGCGCGTGGATGCGAGGTGCGCTGCGCGAACGCGTGGCCTGCTGCATCAAGCATTTTCCCGGCCACGGCGACACGCGCGTCGATTCGCACCTGGATCTTCCGGTAGTAGACAAGTCCCGGCGCGAGCTGCAGGCGATGGAGCTGGCGCCGTTCCGCGCGCTGCGGGCCCACGCGCCGGCGATCATGACCGCGCACATCGTCTACCCGCAGATCGATGCGCGGTTTCCGGCGACGCTCTCGCGCAAGCTGCTGCGCGGCGTGCTGCGCGACGATTGGGGCTACGACGGCGTGATCATCACCGATTCGCTGTCGATGCAGGCGATCCGCCGCCGCTACCGCCACGATCGCGCCGCCGTGCTGGCGTTGCAGGCGGGCGCCGATATGGTGATCGCACTGGGCACCCGGGACGAGCAGGCGGCGACGGTGCGCGCGCTCGCCGGCGCCCTCGCCGACGGCCGGCTCACTCCCTCCGAGCTGCGACGCTCGAAGCAGCGCCTCGATGCGCTGGCGGCGCGGTTTCCGCCCCGGCGGCCGGTCTATGCGCGAGCGCAGCGCGAGGCGGACGAACGGCTGATGCGGCGGGCGAGCGCGCTCGCGCTGACCCGGATCGGCGATGCGCGGGCGCCGCCGCTCGATCAGGCGTTGCGCGTATTCACCCAGCGCCGCGTCCCGGGCGATGGCGTGTCCGAAGCCGGTCCATCGGGCGATGTCGTGGCGGCGCTGTTCGAGCGGTTCCGCACCGTCGAGGTCGTGCAGCTCGACGACCTCCAACGGCTCGACTGGAGCCTGGTGCCGCGGGACGGCGTGACGGCGGTGCTGGCATCGAACCACCGCGCCCGCTACGGCGACGCGGCGCGGCGCTGGCGACCGCAGCTCCACCTGGCGCTGTGGAACCCGTTCCAGGTGCTGGACGTGCCGGCGCCGGCGCTCGTCACCTGGGGCTTTGCCGAGGGCGCGCTGGCCGCGCTGCGCGCTTGGCTCGAGGGTCGCGGCGGCGCGCCGGGTCGCGCGCCGGTGCCGCTCGCACCGCCGGCGGGTAGGCGCAAGAAATCCTCGCGCTGATCCCCGCCCGCCGCGAGCGCGTGACCTCGCCAGCATCGTCGTCGCGGAACCATTGTTCGCGCCGCCGGCTTCCTAGCGCATCAGGAAGTCCGTCGATGCGAGACCGATCAGCAGCATCAGCCAGAAGAACCCGGCTGCCGCAACGATGCGCAGCACGTAGTGGCCCGAGCGCAGGTGCATGAAGAAAATCATCACCAGCAGCGCCTTGGCGACGGCGATGACGAGATTGGTCGCGCCGTTCAGCCAGCCGAGCTTCAGGTAGGCGCTGCCCAGGGTCAGCAGCAGCAAGGCGATGAGCGTGACCCAGACGAGCACGTAAGTACGTGCCGGCGAAACGGGATGGCCGATCATGAGCGCGATACCAGATAGAGCAACGGGTAGAGAAAGATCCAGACGATATCGACCAGATGCCAATAGAGCCCGGTTACCTCGACCGGCGTGAAGTAGTCGGCGCTGAACGCGTGACGCGACGCCATCGCGACCATCGCCGCGACCACGCCGATCCCGATGATCAGGTGCAGCGCGTGGATGCCGGTCGTGAAGAAGTACAGGTAGAAAAAGAGCTCGACCTGGTGGGCATGGGGGCCGGCATAGGCGAAGTTGAGCGCCGGCACCAGATGCTCCGCGTAGTCGAGATAGTATTCGGTGCCCTTGATGGCCAGGAATGCGAGCCCCAGCGCCAACGTCGCGCAAAGCCAGCCGACCAGCGCCTTGCCCCGGCCCAGCTTGGCGGCGCGCACGCCCAGCGCCATCGTCAGGCTACTCGTCAGGAGCACCCCGGTATTGATGCTTCCCAGCGCAACATCGGTGAGGCGGCTTGCCGCGGCGAAGGCCTCGGCGTAGCGGTAGCGGGTGAAGACGTACGCCGCGAACAACGCGCCGAAGAACAGCATCTCGGACGCCACGAATACCCAGATACCGAGGTCGGACGCGCTACGCTGCTGCTGCGCATCGTCGAATTGCCGGGCGACAACGACGCCGTCAGCCATGGGCGCGCTCCCGTTCCCGGTATGCGTAAGGTCCCTCGGTGACGACCGGAACGGCGGCGAAATTTCCCGTCGGCGGTGGCGACGGAGTCCGCCATTCCAGGCCCTTCGCTCGCCAGGGATTGGGGCCGGAGCGAGCGCCGTGGCGCAGCGACCAGGACAGATAGAACAGGGGCAGCAGATACCCAACGGCCAGCACCGACGCGCCGGCCGACGACAGGACGTTCAACACCTGAAATTCCGGCGGGTACTCGTGGTAGCGGCGCGGCATGCCCAGATAGCCGAGGATGAACTGCGGAAAAAACGTCAGGTTGAAGCCGACGAACACGACGATGGCGGCAAACCTCGCCCACGCCTCCGAATAGAGCCGCCCGGTGATCTTGGGCCACCAGAAGTGGATGCCGCCGAGAAACGCCATTACCGCACCGCCGACCATGATGTAATGGAAATGCGCGACGACGAAATAGGTGTCGTGCATGTGCACGTCGAGCGCGAGCGAAGCGAGGAACAGCCCGGTCATGCCGCCGATGGTAAAGAGGCCGACGAATCCGAGCGCGTACAGCATCGGTGCCTCGAACGAGATCGTTCCCTTGTACAGGGTTGCGGTCCAGTTGAACACCTTGATCGCCGACGGGATGGCGACGAGGAAGCTCAAGATCGAAAATACCGTCCCCGCATAGATCGACTGGCCGCTGACGAACATGTGGTGACCCCAGACGAGGAAGCCGACGATCGCGATGGCCAGGACGGCGTATGCCATCGAGCGATACGCGAACACGGGCCTGCGGGCGAAGCAGGTGATGATCTCGCTCGCCACGCCCATTGCCGGCAGGATCATCACGTAGACCGCCGGGTGCGAGTAAAACCAGAACAAGTGCTGGAACAGCAGCGGATCGCCGCCGAGCGCCGGATCGAAGACCCCGACGCCGAAGAAGCGCTCGATGGAGATCAGAAACAGCGTCATCGCCAGCACCGGGGTCGCGAGCACGAAAATGATGCCGGTGGCGTACATCGTCCAGACGAACAGCGGCAACCGGAACCACGTCATGCCGGGCGCGCGCATCTTGTGGATGGTGACGATGAAGTTGAGCCCGGTCAGGATCGAGGAGAATCCGACCACGAAGACGCCGGCCACCGCGGCGATGACGTGCGTATTCGAAAACATCGTGGAAAACGGCGTGTAGAACGTCCACCCGGTATCGACCCCGCCCGCAACCAGCGCACCGATGGTGAACAACCCCCCGAGCAGGTACAGGTACCAGCTCGCGAGGTTAAGGCGCGGAAAGGCGAGATCGCGCGCGCCGATCATCAGCGGCACCAGGAAATTGCCCAACGTCGACGGGATCGACGGAATGAGGAAGAACCACACCATGATCACGCCGTGCATGGTGAAGAGCTTGTTGTAGGTCTCTGCGCTGACCAGGTCTCCGGCAGGCGTGACCAGCTCGAGACGGATCAACGTGGCCGCGGCTCCGCCGATGAAGAAAAACAGCGTGATCGAGAGCGTGTACAGGATGGCGATCCGCTTGTGGTCGACGGTGGAGAGCCACGACCACAACGTGAAACCGGCGTTGAGATACGTTTCCCGCGCGGGCAGAGAGTCCGTGCTCATCGCGCTTCCGCGAGCGGGATTTGCCGCAACGACTTGATGTACTCGATGATGTCGAGCAGCTCTTCCTCGCCGATCTGACCGCGGAACGATGGCATGATCGGCGCGTAGCCGGCGGCAATCTCGGCACGAGGCAGCATGACCGAGTCGTGGAGGTAGCGCTCGTCGGCGATGACCGAGGAGCCGTCGGCAAGCTGCACGGGCCGGCCGAACAGGCCCTCGAGCTTGGGCGCGTGCACCGAGGCGCTGGCGCCGTGGCAGCCGCTGCAGCCGTATTGACGAAAAAGGGCGGCACCGCGCGCCGCCATCGTCTGCGACCCGCTGCCGCCGGCGAGCCATTGTGCGAACGCCTCGGGCGCCATGACGACGACGTGTCCGATCATGCGCGAATGATCGGTGCCGCAATACTGCGAACAGAACAGGTGATAGTCACCCTGCTTGGTCGCCGTGAACCACAGCGTGGTGTAGCGTCCGGGCAATACGTCCTGCTTGATCCGGAACACCGGCATGAAAAAATCGTGGATCACGTCCTGCGAAGTCATGACGAGCTTGATCGGACGCCCCGCCGGCACGTGGAGCTCGTCGATCTCGCGCCGGCCGCCGACGTGCGCGAGCTTCCACATCCATTGCTTGCCGACCACGTACACCAGCATGGCGTCGGCCGGCGCCGCGGCGTGCTCGTAGTAGAGCTTAGCCGCCCAGGTGAACATCGCCAGGAAAAGCGCGAGTGGAATCAGTATCCAGGCGAGTTCGATGCGGTGATTGCGCCGCTGCCGGACACTGGCGGAAGCCATCTTTCGGTTTGCCCTCGAGCCGCGACGATACTTGACCGAAAACACGACGATGAGCACCGCGATGGCGAACGCGACCGTTCCTGCCAGCGCCAGCCAGACGAAAAACAGCGTATCGACGCTGCCGGCCAGTGCCGACGCCTTGTCGGGGAAGAGAGGGAAGCTCGCCATGACCTTGTATGTCAGCGGCGGCGAGCGCCGGTGGCGCGCCCGCGCCAGCGCATGACCCCAAGCACCGCCGCCAGCGTCAGCAGCATCGCCAGTGCCATCCAGCGCAGCGCCCGCAGCACGGTGGCGCTGTACTTTCCGGCCAGATCGAAGTGGAAGCACAGCAGGAGCAAGCGTTGCACCGGCGTTGCGATCCGCTGCGCTGCTGCCTCGTCCAACGCCCGACGCAACGCGTCAGGCGTGAAGTCGAAGCCGAAGAAATATTGGGCGATCGTCCCGCGCGGCGTCAGCACGACGATCCCGGCCGGATGCGCGTATTGATGGCTGGCGGCATCGTAGACGTAGCGAAATCCGCTAGCCTGCGTCAGTGCCGCGATGCTCGCCGGGCTTCCGCTCAGCAGGTGCCAGGCGTTGGCCGTGTGCGGGCGCGACGCAGTCCGGAGAAAAGAGGCCTTCTTGAGCGACGCCGCGGCCGGCGAATCGCCCGGGTCGATGCTGGCCACGATGACTTGGTAGCCGACGCCCGGCGCCAGTCCGCCGCGATCGAGCGTGGCCGCGAGATTGCCCAGGACGGTGGGACAAAGGCTCGAGCAGCCGTAGTAGGCGAAGACCAGCACGACCGGCGACGCGTCGAAATATTTGTCCAGCCGCACCGTCGCGCCGGTTTCGTCGCGGAAGCGCAGCTCTCGCGGAATCGTGTCGTTCAGATGCTGATCGAAACCCACGCCCTCGGCGATGCTCGCGCCAGTCCTGTTCACCGCCGCGCCTCCCGGGATGGAAACCCAGAAGCTCGCCAGCAGCAGCACACGCACGAGCATGCTCATTGCGCGCTCTCCGTGCGCCTTTCGCCGCCGCGTCGCGCGGTGGCGTAGCGCTCGGCCGTCCGTTGCATCGCCCGCTCGATCGGTATGCGCACGACGCCCCGCGGCCGGTCGAGCCAGAGGTATTGGTCGAGCATCGCGTCCTTTTCCGCGCGCAGCGCCTGAAGATCGTTCGCGGGCGTGCTTTGCAGGCGAGGACCGCCGACCCCTGCGCGAGCGGCCGGTGGTTCCGCTGCGCGACCGGGACGAAGGAGTGAATGCACGCCCATGGCCGCCAGCACGACCGCGACCAGCACACCAGCCAGGCCGGCCGCGGCGAGCACGATGCGGCGCCAATGCACGTCGGCGACTTCGTGGCCGCGCGGACCCGGGGCGTCGCGGGCGCGCTCAGACATGATCGATCCCTTCGCGTCGCATGCCGGGGAGGCCATGGTTCGCACGCGAGGCACCACCGCCCACGAACAGCGCGAGCCAGATGCCGCCGAGACCGAGAACGGCGACGGCATCGCTCCAGTGGACGGCCAAGCCCGTCGTGCGGAACGTCGGGCTCACCAGCCAGAACGCGTCGACCAGATGGGCCGCCAGCAACAGGGCGGCGAGCGTGCCCAGCACTTGCGGCGCGCGCTTGGCGCGCCGCGACAGCAGCACCAGGAAAGGCAGCGCGAAATGGAACACCACCAGGAAAATGCCGACCAGGCGCCAGCTCGTCCGCACGCGCGGCAGATACCAGGCGATCTCGTTGGGCAGATCCTCGGCCCAGATGATCAGGTACTGCGTGAAGGCGAGATAGGCCCAGGTCATCACGAACATCAGCAGCAGATTGCCCAGGTCCTGGAACACACCAGGCGACTCGTGGCTGTCTGGGTTGAGGTACGCCGCGCAGACGATGGCGAAGGCAAACGCGCAGAGGGCCTGGCCGATGCCGGCCAGCAGCCCGAACGTCGTCGAATACCATTGCGGGCTCAACGACATGATCCAGTCGACTGCAGCGACGGTGACGGTCAGCGCGTAGAGCAGCAATCCGAGGGCGGAGATGGCGCGCAGCCGCCGGGCCGCCGCCGCGTCGCCTCCGGGCGCGCGCGCGAACGACCACCTGCGCAGCAGATGCGAAAGCGCAAGCCACGCGGCAAAACAGATCGCCGTGCGCACAGCGAAAAATCCCGGCGCAAGATACCAGGCCTTGCCTTGCAGCAGCAGGCTCGCGCCGACCTCGGCCGGCCGCGCCCAGGTGTAGACCTCGCGCAAGCCCAGCCATAGCGGAATCGACAACAGCAGCGTGGCGGGCAACATGCCAAGCGCCGCATCCAGCGCCGGCCGGATGCGTTCGCCCCAGGCGCCGCCGCTCAGGTTGTGCAGGAACAGGATCGCCATGCTGCCGAGTGGAATGCCCAGCAGGAACCACCAGACGAAGAGATAGGACTCGAGTGCCGTCCTTCGGTCGGCGTAGGCCGCCGCCAGCCAGAGCAATGCGCAGACGGCGCCGACCGTCCACGAAGACCGCTTGAGCCGGCTGCGCGACGCGGCCGAGGGCGCGATCACTTTCCCCGCTCCAGTCCGGCGCGCCGGTCCGGAGGCACGTCGTCGATCCGCGCGTCCTGCGAGAGCTGCAAGGCCCGGATATAGGCGACGATCGCCCAGCGGTCTTCCGGCGCGATCCGGTCGGCGTACGAATACATCGCGCCGTAGCCGTTGGTGATGACCCCGAAGTAATGGGCGTCGGGTGCATTGCGCAGCCGGTCGCTATGGTAGGAAGGCGGGCTGGGGAAACCGCGCCGGACGACCATGCCGTCGCCGTCGCCGGCCCTGCTGTGACAGGGCGAGCAATAGATGTCGAAGCGCTCCCGGCCGCGCCGCAGCGTTGCCATCGTGATCGGCAACGGATTGGCGACGATCGGCGCCGGCGCGATGTCCGCCGCCGGGTTCGCCCGAATCTGCCCGTGCTCGTCGACCGGATAAGTCGGCGCGGTCTCCGCCGGCAGCGCTTGCTCGCCCAGGCGTCCGCTGGACGTGCCGGCGATCGCGCCGGCGCTGTGGACAACCGTGTCCGGCACGCCGGGCCGCGCCGACTGGCCGTCGGGCCACAGCGAGCTTGCCGCGAGCGGCTTGAACTTGGGCTGGTTGTACATATCCTGCATCGCCTTTTCGCAGCCCGACAACAGGACGGCGATCGCGCAGACGGCCGCCAGTCGCCTGCGCGCTCCCGGCGCGCTCGGCATCGCGCCGGACCGGGCCCGCGTCGTCATGGCCCGACCTCGGCGACTTTCAGCGGCTCGAGGCGCTCCAGAAACTGCCGCGTCTTGTCCATGTCGAAGCGCGGATCGCGCGCTTCGATGCACAGAAAAAACCGGTTGCGCGAAGCGAGATCGAAGTCGGGGGCGTTGAATATCGGGTGGTTGAGCCTCGGCAGGCCGTTCAAGATCAACATGCCGAAAAATGCTGCCAGCGCGGCGCCGAGCACGGTCATCTCGAACGTTGCCGGAATGAACGCCGGCCAGCTGTGCAGCGGGCGGCCGCCGGAGTTGATCGGGTAGTCGATCACCGCGGTGTACCACTGCAGGAAATAGACGCCGATGCCGCCGGCGATGCCGCCCAGCAACGTGACGAACGCGACGCGGTCCTTGCGAAAACCCAGCGCGTCGCTCAAGCCATCGACCGAAAACGGCGCATAGGCGTCGACGTTGCGGTAGCCGTCGGCACGGGCCCGCTTGGCCGCGTCGACCAATGCCTTGTCGTCCTTGAATTCGGCGATGAGCCCGTACATCGGCGGACCAGGCTGGGGTTTCACAGCTCACCCGCTTTCTTTTCGAGGACCAGCTTGCGCATCTCTGAAATCGAGATGGCCGGCAAAAAGCGCACAAACATAAGAAACAGCCAGCCGAACGCGCCGAGCGAGCCGATCAAGGTTGCCCAGTCCCAGAAGGTCGGATAGAACATGCCCCAGCTCGACGGCAGGAAGTCCCGGTG
>JBOIGD010000200.1:0-3457 GCA_050742615.1 Casimicrobiaceae bacterium | reverse complement strand
AGGCCCTCGAACCCGGCGTCGCTCCTGGCCACGCTGAACGGCTTGTAGTCGCCGGGGGTGCACACCCGCAACGCGCCGCCCTTCTGGATGCTGTCCAGGCGGGATTCCTGGGCGAGCGCCGCATTGGCGCCGAGCGCGCCCAGCGCAAGGACGACGAGTAACCTGATCATTGCGGACTCCGGATCGAAGATGGCGGGACGGCGATCGGCGCGGGCCCGGGCCCGGGCCCGGGCCACCGTGCGATTATAGTGCACATGGCGTTCGCCGGCGGGTCACCCCCGCCGACGTTGCCTGGCGCCGGGCTCTATGCTACTGTCATAGGGAGACTTTGGGCGGAGAGTTTGCAGCACGATGAAAATCCGGACACTTGTCACGCGGCGCCAATATTACGGCATGGATGCGGTGCGCCTGCGCGGGGCAATGGCGCGGGTTCTGACGCGCGTCTCTGGCCTGTCGCCCGAGGCCGCGCGCGTCAGCCGGCGCAACCTTTGCCAAGACTTCGCGCTCGACCCGGCCGAGGCACAGACGGTGCTCGACCTGCTCATCGCCGACGATCTGCTGCGGCAGCCGGACGAACGCCAGGGCGACCTCGCGCTGACCGAGCGCTTTTTCGAGTTCGCCACCGCACGCGTCGTCGAGCCCCTGCCTCGCGACCGGGCGCGGCAACTGCTGGGCAAGGCATGCCTGCTGGCGACGCACATCAACGTCGAATGGAAATCCAATCCGCTGGAAATTTCCGCGCTGGCGCCGTTCGGGAGCTACATCAGTCGTGATCAGCTGCTCGCCGAGTTGCCGCTGGGGATCGCGGTGCGCCCGCGGTCGACATCGCGCAAGGCGCGATGGACGCGCATGGCCGGACGGCCGGACGGCGCGCGACAGATCCGCGCTGCCGTGCGCGAGCTGAGCTCGTTCTTTCACCTGCGCATGGTCAGCGATCCGGAATTGCTGCCGCGGCCGTTCGCCGTCATCTTTCACGACAGCGGCGACGACTTCGAGGATTCATCGCCCGGCCTTCCGGCGCCCGCGACCGAGTCGCGAGCCTGACCGCCGCCGGCGCCAGCGCCGACGCGTTCCATCTCCGCGACACGATCTCGGTCCCGCCCGGCCTGCTGCTAAACTAGCGGCGCGAGCGGCAAGCCCGCACGAACGTAACGCTCGCGCTCCGAGCACTGCGCCAGTGCAGGTCGTCGGCCGCAACCCGCGGCACGCCCGTCGTCCCGCGCACTCCCAAGCCCCGCCACGATGAACGACGCGCACCAGGCAAGCTACGACGAGTTTCCCTACCTCAGCCTGGCGTTTCCGCAGTCGCATCCGGACCGCATGGCGACGCTGGGACGTCTGCATGGCTTGCCTGCCGCCCAGGTCGACGAGTGCCGGGTGCTCGAGATCGGCTGCGCATCCGGCGGCAACCTGATTCCGATGGCGGCCGGCTTGCCGAGGTCCCGTTTCACCGGCATCGATTTTTCCGCGGTGCAACTGCGCCAGGGCGCCGCGGACATCGCGGCGCTCGGACTGGCCAACATCGAGCTCACGCCGATGGATCTGCTCGATTTTGACCGCCGCTGCGGATCGGGCTCTCCGGCGACGTCGACGACCTGCAGCGCGGCATCCTTGCCTCCGACATCCTGCAGTGTCGCGCAGTTCGCCCGGAAGGCGCTGCTCGTGCAATGATCCGGGGGCGAAGGACGCGACCGGCGCGGCGGCAGCAGACGATCATCGTAGAGCAACGCGCGCATCGCCGGCCCGGCCGGTGATTGCGTCCGGGAGAATGGCATGCGCGACAATCCGGTCAAGAATACGCTGCAAAACGGCGGCCGCGCCGTGGGCGCGATGGTTTTCGAATGCTTCGCCCCAGGGCTGCCGCAGCTATGCAGGAACGCCGGCGCCGATTTCGTGCTGTACGACATGGAGCACACCGGGCTGGGCTTCGAATCGCTGAAGACGCAGCTCGCGCTTTGTCGCGGACTCGGCATCGTGCCCATGGCCCGCGTCCCCCGCGGCGAATATCACTTCATCGCCCGCGCCCTGGACGTCGGTGCGCTCGGCGTCATGGTGCCGATGGTCGCGACGCAAGCCGAGGCCGAATTCATCGTCTCGTGCTCGCGCTACCCGCCGCAGGGACGCCGCGGTGCGGCCTTCGGCTTCGCGCACGACGACTACCAGGGTGGCGACGTGGCGGTGAAGATGGCCGCGCTGCACCGGCGCACGATGATGATCGCCCAGATCGAGACCGACGTGGGGCTGGACAACGTCGAAGCGATCGCCGCGGTGCCCGGGATCGACGCGCTGTGGATCGGCCAGTTCGACCTGACCAATTTTCTCGGCATTCCCGCGCAATTCGGCCATCCGGCGTATCTGGCGGCGGTCGATCGCGTCCTTGCCGCCTGCGCCGCGAACGGCAAGGCGGCAGCGATGCTCGCCACCGACGAGCCCTGGGCGCGCGATTACGCCGCCAGGGGTTTCCGGCTGATGGCGTACGGCATCGACCAGCTGCTGCTGCAGGAGGCGCTGCGCCGCGGCCTGCAGGTCCTGCGCGACGCGGCCAGCGACGGAGCCAAGCCATGAGCGAGCGATTCCATGTGGGCCTCACCCGCGACATCCTCGACGCGCGCGGCGAGCCGGCGTTCGGCCGTGCCGCGCTCGAGATCCTCGAGCGCGCCGAGGGCCTCGACTGGGAATACCTGCCGTCGGTGGTGCCGGCGATCGAGGCCGATCACGCGGCGCGCTACGACGCGGTCTATGTCAATGCGGCGCGCGTTCCGGCGGCGGCGGTTGCGCGTTCCGACTGCCGGCTGCGCGTCGTCGCGCGGCACGGCGTCGGCTACGATTCGGTCGACGTGCCGGCGATGACGCGCGCCGGCATCGTCGTCACCAACACGCCGAGCTCGATGCCGCGGCCGGTCGCGACGACCGCGCTGACCTTCCTGCTCGCCCTCGCCGGCAAGCTCTTCCTCAAGGATCGGCTGACGCGCACCGGCCGCTGGCACGAGCGGATGGACAACATGGGGCTGGGGCTGACCGGCCGGACGCTGGGCGTCATCGGTGCCGGACGCATCGGCCGCGAGCTGCTGCGCATGGCGCGCATCTTCGATCTGAAGCTGCTCGCGGCGGATGCGCACGTCAACGCGATCGAGCTCGCCTACCTGGGCGCGCGCAAGGTCGAGCTGGAAACGCTGCTACGCGAGTCGGACTTCGTCGTCGTCTGCTGCCTGCTCGACCGGGGAACGCACCACCTGATCGACGCTGCGGCGTTGGCGCAAATGCGGCCGCAGGCGTATCTGATCAATGTCGCGCGCGGCCCCGTAGTCGACGAGACGGCGCTGATCGCTGCGTTGCGCTCGGGCCGCATCGCCGGCGCCGCGCTCGATGTGTTCGAGCAGGAGCCGGTGGACCCGGCGAACGCGCTGCTGGTGATGGACAACGTGATCGTCACGCCGCACTCGCTGTGCTGGACCGA
>JBOIGD010000199.1:0-9960 GCA_050742615.1 Casimicrobiaceae bacterium | reverse complement strand
GTGGACGAGCTGCGGTGGCGCGGGCCCGGCAGCGGCTTCGCCGAATGGGCCGAGCGCATCGAGGCGCCGCGTCTGCTCGAGCGCTGCCGTAAAGTGCTGGCGGCACGGGAGCCCGGGGCCGCGAGGCCCGCCGCGGCGAAACGGTCGCGCAAGGCGCGGGATCCACGAGACGCGGGCGCGGCCACGGCCGCCGCGGCGAAGCGCACGCGCAAGGCGCGGTGATTCGATAGCGGAGGCGCTCAGGCAATCCCCGGCGTATTCCGCCGCGCGACCCCGGCCCGCGCTCGCGGGACAGCCGCCCGGCTCAGCGCCGGGCGAGCTTGAGGTGCGTCACCTTCGGCGCGGCGACCGTCCGCACGAGCGCGAGGCCGTGCAGATCGTCACCGAGGCCATCGAACAGGCGCTCGCCGCTGCCCAACAGCGTCCCGGCCAGACTGATCTCCATCTCGTCGACGAGTCCGGCGGCGAGATACTGCCGCGCGGCATGCGCCCCGCCGGCCAGCGAGACATCCTTGCCGCGCGCGGCCAGGCGCGCCTGTTCGAGCGCATCCCGGATGCCGCTGGTGACGAAGGTGAAGCTCGTGCCGCCCTCGAGCTCGAGTGGCGGGCGCGGGTGATGGGTGAGAACGAATACCGGGTGATGGAATGGCGGGTTGACTCCCCACCAACCGTTCCAAGGTTTGTCGGCATCCCACGGGCCCGGGTGCCCGCCGAACATGTTGCGCCCCATGATCGTGGCGCCGATGTTGGCGAGAGACTCCTCGACGACGGCCGTGCTTGGGTTGACCTCTCCACCCTCCATCCCGTGCATCGCGCGCCAGGCCGCGAGCTCGAACGCCCACTCGTGCAGGCGCATGCCGCCGATGCCCAGCGGGTTGTCCACGCTCTGGCTCGGACCGGCGACGAAGCCGTCGAGCGACATCGCAATCTTCAGGCGTAATCGGGACATGGTCTATTTCAGGACGCGCGTCCCCAATGACCTGCTCGCCTGGCTGCACGCGCGGATGAGTTGTTCATTCCTCGGTTAGACGTTAGGCGCATGGGGTCGAACTCCATTGTAGTACGCTGTGCGTTCACCCGATGAAGCGCCCGGCACCGAACGCAGGAACCCTCGTCGAAAGCTCGATCCCGGCGCGGCTCGATGCCCTGCCATGGGCGCGCTTTCACACGCTGGTCATCGTCGCGCTCGGGATTACCTGGGTGCTCGACGGGCTCGAGGTGACGCTGGCCGGCGCCGTGTCCGGTGCGCTGAAGGCGAGCCCGTCGCTGCGCCTTAGCGATGCCCAGGTAGGCATGGCGGCGAGCGCCTATTTGACGGGCGCCGTGCTGGGCGCGCTGCTGTTCGGTTGGCTCACCGACCGGTTCGGGCGCAAGCGCCTTTTTTTCGTCACGCTCGGCGTGTATGTCGTGGCCACCGCGGCGTCCGCGCTGTCGCCCGATTTCGCCACATTCGCACTGTTCCGCCTGATCACCGGAGCGGGCATCGGCGGCGAGTACTCGGCGATCAATTCGGCCATCCAGGAGCTGATCCCGGCGCGCTACCGCGGCCGCACCGATCTCGGCGTCAACGGCAGCTTCTGGCTGGGCGCCGTCATCGGCGCGATCGGATCGAGCGTGCTGCTGCAGCCCGGACGCCTTCCGCCCGACGTCGGGTGGCGCGTGGCATTCGGCTCGGGCGCGGTCCTGGGCCTGGGCATCCTCTTTCTGCGGCGCTACCTGCCGGAAAGCCCGCGCTGGCTGTTGCTGCACGGAAGGACCGACGAAGCCGAGCGGATTGCGGTCGCCGTCGAGCGCGACGTTCGCGGCCGCGCCACCGCAGCGGAGTTGCTGCCGCGGCTGCGTCTGAAGATTCGCGAGCGCACGGTGAGTTTCGTCGACCTGGGCACGGCGCTGTTTCGCCACTACCCGCGCCGGGCGGCGTTGGGTCTGGTGCTGATGACGGCGCAGGCGTTCTGCTACAACGCGATCTTCTTCACCTACGCACTGGTGCTGGGTCGCTTCTATGCGGTGCCGCCGCAGGATGTCGGGCTCTACCTGCTGCCGTTCGCCGTAAGCAACTTCGCGGGTCCTCTGGTCCTCGGCCGCTATTTCGACACCTGGGGCCGCCGGCAGATGATCGCGACGACCTATGCGCTCTCGAGCCTGCTGCTCGGCCTGACGACGATCCTGTTCGCCGCCGGCCTGCTGAGCGCGGCGACCCAGACGCTGGCGTGGACCTTGGTGTTCTTCTTCGCCTCCGCCGCGGCGAGCTCGGCCTACCTGGTGGTCAGCGAAAGCTTTCCGTTGGAGGTGCGCGCCTTGTCCATCGCCTTCTTTTACGCGCTGGGCACCGGCATCGGCGGGATCGGTGCGCCGTGGTTGTTCGGCGTGCTGATCGGCACCGGCGAGCCGGCGGCCATCGCCTGGGGCTATGCGTTGGGCGCGCTGCTGATGCTGGCGGCGGCCGCCACCGCCCTGTGGCTCGGGGTGGCTGCCGAGCGGAAGTCGCTCGAGGAAGTCGCGCGTCCGTTGTCGGCCGTGGACTTCGCCGGGTAGGGCGGTTTGCGAGGCGATGGCGCGCCGGCGAGCACGAGGCGAACCGCTTCACGCGACGTCGATCGTCGCGAATGCGATGCCGATGTCGCGGCCGGCGCGGCAACTGCGGACGCTCTTGTCGGCTTGGGAGCGCCGCGTTTGACGCGAATCGGTGGCCCGCGGCACGTCTTGGCACGCCCCTTGCTGCAGAGGATGTGTCCGGCTCCTTCTCTCCTCCTCGATGCCGGATTCTCGCCCCGGGCGGTTTACCCCAGCCGTCCGGGGTTTTTCCTCCTGGCGCTACCCATCGTGCCGTTTCCGCCGCACGTGCCCATTTGCGGCAGCGTGTGACGTGTTGTGTTCAGCGTGATCCGTACAGGTGCGCCGGGCCCGGGCCCGGTCGTGCGGGCACGCGCCGGCGCAATAAAAGGCGCGGTTCGCCGCGATCCGTCCGAGCGCAGAAACTTTTGCGGTGAGGACGGGAGCTTCAGCCCCGCCGAAAGCCGTGGGACGGGCGTCCCGGCTGGCGAACGGTGAAGTGGCGTCCGGTACGAACCGCAGGGAAGCGGCGGAAGCCCGGGGCGCGGAGCACGATCACACTCGTCGGAAAAAAGGCCGGGGACCACCCGAGTCCGAGTCCGCAGTCCATCCAGCCGGCGTCGCAGCCGGAATAGGCGGGTGGCGTGGACACGACCGCATAGCGAACCGGAGGCGCCCGGTACCGCGGCGGTGGCGGCGCCGGCATCTCCGAGTACACGACCGGCGGCGGCTGGCGCTTCGCCGCCTCGACCTCGCCCTCGAGCTGGCGGACCCGCTCCTCGAGGGCCTGCGTCTCGGCGCGGCGCGCCGCTTCGCGGGCGGCCTCGTTGCGCGCCGCGGTCGCCGGCGCGAGCGCGGGCGTGACCTTGATCACGCGGACGTCCTTGGGCGGCGCCAGATTGCCGACGTTGACCGACCCCGAAGTGTCCACCCAGGTGTAGATCTCGGCGTCGGCGGCTTGCAGCCCCAACGCGCCGGCGATAATCGCCAGCCAGGCGGTGCGGAGCATCGGCGTGAGCATCGGCTAAACTCTCAACCCCATCGAACCCATTCTAGGCCGCCGCGTCTACATTGGGTAGCGGCGAAAATCAGGCGATGAAAATCAACCCGGACTCGCGAGAGCGGCAGGCTCCGCCGCCCGACGACGACCGCGCGGCGCGGGTGCGCGAGCAGGCCGACGCGATCTACCGCACCGAGTCGCGCCGCGTGTTCGCCACCCTGATCCGCCTGCTCGGCGACTTCGACCTCGCCGAGGAGGCGCTGCACGACGCCTTCCGCGCCGCGCTCGAGCAATGGCCGCGCGACGGGATGCCGGCCAATCCCCGGGCCTGGCTCGTCTCGGCCGGGCGCTTCAAGGCCATCGACGGCATACGCCGGCGCGCGCGGTTCGACTCGGTGGAGGACATGGCCGACGAGGTCGAGGCGATCGCCGACGAGAGCCTGGCGTGGGACAACGAGGGCATCGAGGACGACCGCCTCCGGCTGGTCTTCACCTGCTGCCATCCGGCGCTCGCATCGGACGCGCAGGTGGCGCTCACTTTGCGCGAGGTCTGCGGTCTCACCACCGAAGACATCGCGCAGGCCTTCTTGAGCGCCGCGCCGACGATGGCGCAGCGCATCGTGCGCGCCAAGGCGAAGATCCGCGACGCGCGCATTCCCTACGAGGTGCCGACGCCGGACCAGCTGCCGGAGCGGCTGGACAGCGTCCTGCGCGTGATCTACCTGGTGTTCAACGAGGGCTACTTGGCGTCGTCCGGTCCGTCGCTGACGCGGCTCGATCTGTCCGCCGAGGCGATCCGCCTGGGGCGCCTGCTGGTCGACTTGCTGGCCGAGTCCGAGGCGCTCGGGCTTCTTGCGCTGATGCTGCTGCACGAATCCCGGCGCGACGCGCGAACCACGGCTGCCGGCGAGCTGATCCTGCTGCACGACCAGGACCGCGCGCGCTGGAACCGGGACCGGATCGGCGAAGGATCGGCGCTGGTGCGGCGGGCGCTTGCCTCGCGCCCCGGACCGTATGCGCTGCAAGCCGCGATCGCCGCGGTGCATGTCGAGGCCAGCAGCGCCGAGGCCACCGACTGGGACGAGATCGTGGGTCTGTACGACGCGCTGCTGCGCGCCGAGCCCTCGCCGGTGGTCGCGTTGAACCGCGCGGTGGCGGTGGCGATGCGGGACGGCCCCGAGGCGGGGCTTGCGCTGATCGACGGCCTCCTCGCGCGGGGCGAGCTCGCGGGCTACCATCTGGCGCACGCGGCGCAGGCGGATTTGTGCCGGCGCCTGGGGAAAACCGCTGAGGCCCGCGCCGCCTATCAGCGGGCGATCGGGCTCGCCCGCCAGGAGCCGGAGCGGCGGTTCCTCGAGCGGCGGCTGGCCGGGCTGCCCGATTGAGCGATCGGCGTCGGGAGTTGTCGAATTCGGGCGTCCCCGTTCGACTAGGGGTGCAAGGCCCCGTTTCCACCGTGAATGAGGAGGCAGCGTGAAATACCTGTGCATGGTCTACATGGAGGAAAGCCAGCTCGCCGCGGTTCCGGACGACGAGTGCATGGCCTGCGGCGAGGCGCTGCAAGCCAGCGGACACCACGTCGCGGCGGAGGCGCTGCAGTCGGTCAGCACGGCCACGACGGTGCGCGTGCGCAACGGCAAGGTATCGGTGACCGACGGTCCTTTTGCCGAGACCAAGGAGCAGATCGCCGGGTTCTACCTGATCGACGCCAGGGATCTGAACGAAGCGATTCACCTGGCCTCGCGCATCCCGCCGGCGCGCGTGGGTGCGATCGAGGTCCGCCCGGTGCGGCAGCTGGCCGTTTCCCGCGTCTCGTCCGAAGCCCAGGCGCTCGCCGGAGGCCAGGTCCGGTAAGCGGCGCGCGCTGACGGCGGCGCGCGATCGCGCGTCGTGCCGAAGCATCCTCCCAGTCTTTCGTTCTCTCGGTAGCACTCCTTCGTTCGCGCATGGCCGCCGCTCGTGACGCGTCGTCGCCCGCGGCGGCCGTCCGATCCGCCCGGTCCGGTGCGCGCATGACGGCCCATTCGATCCGTCCGGCCGATTCCACGCGCGCTGTCGATTTCGTTTCCGGCCGTTCGACTATTCAGTGAACGGATAGCCGCCGCGACATCGCAGGCCGGCGCAATGGATCGAACGGGAAACGAAGGAGCCGTCAATGCAATTCGTCACGCGCAGTCTGGCAATGTTGCGGGTATTGCTGCAGAGGTTCGGGCCCTACCTCATCGTGGAAATGGTGCTGCCCGGCGGAACGCTTATCGCGCTGCTGCTGTATTGGTACCAGCGCAGGAAGCGCGCTGCGGGAAGTGCGACGGCGCAAAGCCCGCTCGCGGCGGCGCGCGCGCCGGCTTGATCGACGCGGTGCGATTTTGCTGCCTCCGCCCGGGTTCGCGCGGGACGATGCGGCCGATCCCGTCCGCGGGCGCCGATCGGCGTCGCGACTCAGGCGGCATGCACGGTCCCGGGCGACGGCAGGCCGATCGATTTCTTCAGCACCACCCGGTAGCTCTCGAGGTCACCGTCGCGGTAGAGGCAGTTCGCCACCGACCACAGGTAGAGCTGGAACGAGCGCACCGCCTTGTCGCCGAACGACTTCGACAATTTGTCGCGCGCGGCGTCGAGCCTTTCCGCCCACGCCTTGGCGGTGAGGAAGTAGCTGTGGCGATCGTTGTGGATCGCGATGATCTCCAGCGGCACCCGGTTGGTCGCGGCGATCAGCTCGTGCATCACGACCGGGCTGTGATCGCCGGGGAACACGTGCCGGTGCGTGAACGTGCTGATCGCTCGCTTCTTGCGCGTCGCGACGAAGTCCATGTACAGGTAGCCGCCCGCCTCGAGCAGCGTGTCGAGGTGCCGCATCAGGCGATGGTAGTCGGGCAGATGCTCCATCACGCCCAGGAGGACGATCGCGTCGAAGCGCTCGCCGGGCTCGAGCTCGAAGATGCTCTCCAGCCGAGCGGTGAGCCGGCCGTCGTAGGACGGCTCGGCGCTGAGCTTCGATAGATGGGCGTACTGCTCTTCCGACAAGGTCAGCATGGTGACGTTGCAGCCGCGACTCGCGGCGAACCGGGAAAACGCGCCCCAGCCTGCGCCCAGGTCGAGCACCCTGGATTCCGGACCGAGCCGGCAGGCATCGTGAATGTAGTTCAACTTGTTCTCGGCGGCCTGCTCGAGGCTCTCGGTCCCGGTGCGATACAGGGCCTGCGAATAGAGCCGGTGGCGCTGGTCGAGAAAGGTCCAGTAGAACTCGTTGCCGAGGTCGTAGTGGGTGTGGATGGCTTTCCTGTCGGCCCTGTTTCTTCCGGCCAGCAGCGGCTGCAGGAAGCGCAGCAGCGATAGCATCGGGTGATCGTCGGTGAACAGGCGCCGCAGCCCGAAGGCCTCCAGGATGTCGCCTTCGACGTCGATGTCGGCGTTGACGTAAGCCTCGGCGATCGCGTACTCGTCCATCGACAACAGCGCCCGCGATCCGCGGTGGTTGCGGACATGGAGCCTGAACGCCGGAGGAGGCTCAGGGTCCGCGCCGTTGCCGTGGCCGTTGTTGCGGAACTTGTGGGTTTCGCCGTCGGGCAGCGTGAGATCGAACGCTGCCGCGCCGTGGGTCGCCAGGTGCTGCCGGAACGTCGACATCAAGCGCGCTTGCTGCTCCCCGAGAATCGACACGTCGTCCCCCTTTGTCTTGTTCGTCCGAGCCGCACCCGACCGGTGCGCTTCGGCCCGTACCCCTCGTCAATCGATCACGCCGGCTCCCGGCCGCACCCGTCCCCGCGTCGAGTGCTTGAGCGACTGCCTCGCCTTGCGTTCCAGCGACACCGCGCCCTGCTCGCCGGCGATCGCCAGCGCGCGATCGAACAAGGCCTCGATGTCCTCCTCCGGAGGATCGCGCCGCCGCGCCAGCAGCTCGCCTTTGAGCCGGCAGAGCTCGGCGCTGTACCAGCGCACGCGCGTCGAATCGGCGAGCGCCATCGCCTCGTCGAGCGCGGCAAGCCCGCGGTCGATCTCGCCGCTCCTGAGGCAGGCGTCGGCCAGCATCCCCTGGAAGTACGGGACGTTGAGGCGGCTGCTCTTCTGGAAGTCGGCGATGCTTTGCCCGATTTCATCCAGCGCACTGCCGCTGTCCGCCCCGTGGCTGTCGCAGAAGCCGAGGTAGACGCGCGCGCTCGCGTACATCTGCCCGAAGTGTCCTTCGACCGCCAGCCGCTCGAGCTCGGTGGCGCGCTCGCGAAGCTTGGGCAGGTTGCCGGCGCATTGCTCGATCATTGCCGCCACGTACAGCGTGTAGGCGAGGCTGAACGCATGTCCCAGCGCGCGGGCGCGTTCGAGCGCCTCGCCGTATTGCGCCAGCGCGTCCTGCGGGCGCCCGCGCAACCACAGGCCGAGCGCGGAGTACATCATGCAGGCGAGCCCCGGGTCCTGCCCGGCGCGGATCGCCAGCGCGCGGTGGGCGACCGGATCGTACAGCGCGGCGACTTTGCGGAAGCTGTCCTCCGCGAGCGCGAGCTGCCCGAAAAAAAACGTGGTGATGCCGGTCGATCCGTGCGCAGTCAGCAGCATCTCGGTCGAGCCGATGTGCCGTGCAAGCTCGAGCAGCTCGAAGGCGACCGCGCGCGCCTTGTCCAGATCGGGCCGGGTGATCGCGATCCGCCACAGCCCGAACAGCGCGGCGAATTTCTGCTGGTCGTTGCCGACTTCGGCGCACAGCGCCAGCGCCCGCGCGTAGGCGGCCTCGACCGAGGGCGAGGCGTAGCCTTCGACCGCGGTCAGCGCCATCCCGCGCGCGAGCTGCACCTTGAGCTCCTGCCGCGACCGTGTTTCCGCGTCGGGCACCTGCGGCAGCAGGCGCAACGCCTCGTCGAAATGGCGCAGCGCCTCGACGTGGGCTGAATGCTCGATCGCCCGCGCGCCGGCGGCCTGCCACCACTTCAGTGCGGCTTCGGTGCACAGCGCTTCGTCGTAGTGATGCGCCACCACCTCGGGCTGCATCGACGCCACCAGCGGAAAACGCTGCTCGAGGGCGCGGGCGATGCTCTCGTGGTTCGCGCGGCGGATGCTCTTGAGCTGCGAGTAGTAAGCCGTGTCCTGGATCAGCGCGTGCCGGAACTCGAATGTCGCGGCCGGTTCCGGACGCAAGCGGTGGATGATCTCGGCCTCCTCGAGGCGCTTGAGCGCGCGGACGAGCCGGTCATCGGGCAACCCCGACACGGCGGCCAGCAGCTCGTAGTCGAAGTTTCGACCGATCACCGCGCCGAGCTGCGCCACCGTTTTTTCCTGCGGCAGCCGATCGAGCCGCGCCATCAGCGAATCATGCAGCGTGGCCGGGATCGCCAGGTTGGCCAGCGCGCGCGGCGATGCGTGGGGCTCCTCGCGATCCCCGAGCAGCCCGAGCTCCAGCACGGTCTTGGTGAGCTCCTCGGCGAACAGCGGCACGCCGTCCGACTTGGCCACGATCTGCGCGATGACGGCCGGCGGCAGCCGCTTTCCGGCGGTCACCCCTTCGACGATTCCCCGGACGTCGTCCGCGCTGCAGCGACGCAGCCGAACCTCGGTCAGGTGGGCACCCGGCGGCCAGGTCGCCGCGAATTCGGGCCGGCAGGTCAGGATCAGCAGCACCGGAAGCTGGGAGACATCGCCGACCAGGCGCTGCAGCAGCTCGAGCGTCGATGGATCGATCCAGTGCACGTCCTCGACGACGCACACCAGCGGGGCCTCGCGCGCCACCGCGTGCAGCTCGCGCAGCAGCACGTCCTGCGTCTTCTCGCGCTGGCGGCTCGCGTCCAGCTCGAGGCTCGGATGGAGATCCGCGCAGGGAATCGATAGCAGCGAGGCGATCAGCGCAAGCCCGAGGTCCCGCTCGGGGTCGGACCACCGGAACAGGGCGGCGAGCTTCCGGCATTTCTGCTTGTCGCCATCGCCGGGGGAAAATTTGGCGGCCTGCTCGATCTGCGCGATCACCGGATGCAGCGCGCTGGCGCTGTGGTAAGGCGAACACTGATAGCGAAGGCGCCGGTGCGTCTGGCCCGCGAGGCGCTCGCAAAAGGACTGGGTGATGCGCGACTTGCCGATCCCCGCTTCGCCGCGTATGACTACGACGCATCCGCTGCCCGCGGCAGCGCGCTGCCAGCAGCGATCGATCAGTTCCAACTCGGCACCGCGACCGATCATCGGCGTCAGCGTCCTGCCGTGCGCCGCGTCGAAACGGCTGGGCGTCGGCCGCACGCCGGTGACGCGCCACACCTCCACCGGCGCCGCGATGCCCTTGAGCTCGTGCAGGCCCAGGTCGACGTAATGAAATCCGCCGCGGGCCAGCCGCCGCGTGCGCGCGCTGATCGCCACCGAATCGGGGGCGGCGATGCTCTGCAGCCGCGCCGCCAGATTCGGCGTCTCGCCGACGACGGCCCAGCGCTCCGATA
>JBOIGD010000198.1:0-11129 GCA_050742615.1 Casimicrobiaceae bacterium | reverse complement strand
CCACGCACGCGAGGCCGAGATATTCGACCAGGCCGGGCGCCCGAAGGCGATCACCATCGCGACCAACATGGCCGGCCGCGGCACCGACATCGTGCTGGGCGGCGTCATCGAGCCGCTGGTCCTGGCGATCCGCGAGGACGAGGCGCGCTCGCCGACCGAAAAGGACCTGGAGATCGCGAAACTGCGCCGCGAATGGCAGGTGCTGCACGACCAGGTGATCGCCGCCGGCGGCCTGCACATCATCGGCACCGAGCGGCACGAATCGCGCCGCATCGACAACCAGCTGCGCGGGCGGTCGGGGCGGCAGGGCGATCCGGGCTCGTCGCGCTTCTTCCTGTCGCTGGAGGATCCGCTGCTGCGCATTTTCGGCGGCGAGCGGCTTTCCGGCATCATGCAGCGACTGAAGATGCCCGAAGGCGAGCCGATCGAGCATCAGATCGTCAACCGCTCGATCGCCAAGGCCCAGAACCGGGTCGAGTCGCGCAACTTCGACATCCGCAAGCAATTGCTCGAATACGACGATGTTGCCAACGACCAGCGCCGCGTGATCTATCAGCAGCGCAACGAATTGCTCGAGACCGACGACATCTCGGAAACGATCCGCAACATGATCGCCGGGCAGGTCGAGGATACCGTGCGCCAGTACGTGCCGCCCGAGTCGGTCGAGGAACAGTGGGACGTGCCGGCGCTGGAAAGCACGCTGGCGGGCGAATACCAGCTGCGCGTCCCCGCCGGCGAATGGCTGAAGACCGAGCCCGAGCTCTCCGACGCGATGCTGCGCGATCGCGCCCGCGAATTCGCGCAAAAGCAGTACGAGGAAAAGCTCGGCATGGTGGGACCGGAGCTGTTTCACCAGTTCGAGCGCAACCTCATGCTGCAGACGCTCGACCAGCAATGGCGCGAGCATCTGGGCTCGCTCGACCACCTGCGGCAGGGGATCCATCTGCGCGGTTATGCGCAGAAGAATCCCAAGCAGGAATACAAGCGGGAGTCGTTCGAGCTGTTTTCCGACATGCTCGACCGCGTCAAGCAGGACGTCGTCAAGATCGTCCTCACCGTGCAGGTGCGCTCCGAGCAGGACGTCCAGGCGGTCGAGGAGGCGCCCGCGGTGTCCAATGTGCGCTACCAGCACACGGATTACGATGCGGCGCTGGCCGCCGTGCCCGACAAGGCGCCGGCGGCATCGCCACCGTTCACGCGCGCGCGGCAAAAGGTCGGTCGCAACGATCTCTGCCCCTGCGGGTCGGGCAAGAAATTCAAGCACTGCCACGGCGCGCTCTAACCCGCGGGCCCGCGGCCGCGCGACGCTGGGCAGGCGCCGACCCACGATCGGTCCTCGCCGCGGGCGTGGCGACTCGCTGCGGTAGAATCCGGCGGATCCCGATCCCATTGCGACTCCGATGCCGGTCAACTACAACCCGCCCGCGCCCGACCAGCTGCTGCCGGTGCCTGGCGTCATGCTGGGCACCGCGGCCGGCGGCATCAAGAACTGGTCGCGCGACGACATGGTCCTGGTCGGCCTTGACGCCGGCGCGCGCGCCGCGGGCGTGTTCACGCAAAACCGATTTTCCGCGGCACCGGTGATCGTCTGCCGCGAGCACCTCGCGCGCGGCGCGGCGACCCGTGCGCTGCTGATCAACGCCGGCAACGCCAATGCCGGCACCGGCAGGCGGGGCATCGACGATGCGCACGCCTGCTGCGCCGCCGCGGCGCGCTTGCTGGGCTGCGAGGCGCACGAAGTGCTGCCGTTCTCGACCGGGGTCATCATGGAAGCGCTGCCGGTCGACAGAATCGTCGCGGCGCTGCCCCGCTGCCACGCCGCACTGACGCCCTCCGGCTGGCACGCGGCGGTGCGCGCGATCATGACCACCGATACCGTGCCCAAGGCCGCATCGCGCCGCATCGACGTCGGCGGCGTGCCGGTCACCGTCACCGGCATGGCCAAGGGGGCCGGCATGATCGCGCCGAACATGGCCACGATGCTCGGATTCGTCGCGACTGACGCGCCGCTGGCCGGGATGCTGCTCTCCGAGCTCGCCGCAAGCGTCGCCGCCGCGTCGTTCAACCGCATCACCATCGACGGCGATACGTCGACCAACGACAGCTTCGTCATCGTCGCGTCGGGAAGGGCGCCGATGGCGCCGATCTCGCGATCCGACGATCCACTCCTTGCACCCGTGCGGGCGGCACTGGAAGCTGTCGCGCTGGAACTGGCGCAGGCGATCGTGCGCGACGGCGAAGGGGCGACGAAATTCATCACCATCGTCGTCGATGGCGGGCGCGACGACGCCGAATGCGACCGTGTCGCCCGCGCGATCGGCGACTCGCCGCTGGTCAAGACGGCGTTTTTCGCCTCGGACCCCAACCTCGGCCGGATCGTCTGCGCGATCGGCAATGCGGCGGTCGAGGACTTCGATCCGGCGTGCGTGTCGTTCTGGCTCGACGACGTGCTGGTCGTCGCCGACGGGGCCCGCGCCGCGACGTACGGCGAGGAGGCCGGCAAGCGGGTGATGTCCCGGCCGGAGATCACCGTCCGGGTCGCGCTGGGCCGTGGCGGCGCGACCGCCACTGTCTGGACCTGCGACCTGTCGCACGATTACGTCAGCATCAACGCCGACTACCGAAGCTGAAGGCCGTGAACGAACGCGACATCGATCGACTGCTCGCGCGCGCCGAGACGATACTCGGCCGCCTCGAGGCGCTGCTGCCGGCGCCGCCCGCGGCGCCGGACTGGAAGGCGCGCGCATACCGCTGGCGCAAGCGGGGGCAGCGCGGCTACCTGCAGGCGGTCCTGCATCCGCACGCGATCCGGCTGGACGATCTGGTGGCGATCGACGCGCAGAAGGCGGCGATCGACGCCAACACGCGCCAGTTCGTCGCGTCGCTGCCGGCGAACAACGTCCTGCTGACGGGATCGCGCGGCACCGGCAAGTCTTCGCTGGTCAAGGCGATGCTGGGCAAGTACGCGGGCAGGGGCCTGCGGCTGATCGAAGTCGACAAGAGCGACTTGGTCGACCTGCCGGACATCGTTGAGCCGATCGCCGAGCGGCCCGAGCGCTTTATCGTCTTCTGCGACGACCTGTCGTTCGACGCCAACGAGCCCGGCTACAAGGCGCTGAAGGTGATGCTGGACGGCACGATCGCCGCGGCGTCGTCGAATGTGCTCATTTACGCGACGTCGAACCGCAGGCATCTGCTGCCCGAGTACTTCAGCGAAAACCTGGAGACGCGGCACGTCGGCGAGGAGGTGCACCCCGGCGAATCGGTCGAGGAAAAGATATCGCTGTCCGAGCGATTCGGTCTGTGGATCTCGTTCTACCCGTTCACCCAGGAAGACTACTTTGCCGCGGTCACACAGTGGCTGCGCTTCTACACCGTGCCGGTCCCCGACGGCGGCGCTGCGCTCGACGCCCTGCACCGGGAAGCGGTGCAGTTCGCGCTGCAGCGCGGGTCGCGCAGCGGGCGCGTCGCCTGGCAATTCGCGCGCGCGCAAGCCGGCGCGCGCGCACTGGACGCCGGCAGGGGCAGGGGCAAGAGCGCGCGGTGAGCGAGCGCCCGGTCGTTCGCGTCGCCGCGGCGATACTGCACCGAGGCGACGGCCGTGTGCTGCTGGCGCGGCGCTTGCCCGGAACGCCGTATGCCGGCTATTGGGAATTCCCCGGCGGCAAGCTCGAGCCCGGCGAATCGCCGCACGACGCGCTGCTGCGCGAACTCGGCGAGGAGCTCGGCATCGCGGTGACTCGCGCGGTGCCGTGGCTCACCCGAAGCTACGCGTATGCGCACGCGCACGTCGAGCTCGCCTTCTTCCGCGTATTCGAATGGCGCGGCGAACCGCACGGCCGCGACGGGCAGGCGATCGCCTGGCAGGAACCGGACAGGATCGAGGTCGCACCGCTGCTGCCCGCCAACGCCCCGGTGTTGCGGGCGCTCGCCCTGCCGCCGGTCTACGCGATCTCGATGGCCGAGGATCTGGGAGACGAGGCGTTTTTGTCGCGTGCGCGCGCCGCGATCGATGCGGGACTTCGCCTCATCCAGTTGCGCGAAAAGTCGTTCGCGCCGCAACGCTTGCGCGCGCTCGGCGAGCGGCTGCTCGCGCTGGCGGCCCCGCGCGGCGTGCGCGTGCTGCTCAACGGCGACGCCGGCACCGCGCGGCGGCTCGGGTTTGCCGGCGTCCACTGGACCGCGGCGCGGCTCAACGCTGCGCGCCGCCGGCCGGACGACATGTTGTGCGCGGCGTCGGCGCACGATGCGGCCGAGCTCGCGAAGGCCGCGGCGCTCGGCGTCGACTTCGCCGTGCTCGGGCCGGTTGCCGAGACGCCGCTGCATCCGGCGGCGCGGCCGCTCGGCTGGGAAGAGTTTGCCGGGATCGTGCACGGCTCGCCGCTGCCCGTATATGCGCTGGGCGGCCTCGCGCGAGTCGATCTGGAGACCGCCCTAGCCCATGGCGCGCACGGCGTGGCGCTGCGCCGCGCAGCGTGGCCGGCGCCGTCGGCATGAGTCGCTATGAGCGCTCCGTCTTGGCGTCGTCCGCGTCGGGATCGGCGGGGTCTTCCGCCACCGGCACGCGATACGATTCGCTGGCCCAGGCACCCAGGTCGATCAGCTTGCAACGTTCCGAGCAGAACGGGCGAAAGCGGTTTTCCGGCGCCAGTTCGGCTGCCTTGCCGCATTGCGGGCACCGCGCGCCGCGGCGACGCTTGACTGGCTTGGTCATGCCGTCATTTTGCGGGATCGGCGCGTGTGACGCCACCCGCCGCGCTGGAATGCGCGTCAGGCCAGCGCCATCGCCAGGACGCTCGCCGCGTGCATCGCGCTGCGCCCGGCGCCGTCGCGGATCTGGTGGCGACAGCTGAATCCGTCGGCGACAATCAAGGTCGCCGCCGCTGCCGCGCGAACCGCAGGCAGCAGCGCCTGCTCGGCCATCTGCATCGACACATCGTAATGCTCGGCCTGGTAGCCGAAGGCGCCCGCCATGCCGCAACAGCCCGACACGATCGGCTGCGTGACGAGGCCCGGTATCCAGCCGAGCACTGTCTGTACCGGCGTCGCCGCGGCGAAGGCCTTTTGGTGACAATGCGTGTGCAGCAGCGCTTCGGTTTGCGGGAGTGCGTGCAGGGCGAGATCGAGCCGTCCTGCCGCATGCTCGCGGACCAGGAATTCCTCGAACAGCAGGGCGTGGCGCGCGACCAGCTCGGCATCCTCGCCGAAGCCGTAGCTCAGGAATTCGTCGCGCATGCCGAGCAGGCACGACGGCTCCAGCCCGACGATGGCGGCACCTCGGCGGACATGCGGCAGCAGCGCGTCCAGTGTTCGCCGCGACTCGGCTTTTGCCTCGTCGACTAGCCCGGCCGCAAGATAGGTTCGTCCGCAGCACAGCGGCCGTTCCCCGGGCATCGCATTGGTGCGAACCGCATAGCCGGCTGCCTCGAGCACCTTGCGCGCGTCGGCCGCGCCTTCGTGCGCAAAATAATTGCTGAAGGTGTCCACGAAGAGCATCACTTCGCGTCCGCCCGCGCTCGCCCCGGAGGGCAGGCTGGAACGCGGCTCGCGCTGCAGGAAGCCGCGGCGCCATGCCGGCAACCGGCGCCGGGCCGAGAGGCCGGTGAGCGATTCGGCGAGCTGCGCCGCGCCTGGGATGCGGGCCGCCATGTTCGGCAGCCAGGCGAAGCGCGACAACGCCGGCGCGTAGCGCGGCAGCCGCGCGATCAGGCGCTCGCGAAGCGCGGTGCCGTGCCGCTGGTGGCGCGCGGCGAGAAACTCGATTTTCATCTTCGCCATGTCGACGCCGGTCGGGCACTCGCGCCGGCAGGCTTTGCACGAGACGCACAAGTCGAGTGCCGCGCGCACCGCCTCGCCGGTCAGATCCTCGTCGCCGAGCTGCCCGGACAGCGCGAGCCGCAGCGTGTTGGCGCGCCCGCGGGTCGTATGCTGCTCGTCGCGCGTGACGCGGTAGCTCGGGCACATGACGCCGGCGTCGAACTTGCGGCAGTGGCCGTTGTTGTTGCACATCTCGACCGCCTTGGCGAAACCGCGCGTGACGTCGCCACCGGCGCCGGGCACGGTCTCGCGGCCGGTCGCGGCATCGCGCTCGACGTTCCATGCCGACCAGTCGAGCCTGGGCTCGAATGCGCGGCGCCGGTACTGCGGGTTGAAACGGAAGAGCGACGCGTCGTCCATCTTCGGCGGTGCGACGATCTTGCCGGGATTCATGCGATGGTCCGGATCGAACAGCGACTTGATCGCGCCAAAGGCGGCGCTCAAGCTCGGCCCGAACTGCCAGGCGACCCACTCGCCGCGACACAGCCCATCGCCATGCTCGCCCGAATACGCGCCCTTGTACTCGCGCACCATCGCCGAGGCCTCTTCGGCGATCGCGCGCATCTTGACCGCGCCGTCGCGCCGCATGTCGAGGATCGGCCGGACGTGCAAGGTGCCGACGCTGGCGTGCGCATACCAGGTGCCGCTGGTACCGTGCTTCCTGAAGACCTCGGTCAGGCGCTCGGTGTACTCGGCCAGATGCTCGAGCGGCACCGCGCAGTCCTCGATGAACGAAACCGGCTTGCCGTCGCCTTTCATCGACATCATGATGTTGAGCCCGGCCTTGCGCACCTCCCACAAATCCCTTTGCGCCTGCGCCGCCTCGACGCGAACGACCGCACCGGGCAGGCCGAGATCGGCGACGAGCTCGGTCAGTCGGTCGATGCCCGCCGCCGGTCCCGCCGCGTCGCCGCCGCCGAACTCCACCAGCAGGATGGCCTCGGGCGCGCCGATCAGCGCGCGGTCGATGACCGGGCGGAACGACGCATTCGCGCGCGCCAGGTCGATCATCGTGCGATCGACCAGCTCCACCGCGGTCGGCTCGAGCTTCACGATGTGCTGCGCCGACGCCATCGCCTGGCGGAACGACGGAAAGTTGACCACGCCCAGCGCCTTGTGGCGCGGCAATGGCGCGAGCTTGAGCGTCAGGCGCGACGACCAGGCGAGCGTGCCCTCGGAACCGACCAGCAGCTGCGCGAGATTGACCGATCCGTCGGCCGTGTACGGGCGCACGCTCTGCGGATCGAAGAGGTCGAGATTGTAGCCGCCGACGCGGCGCAGCACGTGCGGGACCCTGCGCGCGATCTCGTCGCGCTCGGCCGCCACGATTGCCTGGACGCCCGCGACGATCTCGCCGCAGCGGCCGTCGCGCCGCATCCCGGCGAGCGGGCCGAACGCGATCTCGCTGCCGTCTGCCAGCACGGCATCGATGCCGGCCACGTTGTGCACCATGTTGCCGTACTCGATCGAGCGCGAGCCGCAGGAGTTGTTCCCGGCCATGCCGCCGATCGTCGCCTGCGCCGACGTGCTCACGTCGACCGGGAACCACAGGCCGTGCGGCTGCAGGAACCCATTGAGCTGATCGAGGACGACACCGGGCTGCACGGTGACCGTCATCGCGTCGCGGTCGAAGGCGAGTATCCGGCACAGCGACTTGCTGTGGTCGATCACCAGCGCATCGCCGACCGTCTGGCCGCACTGCGACGAGCCGGCCCCGCGCGGCAGCAGGGGCACGGCGAGATCGCGGGCGACGGCGAGCGCGGTGCGGAGGTCGTCCTCGTCGCGCGGCACGACGACGCCGATCGGATCGATCTGATAGATCGACGCGTCGGTCGCATAGCGTCCGCGCGCCGCCGCGTCGAATAGAACGTCGCCGCGGCACTGGGCGCGAAGACGGCGCGCCAGGAGCGAGGCATCGGCGGCACGCTGCAGACGGCGGTCCATCGTGACGGGCCGTTCGACCGGTGAATTCATCGCTCGGTTGCCGGAATCCGGCGGCGGAGTTGTACAATGCGACTATACCTCGCCGGCCGCGGGTCCGAGAACGGCGAGGTCACTCTCCGCTTTCAACGCAAGCCGACCATCGACATGCTGAAACTCGACGATCACCCGAGCGGCCGCCATTTTCTGCAGATTCCCGGCCCGACCAATGTCCCCGACCGCGTGCTGCGTGCGCTCGATCACCCGACGATCGATCATCGCGGGCCGGAGTTCGGGCGACTGACGCTGGAAATTCTCGACGGCCTGAAGCGCGTATTCCAGACCGCCTCGCCGGTGGTTATCTACCCCGCATCGGGCACAGGCGCGTGGGAGGCCGCGCTGGTCAACACGCTTTCGCCGGGCGACCGCGTGCTGATGTTCGAGACCGGGCACTTCGCGACGCTATGGCGCAAGATGGCCGACAGGCTCGGTCTGGCCGTGGACTTCGTTGCCGGAGACTGGCGCAGCGGCGTCGATGCGGCGGTGGTCGAGGCGAGGCTCGCCGCCGACAGGGCCCAGGCGATCAAGGCCGTGTTGGTCGTGCACAACGAGACCTCGACCGGCGTCACCAGCGACGTCGCGGCGGTGCGCCGGGCGATCGATCGAGCCGGCCATCCGGCGCTGCTGATGGTCGACACGATCTCGTCGCTCGCGTCGATCGATTACCGTCACGCCGAATGGGGCGTCGACGTGACCGTCGCCGGATCGCAGAAGGGCCTGATGCTGCCGCCGGGGCTGTCGTTCAACGCCGTGAGCGACAAGGCGCTCGCCGCCGCGAAGCAGGCGCGCCTGCCGCGATCGTACTGGGCCTGGGACGACATCATCGCGCTGAACCGCCAGGGCTACTTTCCGTATACGCCGGCGACCAATCTGCTCTATGGCCTGCACGAGGCGATCGACATGCTGCTGGCCGAGGGCCTGCCCAATGTCTTCGCGCGCCACGACCGCCATGCCGAGGCGACGCGCCGCGCAATCCGCGGCTGGGGTCTGGAAATTCTCTGCCGCAATCCGGCTGAATACAGCAGCTCGCTGACCGCGATCATCGTGCCGGAAGGCCACGACGCCGACGCGTTTCGCCGCGAGACGCTCGCGCGCTTCGATCTTTCGCTGGGCACCGGCCTCGGCCGCCTCGCCGGCCGCGTGTTCCGTATCGGCCACCTGGGATTCTTCAACGATCTGACGCTGTGCGGGACCTTGTGCGGCGTGGAGATGGGGCTCGCGGCATCGCGCGTCCCGCATCGCACCGGCGGTGTCGCCGCGGCGCTGGCTTTCCTGGCCGGCGCACCGAATTCCGCGCGCGACGCCAAGCAACGGGTGGCGAGCGCGGCGTAAGCGTCCGGGTCGAACAGGCAGCGCACCGAGGCAATTCCGCTTGAACGGGAGGAAACCATGATGAAGATGTCGAGACTGCTGTGGGTCGGATTGTTCGCCATGCTGAGCCAGCCCGCGCTGGCGCAGCTCGAGCTCAAGTTCGGCCATGTCGGCGACCCGGGTTCGCTGTTCGACCTTTCGGCGACCGAATTCGCCAAGCGCGCCAACGCCAAGCTGGCCGGCAAGGCCAAGGTCGTCGTCTACGGCTCGAGCCAGCTCGGCGGCGACAAGGAGATGCTGCAGAAACTGAAGCTCGGCACCCTCGACATGGCCCTTCCGTCGACGGTGATGTCGTCCGAGGCGGACCTCTTCGGCCTGTTCGAGATGCCCTACCTGGTCAAGGACCGGGCGCATATGGCGAAGATCGAGCGCGCGATCTTCTGGCCGAAGCTCGAACCGGCGGCCGAGGCGAAGGGCCTCAAGGTCCTCGCGGTCTGGGAGAACGGCTACCGCAACATCACCAACAGCAAGCGCCCGATCGTCAAGCCGACGGACCTGGAAGGCATCAAGCTGCGCGTGCCCGAAGGCAAGTGGCGGTTGAAGATGTTCCAGGCGTATGGCGCCAATCCAAGCCCGATGAAGCTGTCCGAGGTGTTCACCGCGCTGTCGACCGGGGTGATGGATGGCGAGGAAAATCCGCTGACGCAGATCTGGTCGCAGAAATTCCAGGAGGTGCAGAAATACCTGTCGATGACCGGCCACGTGTACACGCCGGCGTACGTCACCGTCGGCAAGCGGCGGTGGGAAAGCCTGCCGGCCGACGTGCGCAAGATCCTCGAGGACACGGCGAAGGAAACGCAGGCTTACGTATACGAGCAGGCCAAGAAGGCCGATGAGGAGCTCGAGGCGAAGTTCGTCGCCGCGGGCATGAAGGTCAACCAGGCCGACAAGGACGCGTTCATCGCGGCGAGCAAGCCCATCTACGAGGAATTCGGCAAGGAGGTCCAGGGCTCGTCCGCGCTGATCGAGCAGGCGATCGCGCTCGGCAAGTGACGCCGCGGCGGACCCGGGGGAGGCAACGGTGACGCTGGCGCGCTTTCGCGGCGCGTACGAGAGGTTCCTCGAAGCCATCGTCATCGTGCTGATGTCGGCAATGGCGATCGAGGTGACGATCGGCATCTGCTATCGCGCCTTCGGCCACTCGCTGTCCTGGTACGACGAGGTCGCCGTCATCCTGCTCGCCTGGCTGACGTTCTACGGATCGGCGCTCGCCGCATTGAAACGCGCGCACATCGGATTCCCGGGATGGGTCAAGTCGATGCCGCCGCGGCGCAGGTTGGTCGCGGTGATCGCCGGCAAGATCGTCGTCTTCGGCTTCCTGGCGCTGCTGGGCTGGGTCGGCTACTCGGTGCTCGACGTGCTCGCGACCGACTACCTAATCAGCTTGCCCGACATCCCGGTGGCGTGGACCCAATCGGTGATCCCGATAAGCTGCGTGCTCTTCATCGTCGCGGAATCGCTGAACCTGCCCGACACCCTCAGGGCCGCCCGCGGGCTGGCGACCGTCGAGTCGAGCAACCTCGCCGAGCATCTGCATTGACCGAGGGCGCGCCCGCTGCGAAGCCGGCCTGAGATGCAGATACTCGTTCTCTTCGGGGCGGTGCTGGCGCTCGTCCTGTTCGACATCCCGATCGCCATCGCGTTGGGGGTCGTCGCGGTCGTGGCGCTGGTTGTCACGCAGGGCGCGGCGATGCTGCCCAACGTGGCGATCACGATGTACAACGGCGCGACGAGCTTTCCGCTGATCGCGATCCCACTGTTCATCCTGTCCGGCGCGATCATGAACGCTTCGGGCATCTCGCGCCGGCTGATCGCGTTCGCGTCAGCGCTGCTCGGCTGGATCCGCGGCGGGCTGGCGATGGTGTCGATCGGGACGTCGCTGTTCTTCGCCGAGATCTCGGGCTCGGCGGTCGCCGACGCCGCGGCGCTCGGATCGATCCTGATCCCGGCGATGCGGAGCC
>JBOIGD010000197.1:0-16270 GCA_050742615.1 Casimicrobiaceae bacterium | reverse complement strand
CCTCGATGGTATTGCTTTCGACCGATTCGTTCCAGCCGTAGAGCTTGTCCTCGAGTTGCGCGCGCGACAGGATCGCGCCGGGGCGAGCCAGAAGCGCGGCGAGCAGCGCGAATTCGCGCGGCGACAGCTCGACCGCCGCGCCGGTGAGCCGCACTTCGCGCGTGGCGGGGTCGAGCTCCAGCGCGCCGTAGGCGATCTTCGGCGCGGCGCGGCCCGCACCTCGGCGCAGGAGCGCGCGCAACCGCGCCGCGAGCTCGTCGAGATCGAACGGCTTGACCAGGTAATCGTCGGCGCCGGCATCGAGTCCGGCGACGCGGTCGGCGATGGCGTCGCGCGCGGTCGTGATCAGCACCGGGCGCGTGTCGCCGCCGCGCCGCATCGCCGTCAATACTTCGAGGCCGGCCTGCCGCGGCAGACCCAGGTCGAGCACCAGTGCGTCATGCACCCGCTCGGCCAGCGCGAGCTGCGCCGCGCGGCCGTCCTCGACCCAGTCGACGGCAAAACCGTCCTGCGCGAGACCGCGCCGCACGCTGGCCCCGATCATCGGATCGTCTTCGGCGAGGAGGACGCGCATCGGCTTGCGGGTGCGCCGGGCGCCACGCGCCCGGGGCCGACGCTAGTCCTTGGGTTCGAACTTGAGCGAGGCCGAGTTCATGCAGTAGCGCTGGCCGGTGGGTTCGGGCCCGTCGTCGAAGACGTGCCCCAAATGCGCGTCGCAAGCGGCGCACAGGACTTCGGTCCGCCGCATCATGTGGGTGTCGTCCGTCTCGGTGCGCACGTTCGCGGCCTCGGCCGGCGCGTAGAAGCTCGGCCAGCCGCAGCCCGCATCGAACTTGGTATCGGACTCGAACAGCAGCGTGCCGCAGCAGACGCAGCGATACTGCCCGGCGCGCTCGTTGTCCCAGTACTCGCCGGTAAAGGGCCGCTCGGTGCCCTTCTGCCGCGTGACGCGATACTGCTCCGGCGCAAGCGTCGCCTTCCATTCCTGGTCCGGTTTCGTGACCTTGTTCACCATGGTGCCTCTCCGCTCAAGTCAAACATCGATCGAACGACCGATGGCGCAGCATGGTCGCTGCAGCACTGCCCGCCTTACGCTGACGAGCTCCACGACAATGCAGTATATTGGAGGCTATCCCCTTGCCTTCAACTCCCTCGCCCGTGACACCCAGCTTGGATAGCGCTGCCGCAGGCTCGTTCCGCGCCGACGCCAAGGTCATCGGCGTCGTCGGGTCCGTGCACGCCTTGTCGCATTTCTTCCAGCTGGTGCTGCCGCCGCTGTTTCCTCTGTTGCGGGCGGAATTCGGCGTCGGCTACGCGACCCTGGGCGCGTTGCTGAGCCTGTTTTACGTCGCGAGCGGCATCTGCCAGTTCGGCGCCGGCTTCGCGGTCGACCGTTTCGGCGCCCGCCCGGTGATGCTGTCCGGCCTCGGGCTGCTCGCCGGCGGAACGCTGGCCGCCGGGCTGGTGCCCGGCATCGGCTGGCTGTTCCCGCTGGTCGTGCTGATGGGCCTCGGCAATGGCGTGTTCCATCCGGCCGACTTCGCGGTTCTCAACGCCAACGTCAACCCGCGGCGGCTCGGCCATGCGTACAGCTCGCACGGCGTCGGCGGAAGCCTGGGCTACGCCTTGGCGCCGGTGGTGAGCTTCGGGCTCGCGAGCGCATTCGGATGGCGCTCGGCACTGACGATCTGCGGGCTCCTGGGGCTGGGCGCGCTCGCCGTCCTGGCGACGCAACGCGACGCGCTCGACAGCCGCAAGCACGGCGCTGTGGCGCCGAAACACACGCTGGCCGGCAGCCTGGAATTGTTCCGCCAGCGCCCGATACTGCTGTGCTTCGCCTATTTCTGCGTCCTGACGATCGCGACGATCGGAATACAGACCTTTCTCGGCACGAGCCTGAACGCCGCCTACGGCCTGCCGCTCGCCGTCGCGGCGACCGCGCTCACCGCCTACCTGCTCGGCAACGCGTCCGGCGTGCTGGCCGGCGGCTTTCTAGCCGCGCGCACGGCCCGCCACGATCGCGTCGCCGCGGCCGGGCTCGCGATCGGCGCGACGCTGATCCTGCTGCTCGCGCTGTTCGCGCCGCTGGCCGCGTGGGCGATTCCCTTGCTCGCCTTGACCGGGCTCGCGCTGGGCGCGACCGGGCCTTCGCGCGACATGATCGTGCGCGGCGCGACGCCGAAAGGCGCGTCGGGCCGCGTGTATGGCTTCGTCTACTCGGGCCTCGACCTGGGCTCGGCGCTCGCGCCGGCGGCGATGGGCGCGATGGTCGACCACGGCTCGCCGCGCATGGTCGCGGCCGCGATCGCCGCGTTTCTTTTCGTGGCGATCGGCACCGTCGTGCAGGTCCGCCGCGCGGGGCGCGCCGGCGGCGGCGTGGCCGCGTTGGCGGGCGACTAGGCATTCGGCGCCGTGGATCTCGGAATATCGGGCAGGAAGGCACTGGTTTGCGCGGCCAAGCAAGGGCATCGGCCGCGGCGGCTGCAGGGCCTCCTGGAGCCTCGTGCCAGTGCCGCGGGCAAGCCACTCGACGCGTTCCTGCAGGCAACCGCCGCGGCGATCCCCGCCGGACGGCTCGGTTCGCCGGCCGAGCTCGGGTTCCTGTGGGCGTTCTTGTGCGGCGCGCACGCCGGCTATATCGTCGGCCAGAATCTGCTGATCGACGGCGGCGCCTATCCCGGAACGTTCTGAGGCCGGCGACGTCCATACCAGGCTGCAGCACCGCACTTCCACGGCGCGAGCGACGGCCGGGATAACCACGCGATGATCGATCTCTATTACTGGACGACGCCCAACGGCCACAAGCTGACGATGTTTCTCGAGGAGACGGGGCTCGAGTACACGATCCATCCGGTGAACATCGGCAAGGGCGAACAGTTCGAGCCGGAGTTCCTGAAGATCGCGCCGAACAACCGCATCCCCGCGATCGTCGACCGCGCGCCGGCCGACGGCGCGGCGCCGATTGCGATGTTCGAATCCGGGGCGATCCTGCTCTATCTCGCCGACAAGATCGGGCGGTTCATACCGCGCGATCTGCGCACGCGGCTGGACTGCATCCAGTGGCTGTTCTGGCAGATGGCCAACCTGGGCCCACTGGCCGGGCAGAACCATCATTTTTCGCACTACGCCCCCGAGCGGCTGCCGTACGCGGTCGACCGCTACGTCAACGAGACGGGGCGCCTGTACGCCGTGCTGAACAAGCGGCTCGCCGATCGCGAGTTCATCGCCGGCGAGTATTCGATCGCCGACATGGCATCGTATCCGTGGGTTCTGCCGGAGCGGCAGTCGCAGGACATCGACCTGTTCCCGCACCTGAAGCGCTGGAAGGAAGCGATCAAGGCGCGCCCGGCCACCGCGCGTGCCTACGCGCTGGCGAAGGAGATCAATCCGAAGGCCGGCGGTATCCGCACCGAGGAAGAGAAGAAGATCCTGTTCGGGCAGACCAAGGACGTCGTGCGCTGAAGCGGCCGCGGTCTCGGGCCGCGTGCCCGTTGTCCCCGGGCCCCGATTCATCACGGTCCGTCGAGCGCGCTCCAGCCGTCCTCGGGAACGCGCGCGACGACGCGAAGTCCGCCGCGACCAGCGGCAGCGCTTCAGCCGCGTGGCGCAACGCGCGCCGTGCGGGTGTCCGGGACGACGCAGGGATCGTCGTCGAACGCGATGTCGCCGCCGGCCTCGGGCGCGCCGGTCGGGTGGATCGCGGCGAAATCCTGCAGCCGGCGATCGAGGAGGTGGGTGGTCACGACATTCGACAGCGCATTGAAAATGCTCTCGGCCCGGCCCGGATGGCGCTTTTGCCATTCGAGCAGCATCGCCGCGACCTGCTTGCGCTGCAGATTCTCCTGCGAACCGCACAGCGTGCAGGGAATGATCGGGAACGCCATCGCCTCGGCATAGCGCGCGAGATCGCGCTCGCGGACGTAGGCGAGCGGGCGGATCACCACGTGCCGACCGTCGTCGGAAACGAGCTTCGGCGGCATCGTCTTCAACTTGCCGCCGAAGAACAGATTGAGGAAAAACGTGGCCAGGATGTCGTCGCGATGGTGGCCGAGCGCGATGCGGGTCGCGCCGAGCTCGCTGGCGACGCGATAGAGCGCGCCTCGGCGCAGCCGCGAGCACAGCGAGCACATCGTCGCTCCCTCCGGGATCACGCGTTTGACGACGCTGTAGGTATCCTGCTCGACGATGTGGAACGGCACGCCGCGCGCCGCGAGATAGCGCGGCAGCACGTCGGCCGGGAACCCCGGCTGCTTCTGGTCGAGGTTGACCGCGATCAGCTCGAACGGCAGCGGCGCGCGATCGCGCAGCGACATCAGGACGTCGAGCATGCCGTAGCTGTCCTTCCCGCCCGACAGGCACACCATGACGCGATCGCCGCGCCCGATCATCGCGAAGTCGCCGATCGCCTGGCCGACCAGCCGGCGCAGGCGCTTCCTGAGCTTGTTGGCCTCGAATTCGTGCCGCTGCGCGTCGCGGGCCGTCGACGCGCCCGCGGGTCCGGCGGTAGCCACCGGGGGAAACGGCGGCGCGCCATGCGCGGCGGGGTCCTGCAGTGCATGCTCGGGAATCATGGCGGGAACCTAGCGCGAGTCGGCGGTGAACGCAACCGAGCGCGTGGTCGGGCCGGGTTTGCCCGGACAGGACCGGCGGCCGGCGCGGTGGTAGCATAGCGCCCGCCCGAGCCATGGGCGGGCGGCGGGGGCGGCCGCAGGGGCCGCGGCGCGCCGTCCGGCAACGCGGCCCTACAAAACGAGGCTTTGCGCCAGGGCGCCCGGCCGGATTGTCCCGGGGAGGGGAAGACGATGGCAATGCAGACGCTACTGGTGGCCAACCCGAAGGGCGGTAGCGGCAAGACGACGCTCGCCACCAACATCGCCGGCTGGCTCGCCGCGCGCAAGCAGCGCGTTGTGCTCGCTGACTTCGACCCTTTGCGCTCGGCGACCGAATGGCTGGCCCGTCGTCCGCCGCTCTTTCCGGTCATTGCCGGCTGGACGCCGGACGCTGGCAAGGACGACCTTAAGGAGCACCATCCGCACTGGCTGGTCCTCGATACCCCGGCCGGCTTGCACGGCGAGGGATTGCGCGACGCGATGCGTCGCGCCGACGTCCTTTTGGTCCCGGTGTCGCCCAGCGCGTTCGACACGGCGGCCACGCAGCATTTTCTCGACCAGATCCGCGAATACAAGGCGGTCAAGAAAGGCGACGTCGCCGTCGGGCTGGTCGCGATGCGCGTCGATCCGCGCACGCACAGCGCCGGCGAGCTGGAGACCTTTCTGCAAGCGTTCGAGTTCCCGGTGGTGGCGCATCTCAGGGCCACGCAGGTCTACGTGCACTGCGCCCGCGACGGGCTGACGATCGCCGATCTGCCGCGCTCGCGCTCGGAGCAGGACCTCGAGCAGTGGCGCCCGCTGACGCGCTGGATCGCGCGCCACAGCAAGGGCAACGCCGGCTGACCGCGCTCTAACGCCAGCGCTCGCGCAGCGCCAGCAACAGGCCGCTGGCGACGATGACCGCCATGCCGGCGGCCGACCAGCGGTCGGGCAGCTGGCCGAAAAGCGCCAGGCCGTAGGCCGTAGCCCAGATTATCTGCAGGTACGCAAACGGCGTGAGCAGTGCGGCCGGGGCGTGCTGGAACGCGCCGATGAACGACCAGTGGCCGACGCCTGCGAAGAGGCCCAAGAGCACGAAGGGCAGGGTGTCCTTCCAGCTGACCGTACCGGCTTCGAATTCCCAGGGCAGGCCCAGCGACAGGCCGAGCGCTCCGACCACGGCGCTGTAGAACAGCGTCGTGTGCACGCCGTCCTCGACGAGCTTTCGTGTGAGCAGGAAGTAAAGCGCGTTACAGAAGGCCGCCAACAACAGCAACAGCGCGGCCGGATCGAATACCGCCGAACCCGGTCGCAGCAGGATCAGGATGCCGGCGAAACCGGTCAGCGCCGCCGCCCAACGGGCGCGATCCGGGCGTTCGCCGAGCATCGGCCCCGACAGCACGACGACGAAGATCGGCGCCAGGAACGTGATCGCCGAGGCCTCGGCCAGCGGCAGGTAGCGCAATCCTCCGACAAAGCAGAACGTCGCGCAGAGCAGCATCGTCGAGCGCAGCAGCTGCAGGCCCGGGCGCCGCGTGCGCCAGAAGCCCGGGCCGCCGCGCCGCCACGCGAATGGCGTGACCACAGTCAACTGTCCGGCGTAGCGCGCCCAGACGACAAGGAACAGCGAATGATCGCGGACCAGATATTTCGCGGTCGCATCCAGCGACGACAGGCATAGCCCGGCGAACAGGAACAGCGGCAAGGCGCGACGCAGCGAATGGCTGTCGGGCACGGTCAGGTGCGGTCAGGCCGCGCCGGTCGCCGACTGGCGCGGCGGCGATCCCGCATGGCAGCGGGATGCCGGCCGTGCCCGCGCGTGGCGGGCTCCCGGCGGCGCATCGACTGCGACGGCGCCCCGCGTTCCACCGCCGCGCATCCCGGCGCTAGGCGGCCAGCAGTTCGCGCAGGACGTAGGGAAGGATGCCGCCGTGCAGGTAGTAGTCGACTTCGATCGGCGTGTCGATGCGCAGCAACAGCGGGACGCGCTGCGCGGCGCCGTCCTTGCGGTGGATCAGCAGCGTGACGTCCATCTGCGGGCGGATGCCCGATTCCAGGCCGACGATATCGAACGATTCGCTCCCGTCGATGCCGAGCGAGGCCGCGCTGTCGGCGCCCTTGAACTGGCAGGGCAGGACGCCCATGCCGACCAGGTTCGACCGGTGGATGCGCTCGAAGCTTCTGGCGATCACGGCCTTGACACCGAGCAACTGCGTGCCTTTGGCCGCCCAGTCGCGTGAGCTGCCGGTGCCGTATTCCTCGCCAGCGAACACGACCGTCGGCGTGCCTCGCGCGATGTACGCCATCGCGGCGTCGTAGATCGACATCGCCTTACCCTCGGGCTGCAGCAGGGTCTCGCCGCCCTCGACCCGCGTTCCGTCGGACTTTGGCGGCAGCATCAGGTTCTTGATGCGCACATTGGCGAAGGTTCCGCGCATCATCACCTCGTGATTGCCGCGGCGGCTGCCGTAGCTGTTGAAATCGGGGACGCCGACGTCGTGCTCGAGCAGGTAGATGCCGGCGGGCGAGGTCGGCTTGATCGATCCGGCCGGGCTGATGTGGTCGGTGGTCACCGAATCGCCGAAGATGCCGAGCGCGCGGGCGCCGTGCACGGCGGCCACCTTGCCCGGCTGCATCGTGAAGTCGGCGAAAAACGGGGGCTCGGCGATGTAGGTCGACTTGTCCCATGCGTACACCTGGCCCTTCGCCGTCGGGATGGTGTTCCATAGCGGGTTGTCCCGGGTGAAGTCGCCGTAGAGGCGGCGGTAGGTCGCCGGATCAGTGGCGTAGTGCATCACCTCGCCGATTTCCTCGGAGGTCGGCCATACGTCGCGCAGAAAGACCGGCTTGCCGTCGGTGCCGACACCGAGCGGCTCGGTGCTGAGGTCGATGTTGGCGTGACCGGCGATCGCATAGGCGACGACCAGCGGCGGCGAGGCGAGGAAGTTCGCCTTGATGTTCGGGTGGATGCGCGCCTCGAAGTTGCGGTTGCCGGAGAGGACCGCAGCGCATATCAGGTCGTTCTTGGTCACCACTTCCTCTATCGCAGGATCGAGCGGGCCGGAATTGCCGATGCACGTCGTGCAGCCGTAGCCGGCCAGGTAGAAGTTGAGCTTCTCGAGCTCGGGCAGCAGGCCCGACTTGGTCAGATATTCGGTGACCACGCGCGACCCGGGTGCGAGTGAGGTCTTGATGTGCCGGCGGACGCTCAGGCCCTTGGCGGCGGCTTTTTTCGCCAGCAGCCCCGCAGCCAGGAGGACGCCCGGGTTTGACGTGTTGGTGCACGAGGTGATCGCGGCGATCAGGATGTCGCCGTTCCCGATGTCGAGCGGCTTCGGCCCGGCGGAGCTGACATGATTGGGTGTCGGCCGGTTGTCGACCATTTCGACCAAGTTGCGCGGCTGGCCGTTGTTCGGCAGGCGCTGCGCGGCGACATTGGAACGATCCTGTTCGGTCGCCGCGGCGTTCACCGGATAGCGGCGGGCGAGCTTGTCTGGCGGTTGGGCGAAGCCGTTCTCGGCGACCTGCTTGGAAAACAGCGTGTCGAACGAAGCCTTCATATTCGGCAGGTCGATGCGATCCTGCGGGCGCTTGGGCCCGGCGAGGCTCGCGTTGACGCTCGCCAGGTCGAGCTCGACCGTCTGCGAGTAGTCGATCGAACCGGCGCTCGGCATGCCATACAGGCCTTGCGCGCGGAAATACGCCTCGACCGCTTCGATTTCGGCCGTCGTGCGTCCGGTGTTGGTCAGATAGTCGAGCGTCTTGTCATCGACGGGGAAGAAGCCCATGGTCGCGCCATACTCCGGCGACATGTTGGCGAGCGTCGCCCGGTCCGGCACCGGCAGCGACGCCGCGCCCTCGCCGAAATATTCGACGAACTTGCCGACGACCTTGGCTCGGCGCAACAACTCGGTCACGGTGAGCACCAGGTCGGTCGCGGTGACGCCTTCACGCAGCCGCCCTTTCAAATGCACGCCGACGACGTCCGGCGTCAGCATGTACAGCGGCTGGCCGAGCATGCCGGCCTCGGCCTCGATGCCGCCGACGCCCCACCCGACGACGCCGATGCCGTTGATCATCGTGGTGTGCGAGTCGGTGCCGACCAGGGTGTCGGGATAGTAGACGCCATCCTTCCGATGGACGCCACGCGCCAGGTATTCGAGGTTGACCTGGTGCACGATGCCGATCCCCGGCGGCACGACCTTGAACGTGTCGAACGCCTGCATGCCCCATTTCATGAACTTGTACCGCTCGACGTTGCGCTGGAATTCGACTTTCATGTTGAGATCGAGCGCGTTCTTCGTGCCGTAGTAGTCGACCTGCACCGAATGGTCGACGACCAGGTCGACCGGCACCAGCGGCTCGATGACCTTCGGGTCCTTGCCCACGCGCTGGGCGACGCCGCGCATCGCGGCGAGATCGCACAACAACGGCACACCGGTGAAATCCTGCAGAACCACGCGGGCGACGACAAACGGAATCTCCTCCGTCCGCGGCGCGTTCGGGGCCCAGTTGGCAAGCTGGCGCACGTGCTCCTCGGTGACCTTCTTGCCGTCGCAGTTGCGCAGCACGCTTTCCAGCACGATGCGGATCGACACCGGCAGCCTCGCGACGCGGCCGAAACCGGCGGCTTCGAGCGCCGGCAGCGAGTAGTACTGTCCGGACGCGCCGGACGCGGTGGTGAGTGTTTGCAGCGTGTCGTGCAGATTGCTTTTCATCGAACTGCCTTTCCAGGTCTGGGCGCCGACCGTGGCGAACCGAAGGGCCGTCGCCGGTGAACTCCTCGGCCGTCTATTTCCTGATCATGCTTTTGACGTTGATCGTCTGTCCCGATTCGAGGGTAATGTCGCCCGGCTGCTGCCCGGGCTTGCACGCCCCTGTCCACTTGCCGTCGATCGAGGTTTTCGCTTCGGTCACGTTCATCAGCGGCGGATCGTAGCTCGCGGTGCCCTCGGTGTGGTAGGCGGTGTTGCCGCTGAAGGTCATCACCGAATGCGTGGTCATCGTCGTCGCACCGAGCTTGCAGGTCGCATCGATGATGACCCGGTTGCCCTCGGCGCGCCGGTCGCTCTTCGAGCACAGTTCCTTGGCGACGCCGAGGCCGAACTCGCGCATCTGCGCCTGCACCGATTCGTCGAGGCACATCGTCGTCAAGTGTCGGGTCTCCGGCTGCTGCGTGGTGCTGCGCGACACTTCCCACAGGCCGGATTTCAGGATGGGCGGCTCGGCCGCTATCGCGCCGACGGCGAAGCCCGAGCAGACGATCGCCAGCGAGAATCTCGCGCGCTCGCCGCATGCGGCGGGATGAGAGCTGCAGGTCTTGGATCGCATGGCGGACTCCATTTCGCTGGCGCATCGTCAAATGACGAAGAGGTCGACGAATTCATGCACCGGTGCGGCCTCCAGCCGGCGAGCGTCGAGCGCCAGATCGAGGATCGCGCGCTGCTGCTTCGGTGGAAAGCGCCGTGCCAGGTTGGTCCGGAACTTTTCGATCAGCAGAGGAATGCCCTCGGCGCGGCGGCGGCGATGCCCGATCGGGTATTCGACGACGGCTTCGTCGAGCTTGGTGCCGTCGTCGAACTCGACGGCGATCGCATTGGCGATCGAGCGTTTGTCGGGGTCGAGATAGTCGCGCGAGAACCGCGGATCCTCGACGCAGGCCATTTTCTCGCGCAGCGCATCGATGCGCGGGTCGGCGGCTGCGGCGTCCTCGTAGTCGGCGGCGGTAAGCCGCCCGTGCAGCAGCGACACGGCGACCATGTACTGGAGGCAATGATCGCGGTCGGCAGGGTTGGCGAGCGGGCCCTTCTTGTCGATGATCCGCAACGCCGATTCGTGCGTGCGGAGGGTGATGCGGCGGATGTCGCCGATGCGGTCGCGCAGCCGCGGGTGCAACGCCATCGCGCTTTCGACCGCCGTCTGGGCGTGGAACTCGGCGGGGAAGCTGATCTTGAACAGCACGTTCTCCATCACGTAGCTGCCGTACGGGCGCCGCAGCGCGAATGGCTTGCCCTTGAACAGGACGTCGTAGAAGCCCCAGGTCTTCGCGGTTAGCACCGACGGGTAACCCATCTCGCCCTTGGCGGCCAGCAACGCGAGGCGGACCGCACGCGCCGTCGCGTCGCCGGCGGCCCAGCTCTTGCGCGAACCGGTGTTCGGCGCGTGCCGGTAGGTGCGCAGGCTATGGCCGTCGACCCACGCCAGCGACAGCGCGTCGACGATCCCGTCGTGCGACAGGCCCAGCATCTGCGCGACCACCGCGGTCGAGGCGACCTTGACCAGCACGACGTGGTCGAGGCCCACGCGGTTGAAGCTGTTCTCCAGCGCCAGCACGCCCTGGACCTCGTGCGCCTTGATCATCGCCGTCAGCACCGCCCGCATCGTGAGGGGCGGCTTGCCCGCGGCAACTGCGGTCCGCGACAGCCAATCGGCGGTGGCGAGGATGCCGCCGAGATTGTCCGAGGGGTGACCCCATTCCGCCGCCAGCCAGGTGTCGTTGAAGTCCAGCCAGCGGATCATCGCGCCGATGTTGAATGCGGCCTGCACCGGATCGAGCTGGAACTGCGTGCCGGGAACGCGGGCGCCGTTCGGCACGACGGTGCCAGGGACGATCGGGCCCAGCAGCTTCGTGCAGGCCGGATAGGACAGCGCCTCGAGGCCGCAACCCAAGGTATCGATCAGGCAGTGGCGGGCGGTTTCATAGGCTTCGGCGCTGCCGATGCCGTCGCGCGCTGCGTAGTCGGCGATGTCGACCAGAACCTGATCGGGCGGCGGGCGGACGCTGGAAATCGGCGCGGACATGGCTTCTTCTTCGGCAGGGCCTTGCGGGGGGAAGTTCGCTAAAACGCCCTGCGGGCGCCAGGTATCGGGCGCGCCGTCACGGCGACTTGGCTTGGTCGAGCGCGATGTCGTAGCCCGCGACGTGCCATTGCCCGAGCGAATCCTTGGCCACTGCCAGCGTTTCGTCGACCAGCGGGGCCTTTTCGAACTTGGTGAGGTAAGTCACCGTGACGTAATCGCCGGTCGGGGCGCCGCGCATGATCTTCGAATAGCTGGCGGTCTTGCGTTCGCGCATGATCAGCCGTCCGAGCTTCGCCTGACGGGCGGCCAGATCGTCGACCCAGGTTTTTTGCGCGATGGCCTCCTGCAGCACGACCGCGGCGGCGACCCAGCTGTCGGCGTATTTGCCATGGGCGAGCAGCGCGAGCCAGCGATCGCTTTCGTCGGTGGCGGCGGCGATCGCAGCCGCTTCCTGGGGCTCCGCCGCGGCCCCGGTTGCGGCTGGAGCGCCGGCGGCGGGTTCGGCCGCGGGCGCGGGACCGGCGAGCAATGCGCAGGCCAGTGCAAGGATCAAGCCTCGACGCAGCGACATCACCGGCGGCTCGCCAGGGGGACGAAGGCCTGGTCCTCGGGACCGACGTAGTTCGCCGAAGGCCGTATGATCTTGCCGTCGCTGCGCTGCTCGATCACATGCGCCGACCAGCCGGCGGTGCGCGATATGACGAATAGCGGTGTGAACATCGCTGTCGGGACTCCCAGCATGTGGTAACTGACCGCGGAATACCAGTCCAGGTTCGCAAACATTTTTTTCGCGTCCCACATAACCTGCTCCACCCGCTCGGCGACGGCGAACATCTTCATGTCTCCGGCCTCTGCGGAAAGGCGCTGCGCCACCGCCTTGATCACGCGGTTGCGTGGATCGCTGACCGTGTACACCGGGTGGCCGAACCCGATGATCACCTCCCTGGCGGCGACGCGCCGGCGAATGTCGGCCTCGGCCTGGTCGGGTGTCGCGTAGCGCTGCTGAACTTCGAACGAGAACTCGTTGGCGCCGCCATGCTTGGGGCCGCGAAGCGCGCCGATCGCGCCGGTCAACGCCGAATAGATGTCCGAGCCGGTGCCGGCGATGACGCGCGCGGTAAAGGTCGACGCGTTGAACTCGTGCTCGGCGTAGAGGATCAGCGAGGTGTGCATCGCGCGGACCCACGCCGCCGGCGGCGTCTCGCCGTGCAGCAGGTGCAGGAAGTGCGCGCCGATCGAATCGTCGTCGGTCTTGACATCGATCCGCTTGCGGTTGTGCGTCCAGTGGTACCAGTACAGCAGCATCGACCCGAGCGAGGCCAGCTGTCGGTCGGCGATGTCCCGGGCACCTTCGGCGTCGTGCAGCTCGCGCTCCGGCCATATCGCGCCCAGCGCGGAAACCGCGGTGCGCATCACGTCCATCGGATGCGCGCTCGCTGGCAGGCGCTCGAGGATCTCCCGGACCGGATCCGGTAGGTCGCGCAGACCCTTGAGCTTGCTCTTGTACTCGGCGAGCCCCGCGCGCGTCGGCAGCTTTTCATGAATCAGCAGATAGGCGATTTCCTCGAACTCGCAGGCCTCGGCGATATCGAGGATGTCGTAGCCGCGGTAGTGCAGATCATTGCCGGTCCGGCCGACGGTGCACAGCGCGGTGTTGCCGGCAACGACGCCGGACAGTTCGACCGATTTCTTCGGCTTGGGAGTCGTTACCGCGGGCGCGATGGATTCGCTCATGGGCTCCCCCCAATGGACCGCAGGCGCGCGCGGCGCCTCACTGCGGCTCGCCCGCGAACAGCGCGTCGAGCTTCTGCTCGAAGGCATGATAGCCGAGGAATTCGTAGAGCTCCTGGCGCGTCTGCATCAACGCGACGACGCGCTGCTGCGTGCCGTCGCGGCGGACCGCGCGATAGACGCCGAGCGCCGCCTGATTCATCGCGCGAAACGCCGATAGCGGGTAGAGGGCGATCGCGACGCCGGCGCCGCGCAGCTCGTCGACGGTGAACAGCGGGGTCGCACCGAACTCGGTGATGTTGGCCAGGATGGGAACCTGGACCGCATCGGCGAAGCGCCGGTAGGTCGCGACCTCGGCGACCGCCTCGGGGAAGATCATGTCGGCGCCGGCCTCGACGCAGGCGCAGGCGCGGTCGATCGCCGCGGACAGGCCTTCGGCGGCCAGGGCGTCGGTGCGCGCCATCACCACGAAGCCGGGGTCGGCGCGGGCGTCGACCGCCGCCTTGATCCGGTCGACCATCTCGGCCTGCGTGACCAAGGCCTTGTTCGGCCGGTGGCCGCAACGCTTGGCGCCGACCTGATCCTCGATGTGCACTGCCGCGGCGCCCGCCTTGATCAGCGAACGCACCGTGCGCGCGATGTTGAATGCCGACGCCCCGAAGCCGGTGTCGGCATCGACCAAGAGCGGCAGCGGACTGGCGTCGGTGATGCGCCGGACGTCGGTAAGGACGTCGTCCAGCGTCGAAATGCCGAGATCGGGCAGGCCGAGCGAGCCGGCCGCGACGCCGCCGCCGGACAGGTAGAGGGCCAGGTAGCCGGTCTTCTCGGCCAGGATCGCGTGGTAGGCGCAGATCGCGCCGGGCACCTGCAGCGGCTTTTCCTGCGCCAGCGCGGCACGGAATTTCTCGCCGGCGGAAGACGCCGCGCTCATGCGAGCAACGCGGCGACGCCAGCGCGCTCCTCCTCGAGCTCCTTCAGCGTCGCGTCCATCTTCTCGCGCGAGAAAGCGTCGATCTCGAGGCCGCCTACGCGCTGGTACTCGCCGCCCGAAGTCGTCACCGGCACCCCGTACATCACGTCCTTCGGGATGCCGTAGCTGCCGTCCGACGGAACACCCATCGTGACCCATTTGCCGCCGCTGCCGACGATCCAGTCGCGCATGTGATCGATCGCGGCATTGGCCGCCGATGCGGCCGACGACAATCCGCGCGCCTCGATGACGGCTGCGCCCCGCTTGCCGACGGTCGGCAGGAAAACGGTGCGGTTCCAGTTCTCGTCGTCGATCAGCGCCTTCAGCGACTGGCCGCCGGCGGTGGCGAAGCGATAATCCGGGTACATCGTCGGCGAGTGGTTGCCCCAGACGATCAGCTTGTCGATCGAGCCGACCGGCTTGCCCGACTTGGCCGCGAGTTGCGACAGCGCGCGGTTGTGATCGAGGCGCAGCATGGCGGTGAAGTTCTTCTGCGGCAGTTCCGGGGCGGACTTCATCGCGATATAGCCGTTGGTGTTGGCGGGGTTGCCGACGACCAGAACCTTGACGCCGCGGCTGGCGGCGGCGTCCATCGCCTTGCCCTGCTCGATGAAGATCCTGGCGTTCTCCAGCAGCAGATCCTTGCGCTCCATGCCGGGGCCGCGCGGCCGCGCCCCGACCAGCAGCGCGAACTCGGCGTCCCGGAACGAGACGCGGGCGTCGCCCGTCCCGGTCATGCCGGCGAGCAGCGGGAACGCGCAATCCTCGAGCTCCATCATCACGCCCTTGAGCGCTGCCTGCGCCTTGTCGATCGGCAGCTCGAGCAGTTGCAGGATCACCGGCTGGTCCTTGCCGAGCATGTCGCCGTTGGCGATGCGGAACAGCAGGCTATAGCCGATCTGGCCGGCGGCGCCGGTCACCGCGATGCGGACGGGCTTTTTCATCGAGAACTCCAGGACGGCGGCAGGGTCGGGAAGCGATCGCACCCACCCGGCGCGCAGCGGGTGCGGATCACCATGCCGCCGCAGCGCGCGTCTCCCGACAAAAAATTCTACGGGCTCCGGGCGGCGGTGTCAATTGACTCTTATGTAAGATATAAGATATAAAGTCGGCAACCTCCGGGCGGGGCCGAGATGACCGGGCCGCCCGGTCCGTCACCCTGCGAATGCCGCCGATGCCTGCCGCCGCCGTTCAGCAATCCCCCGCGTTCCGGCCGCTGTACGTGCAGCTCCGGGACCTGCTGCTGCGAGACATGGAAGCCAGGCACTGGCGGCCGGGCGAAGCGCTGCCGAGCGAGCTCGAGCTCGCCGCGCGTTTCGGCGTCTCGCAGGGCACGGTGCGCAAGGCGATCGACGCGCTTGCCGCCGACAACATGGTGGTCCGGCGCCAGGGCAAGGGAACGTACGTCGCCACGCACGGCGAAGACAAGGCGTCGCTGTTCCGATTCCTGCGCATCCGGCGCAGCGATGACAGGGACGAATACCCGGCGAGCCGGCTCCTCGACGTGCGTCGCGGCAAGGCGCCGGCCGAAGTGGCACGGCTGCTGGAGCTGAAAGCCGGCGAACCGGTCGTGACGGTGCGCAGGGTGCTCGAATACGGTGGCGAGCCCGCGGTGCTCGACGACATCACCCTGCCGGCGGCGCTGTTCAAGGGATTGACGCGCGCCAGGCTGGACGCGTATCGCGGATCGATGTACGGCTTTTTCGAAACGCAGTTCGGCGTACGCATGCTGCGCGCGCACGAAAGGCTCAGGGCGATCGCCGCCGATGCTGCCACCGCGACGATTCTGAAGGTCCGCACCGGCGAGCCGCTGCTCGCCGTCGAGCGCCTGACCCGCACTTACGGTGACCGGCCCGTGGAGGTGCGGCGTGGCTTGTGCAGCACGCGCCGCCACTACTATCTGAACGAACTGGGTTGACGGTCGCGGCGGCGCCGGCGCTGGTGAGCGCCGGTCGAAACACGGTATAATTTCGGCTGCAGCGTCGTGCCCGGCCTTGCGAATCGCGCCGCGGGCACGGCTCCGCCACGAAAGAACAGAATAACCATGCCGCTGCCGAGGGACCCGTGCTACGCGGCCGCCGTCCGTGCGGTCCGGCGCACTTTCCCGGGCAATGACGGCGGCGGGCGCGGCGCCGCCGAGCGCGGAGGCGCCGGTGTCCGCTAGCGGGATGCCCGGGGA
>JBOIGD010000196.1:0-31298 GCA_050742615.1 Casimicrobiaceae bacterium | reverse complement strand
CCCTCGGCGTGTTCCCCGGACCGGGCGCATCGCCTGCCCGACCCGCCAGGCGCGTCGCACGTCGCTGCGCGGCCAGCGCATCGAGCAGACCGCGCCACGGTGCCTGGCGGCCGACTTCGTCCGGGGTCACGAAGCCCAGCCCGAGCAGCGCATCGTGCAGCTCGTCGGCGTCGGCCGCCTCCGGCCAAGCTTCGGCGCGCACGCGCTCGATCGCGGCCGCGTCGAGACGACCGAGATCGGACGCGCTCGCCTCGTCGAGCCAGCGCCGGCTCATCACCGCCTGCGCCCGGCGCTCTTCCAGCGGCGCGTCGTCGAGGTAGGCGTACGGGCGCGCGGTGAGAATTTCCAGCGCCAGCGGGGAGGGCGAGGTCAAGTCGCGAGCCAGCGTGGTGACCTTGCCCGACTAGATGTCGCCGAGCAGGCGCTCCAGGCCTTCGACGTCCATCGCCTCGTACAGGCAGTCGTGGATCGTCTGCCGGACGAGCGGGTGATCCGGAATCTGGCGCTCGCCCACCAGGTTCTCGGCGCAGGCGATCTGGTCCGGAAACACCGCCGCCATTAAATCCTCGGCGCGCATCCGCTGCAGCGGCGCGGGTACCTTCTTGCCGCCCTGGAAGCGCGGCAGCGCCAGCGACGTTCCGGCGATCCAGCGCCAGCGCGCCCCGAACATCGGCGCATCGAGCATCGCCTGAACCAGGATCGGGCGCACGGTCTTGGCATTGAGATAGCGGGCCACGCTCTCCAGCGGGAAGCTGTGGCTGGTCGACAGCGACAGGACGATCGCGTCCTCGGTCGCCGCCGCCTGCAATTCGAAATTGAACTTCGTGCAAAAGCGCTTGCGTAGCGCGAGTCCCCAGGCGCGGTTGATGCGGCTGCCGAACGGTGAATGGATCACCAGCTGCATTCCGCCCGACTCGTCGAAGAAGCGCTCGAAAACGACGGTCTTCTGCGTCGGCAGCGTACCCAGCGCCGCCTGCCCCGCGGCCAGATAGTCGACCAGCTGTCCCGCCGCCGGACCCGACAGTCCGAGGTCCTGCACGATCCGGTCGAACGCGGCCTGCTTGTCACCTTCCCCATTCAACCGGCCGGAAATTTCCTCGCGCAAGCGCGACACGGCGTGCGACAGCTCGTCGCTGCGCGCGGGCGCCTCGCCCAGCCAGAAGGGAATCGTCGGCGGCTGGCCGTGGGCGTCGTCGACGCGCACCCGCCCGGCTTCGATCCGAAGAATGCGATACGAGCTGTTGCCCAGCTGGAAAATGTCGCCGGTGAGGCTTTCCACCGCGAAGTCCTCGTTGACGGTGCCGACGAGCTGCCCGGCGGGCTCGAGCAGCACGTTGTAATCGGCGTTGTCCGGAATCGCGCCGCCGGACGTCAGCGCCGTAAGCCGCGCCCCGCGCCGCCCGCGCAGCACGCCGTTGACCGCGTCGCGATGCACATAGGCGGCGCGGTGGCCGCGGCGGGTGCTGAAACCCTCGGATAGCGTGCGCACCACGTCCAGAAACTCGTCGCGCGTGAGCTTCGCGTATGGATAGGCGCGGCGGACGAGGTCGAACAGCGCGTCCTCCGGGCATTCCCGCGCTGCAACCTCGGCGACGATCTGCTGCGAAAGCACGTCCAGCGGCTTGGGCGGAATGATCAGCCGATCGAGCTCGCCACGACGCACCGCGTCGAGTAAGGCGGCGCATTCGACGAGCTCGTCGCGCGACGCCGGAAAGATGCGCGCCTTAGGCACGCCGCCGACCTGGTGGCTCGCGCGACCCGCGCGCTGAAGGAACGTCGCGATCGATCGCGGCGAGCCGAGCTGGCAGACCAGCTCGACGTCGCCGATATCGATGCCGAGCTCGAGCGAAGCCGTGGCGACCAGCACCTTCAGTTCGCCGCGCTTGAGGCGCTGCTCGGCCTTGAGCCGCAGCTCCTTCGCCATGCTGCCGTGGTGCGCCGTGACCTGATCGGCGCCGAGCCGTTCGGACAAGTGGCGAGCCGCGCGCTCGGCCATGCGCCGCGTGTTGACGAAAACGAGCGTCGTCCGATGCGTGAGCGCCAGCTCGGCGAGCCGCCCATAGACCTGCTGCCAGACCTCGTTCGACATGACCGACTCGAGCGGCGATGCGGGCACCTCGATCGCGAGGTCGCGCGGGCGCACGTGGCCGGTGTCGACGACGACGCAGCGATCGCGTCCGGCAGCCTTTTCGGACCCGCCCTCACCGACCAGAAAGCGCGCGATCTCTTCGATCGGCTTCTGCGTCGCCGACAGGCCGATGCGCGCCGGAGGCCGCGCCGTCAGCGCCGACAGCCGCTCCAGCGACAGCGCGAGGTGGCTGCCGCGCTTGTTGCCCGCCAGCGCATGGATTTCGTCGACGATGACGGTGCGCGTCGTCGCCAGCATCTTGCGTCCCGACGCGGAGCCCAGCAGCACGTACAGCGACTCGGGGGTCGTGACCACGATGTGCGGGGGCCGCTTGCGCATCCCCGCGCGCTCGGACTGCGGCGTGTCGCCGGTGCGGACCAGTGTGCGAATCTCGACGTCGGGCAAATCGAGCGCCGCGAGCTCCTCACGGATCCCCGCGAGCGGGGCCGACAGGTTCTTCTGGATGTCGTTGGACAGCGCCTTGAGCGGCGACACGTAGACGACCAGCGTCTCGTCGGGCAGCGGCGCCTCGACGCCGCGCCGGATCAGGCTGTCGATCGCGGCGAGGAAGGCCGCCAGCGTCTTGCCGGACCCGGTCGGTGCTGCGACCAGGACATTGCGGCCGGCCTGGATCTCGGGCCACGCCCGGGCCTGCGGCTCGGTCGGAGCGGCAAAGTGCTTGCGAAACCAGCGGTCGACAGCGGGATGAAAGGAGGCGGTGTTATTCAAGGGGAAAGGAGGTCTGCAGCGGGCTGGAAATAGTAAGATAGGGGATAAACGGCCAAGTGCAACCCAGAAGAGGCACCGCGCCGCGGGGCGGGCAAACCAAGCCGCGTCGCCTCGTACTTAATCCGGCAATTCTACCGCGCGTGCCTGCGTGAGCGCCGCCCCGAATGCTGCGAGCCCAGATCATGCCATGTATGACCCGCCGTTGACGTCGATGACGGCACCGGTCACGAAGCGGGCCGCATCGGAGCACAGGAAAGCGACGGCACTGGCGACGTCGCCGGGTTCTGCCAGCCGCCCAACCGCAGTCTCTTCGATGTTCCGATCGAAAAATGCGCTGCTGTCCGCAAGGGCCAGCGTCATCGCGGTGGCCACGCGCGACGGGGCGACGCAGTTGACGGTGATGCCGTCACGGCCCACCTCTCCGGCCAGCACCCGCGAAAACCCGATAAGGCCGGACTTGGACGCGGCGTAGTTGGAATTGCCGAGCCCCGTGCGCATCCTGCCGGCGCGCGACGACAGGTTGACGATCCGTCCCCATTTCCCGCGTTTCATCAGCGGAATGGCGCTGCGGCTCGCGAGGAACGCGCCGGTCAGGTTGACGTCCAAAGTGCGTCGCCAAAGGTCGAGCGACATGTCTTCGACCAGGGGACGCTCGCCGTCCTGAAGTCCGAGGACGCCGGCATTGTTGATCAGGATGTCCAGCCGCCCGAACCGGCGCTCGATCTCGACGAAGGCCCTGCGGACGGAGCGTTCGTCGGAGACATCCAGCGTTTGCGGCGCGGCGTCGATCCCGCCATCGACCAGGGCGTTCGCAGTCCGGTGCATTTCGCTTTCGTCGACGTCGCCGATCACGACCGTCGCGCCGTCGCGCCCAAGCTGCTCCGCGATTGCACGGCCGAGCCCGCGCGCGCCCCCGGTCACGAGGGCGGTTCGCCTGGGTTTGCTCATGGCTTCATTCATTTTCCCGGACGATCTTTGCGCGTGGCTCGCGGCATCGGACGCTCCGGGTCGCCCGTGCCGGCCCGCGCCAGTTCGCGCAGCAGCGCGGCCGCCGGGGTGTGGCTGTCCAACGCGCGCAGCGACTCGAACGTCGCGCTGGCGGCGGCCGAAGCAAGCACGCCCCGCGTGCAATCGATGAATTTGGCCCGCAGCTGTTCGACGGTCAGCCACCGCTCGGACTTTCCCATCGCCAGCGATACCGAAGCCTCGTACCGCGCGCCGTCCGTCGTCTGCACTTCGAGGCGGACTGGAAATTCATCGGGATCGGGCAACGTCGCATCGACGACCATCGTTATTCGCGGAATCAGCTCGCGTATCCGAGGGTCGCCGAGCTTCTGCTGCGTGAACGTTCCAAGTCCGACCGCTCCGTCGGCGAGCGCGGCCGCAACGCAGAAATGCAGACTGAACTTGCCTTCGAGCGGCGTCCGCGGCACGACGTAGATCAACGGCGCAAAGGCGCGCTCGGCGACATGCGCGGTGACGGCCCGTATCGGCTTCCCATCGATGGTCGCACGCAGGGCGATTGCCGCCTCGATCGCCGTGTGGGCCGCGCCGCACGCCGGAAAGGACTTCAGCGCAAGGCCGTGACGCGTCAGTATTTCCAGCGGCTCGTCCCACTTGTCCAGCGCCGCCCGGTCATAAGCCGCGCCATCTTTGAACACCTCGCAAAATCCATATTCGTGATCGAGCGCCAGCTCGCTCGCATCCATCCCATGCGCGGCCAGCAGCGCAGCCAGTACGCCGTTGCGTGCCGCGTATCCGGCGTGCAACGGCTTTACCATACTGCCGAAATTGGCCCGCAACCCGCCGGCTGCGGAAGCCGCGATGCCGATCGCCATGGTCGTTTGCGCAAGGCTGAGTCTCAGCAGGCGGGCCGCAACGGCCGTTGCAGCCAGCGTGCCGAACGTCGACGTCGCGTGCCATCCCCGCTGGTAGTGGGCAAAGTTGAGGGCACGCCCCAGCTTGCCGAGCACCTGGAAACCGACGATATACGCGGTGATCAGATCCTCGCCGCTGGCGTGGCTCTGCTCGGCGAGCGCGAACATCGCGGGTACGAGCACGGCGCTGGGGTGCGCGTATGCCGGGTGATTGGTGTCGTCGTAATCGAGCGCGTGCGCCAGAGTGCCATGAAACAGCGCCGCGTCGACGGCCGGCGCACGGTGTGTTTCGCCCACCAATACCGCCCCTTGCGGCGTCGGCGTGATGACCTTGCGCATGATCGCGGCAACCGGTTCGCGGGTGCCCGCCAGCAAACAGCCCACGCAATCGGTTATGGCATCGGCTGCACGCGAGCGGGCAAGCGACGGGAACCGGAGGTCGTCGCGTGTGGCGAATTCGGCCAAGGTGCGGGACAACGGCCACGCGCGAACGGTCGAGTCCCGGCCGGTTGCCGCGCGCACGGAAACGGAAGATGCAGACCCCTTAGCCACCGCCGAAGCCGGAATGGAAATGCCCTAGATCACGAACAGCAGCAACGCTCTGACTACCGAGACCAGCGCAAAGCCCCGGTCCAGGCGCCGGACGGCCAATGCGGAAGACCGGCCGGAACGCCGACAAGTATCGCAGCGGCTGCAACTTATTCCAAGGAGCCCGGTTGCCATCACGGCTCGGATGTCCGGTGTCCCAAGCCTTGCATTGCGGCCCGCAAGTGCGTTCCGTCGGGGCCGATCGTCGGAATCAGCGCCACCAGGGACTGACTGGTCCCACCGTCGACCACCAGATTAACACCGTTGATGAAGCGAGCGGCATCGGAAGCGAGGAATACGACAGCGTCGCCGATGTCATCCGCGCTTCCAAGCCTTCCCAGCGGAACGAAGGCGCGCCTGCCTTCGCTCAAGGCCGGGTCCGCATAGACGTCCTGATTGCCCGGCGAGACGATGATGCCGGGGCTGATCGCGTTGCAGCGTATTCCGCGGGACCCCCATTCGACCGCGGTAAGGATGGTCAAGCCGAGAACACCCGCCTTGGTTGGCGTATAGGCACCGCGAAGGACGTGCCCGCTTTGCGCGCTTAACGACGCAATGTTGACGATGCTGCCGCGCCCTTCGGCCAGCATCAGTCGGCCGACGGCCTGCGTGCATTGAAAGACACCGGTGAAGTTGACGGCGACTTCTTCGTCCCAATCGCCGCGCGAAAGGTTCTCGAGCCGGGCGCGGTGCCGTATCGCCGCGTTGTTGACGAGCAGATCGGGTGTCCCCAACCCGTCGCGCACCGCGGTCGTCGCTGCGGCGACTTCGTCAGGAAGGGAGACATCGCAGCCGATGCCGATCGCCGTCGCCCCGCGCCGGCGGAGCTCCGCCGCCGCAGCTTCGGCGCCCCCGCCGTCGCGGTCCCAGACTGCGACGCTATATCCGGCGTCGGCCAGGCGCTGGCCAATGCCCAGCCCGATGCCGCGGGCACCTCCGGTCACAATGGCGACACGCGACGCAGCAGCGGTTATCGGATCGGGCATCGGACTTGCACGACCCGGGAGCTAGAACGCCGCATCCAGCAGGGCGACGATCTCGCGGGGATCCGCGACCGTGCGGGGGTTGAACTCGGTGCCCGCCTCCTGCATCACATGGGAGGCCAGCGCCGACAGGTCGGTCCGCCGCGCTCCGAGCGGCCCCAGACGGTCCGGTAGCCCGAGTTTCGAGATGAGATCGCGGATGTGCTCGATGATTGCCTCCAGGCGCGCCTCCTTGCTAGCGAACGCGGCGTCCAGGTCCAGGGCCTCGGCGAGGGTGCGATAGCCATCGCGAATCTCGGGAAAATTGAAGCGCAGGATGTGCGGCAGCATGACACAGGTCGCTTCGCCGTGCGGAATTCGAAACATGCCCCCGAGCTGGTGCCGCAGGGCGCCACCGATGCCGACTCGCGTTCCCGCGTTGCGCATGCCGAAGAGGGTCTTCCACGACGCAAGCTGGCAGCGCAGCCGCGCGTCGGTCCGCAGCGCCGAGTCCGGATGCTCGAACAGGGGCAGGTACCGGGAAAACCATCGGATGGCGGAAACGCACAGTGCATCGATGATCGGGTGCGATGCCTTGCCGTACAGCTGCTCGATGGCATCCGACATCACCTTGATCCCGGTGGCCCCCCACAGTCGCGCCGGCGTGGCGCTCGCCAGCAGCGGATCGAGGAGTATCGTGCGCGGCGCGAGGCCGTCGTAGTGAAAAATCTCCTTCTTGCGCTGCAGTGGATCGGTGATTCCGATGTCGCAACTGTATTCGGCGCCGGACAGGGTCGTCGGCAACGCGATGTGCGGCAGCACTCCGGCGGCAAGGCCGTTCCCGTCTTCCGCGCTGCGCGCGTAACGGTCGAAATCGGACGCGCGGGCGATGTCGGCCGCGAGGGCGAGTGCCACGCCCTTGGCCGTGTCGATCACGGTGCTTCCGCCGAAGCTGATGATGCCGTCGGGGCGGGCCTGTCTGGCGGCGCGCGCGGCCGCGAGCACGGTTTCACGCGGCGTATGCGGCTCGGTCTCGGAAAATTGGGCCACGATTTCGGCGGGCACCGCATCGCGTACCGACGCCAGCAAGGTGCCTTGGACCGTCAGAGAGCGGGTCGTGATCAGCAGCGGTCGGGTGATTTGCAGCCGGTCGAGCTCCGCGCCGAGATACTGCAGGCAGTCCGAACCGTGCCTGACCTTCTGCCATTGGTGCCAGTTCTCGTAGACGCCTGGACTCAGCGGCGTCTCGACGGTGCCGCGGCGGCTCGCTTCGGGCATCGGGGCGACATCGCTCATCGGTCGGGTCGAATCATCGCGTCTTGGGAATCTCGAATCCTGCCGCGCGCTCGATGTGCTGCACGATCGTCGTCACGTCGTCACCGGCGGCGCCCTGGAACATCGCATACTTGTACACCAGTCGCGCCGCCTGGCACACCCACATCGGGATGCCGAGGGCCTCTCCCTGCTCGATCGCAAGATCGGCATCCTTCATCAGGATTTGTATGGCGCTGCCGTATTCGAAGCTGCGGTTGAGGACGGCAACGGGAAATTTGGACTCGGTCGCGCTGTTGCGGCCGCTGCCGGCATTGATGGCGGCAAGCATGACCTCCGGATCGAGACCGGCCTTGGCGCCCATGACGAATGCCTCCGCAGTCGCGGCCAGCGCGACGATCGACAGGATGTTGTTCGTCAGCTTGAGCACCTGTGCCGCGCCCGGACGGTCTCCGGCGACGGTGATCGTGTGTCCCCAGCAGGAGATGAGCGGACGGATCGTTTCGATCGCCGCGGGATCGCCCGAAACCATCACCGACAGCGTTCCCGCGCGGGTGCCGACGACACCGCCGGAGATCGGGCAGTCGACCAGGATCATCCCGCGGGTCGCGAACGCCCGCGCCATCTCCTGAATGAACGGCATGCCGAGCGTCGACGTGTTGACGATGATCTTTGCGGCCTTGCCATGTATGCATCCGTCCGGTCCGAGGCCGGCCGCCCTGAAGGCGCCCTGGCTCGGCAGCGAGAGAAACACTATTTCCGCCGCGTCCGCCGCTGCCCGCGGCGAATCGACTGCTTTGGCGCCAGCGGCCAGCAGCGGTCCGAGCGCCTCGGGCCGCAAATCGCAAACGATCAGCTCGTGCCCGGCGCTCATCAATCGGGCGGCCATCGGCTGCCCGATGTTTCCGGTCCCGACGAAGCCCGCCTTCATGCCGGCCGTGCCGCGCTGGCTTCCGCCGTGCGCTTGTACAGATCGATCACGTCCCAGACGCCGGTAATGGGCGCAGGATCGTTGGTGGTCGGTATCTCGAGAATGTACGGTTTGCGCGCAACGATCGCGGCGCGAAGCAATTCGCCGACCTGGCCGGTGCGCTCAACACGCGCGCCGTCCGCCCCCAGCGCCCGGGCCAGCGCCGGGAAGCTCATCAGCGAGGTGTCGAATCGGGTTCCGTACTCGGAGCCGAATCCGAGGCGCTGGAGCCCCGCGATCGAGCCGTAGCCGCTGTTGTTCATGACGACCCAGACGACCGGGATCTTCTCCTCGACGGCGGTCAGCACCACCGAAATGCTGGTGAGGAAGGCGCCATCGCCGATCAACGCGACGACTGGAGCGCCGGAGCCGTCGAGAGCCGCGCCCAGCGCCGCCGTGGGGCCAAAGCCCATCGTCGCATAGCTGCCGGGCGCGAGAAACGTGCCGGGCGACGAGGTCTTGAGCTGCTGGGCGACCCCGTTCTTGTTCCATCCGGTATCGCCGACCAGGATCGCGCCCGCCGGCAGCGCATCGCCCACTTCGGCAACCGCTCGTGCGGGATGCATCGGGATACCCTCGCTGCGCTGCATGCCGAGCAGCCTCTGCGCAAAATCCGACCGGATCTTGCGCAGGTCGTCGTCGAGCCGGGGAGGGGTTGACACCCTGTCCCCCAGCGCCCCGACGATCGCCTCGAGTGCCAGGACTGGATCGGCGACGAATCCCATCGTCGGCCGGTACGACCGTCCGATCTCGTCGGAATCGCTGGCAATGTGGATGAGCGCGCTCGGCGGAATCGCAAACACCGCCCCCGGACTCCACGAGCAGGTGTCGAGCTCGGCGAATTTGGTTCCGACCGCAAGCACCACGTCGGCGCGCTTGCATGCCTCGTTGGCGGCGGGCGATCCCCAGAAACCGGTAACCCCGACGTTGAGCTCATGATCATCGGGCACGATGCCTTTGCCGAGCAGCTCGTAGGCAACCGGAATGTTGAGCTTTTCGATCAGAACCCGCGCCGCGCGCGCACCGCCGTCGCTCGCCGCCCCGTAACCGAGGTACAAGACCGCGCGACGTGAACCGCGCAGCGAGGCCGCGATATCGCGCGCCGCGGCCTGCGACAACGCGGGCGGCTCGGGAACGGGCGAAGCAACCCACGGGTCGGGCATCTCGACCAGAAGGGAGAATACGTCCATCGCGACGTCTACCAGCACCGGGCCCTTGCGGCCGCTCTCGGCGATCCGGAATGCCGCATCCAGACTGGGCAGAAGCGCCTCCGGTTTCTGCACCTTCCAGATGCGCTTGGTGAACGGCGCGAGCGAATCCGCCTGATTGGCGTCCCCGTGCAGGTTGGTTTCCTGGTGCGCGTTCCGACCGAAGAAATAACTCTGGATATTGCCGCTGATGACGACCATCGGCACCGCATCGTGCATGGCATTGGCTATGCCCGTTATCGCGTTGGTAAGCCCCGGCCCCAGGTGAGCCAGGACGACACCGGCTTTGCCGGTGCGCCGCGCGAGCCCATCGGCCGCATGCGAAGCGACCCCCTCGTGGTGAACGCTCACGAAACGCACTTTCGAGCGACTGAGCGCGTCGAGTACCCCGATGACCGTATGTCCGCATATCCCAAAGACGTGCGAGACGCCCTTGGCCTCGAGCACGCGCACCACCGCTGCTGCGCCGGTCACGGTTCTAGTCTTCACTGCAACCTCCATCTCTCGTGGCATCCCCGCGGCGCGAACGATCGTGGCCGACCCGGGTGCCGCGGGCCGCGCCGCGGGAAGCGGATCAGCGCAACGGCTCGTCCTCGAAGGCGCGGGCTACCAGGGCCAGGCCTTCGTGGACTACCGAGAGCCCCGCATAGAAAGTGAGCTGCGTCACGGCTTCCGCCAGCTCTTCGCGGGTAATACCGATTCGCCTTGCTCCGCGGATGTGTCCGTAGGCGTATTTGTATCGCTCGAGAGCCAGCAGGGCACAAATCGTGCACAGGCTCCGCGTCCTGAGGTCGAGTCCCGGCCGCGACCATATCTGGCCCCAATTCGCATCGTCGGACAGCGCGGCAAGCTCCGGGACGAGCTCGTCCGCCGCACGGCGATCCTTCTTGGACTCGATTCCCAGCAGTCGTTCTCTTGTGGCGCGCCCGATTTTCGCGTGCGGATGCGAGCTCTTCTCAGTGTCTGCCATCAGGACTCCGTCAGGTTTGATCCCGCGTGCTGTTGAAGGCTGGTACGCTACGAATCGATCGGCCGGCGCTTCCAGCCGAGGCTTTCGAGCCGCGCGATGTCGCCGGCGAGCCGCGGCACCGGATCCTGCGCATCCATCAGCTCGTAAATCGTGACCCCGGGGTAGTCGACGGCGTCGAGTGCCCGCTTGAAGGCGCCGAAATCCACTTCGCCCAGCCCGATCGACGTGTGCGCCCAGCGGGTCTTCCATGCATCGCTGACATGGCAGACGGCAATTCTCTCCGGCGCTGCGTGGACTCCGGCCGCGGGGTCCTCCACCATGAACATGTTCGCGCAATCCAGGGCCATCGATAGGAGAGGGTGACGGATCGTCGCGATCAGGTCGGCGATTTCCCGCGCGGTCTGCAGAAATCCGAAGGGCACCGTTTCGAGCGCGAGTACCACGTCGTTTCGCTCGGCCTCGTTCAGCAGCAGGCGCAACCTGGCGAGGAAGCCGTCGACTGCCAGCTGCATCGGAATCGGCCGCAGCGGGTGCTGACGCCCCGGGACGACCACGACCGTGTTCGCGCCGAGCGCCGGCGCAATCCGAATCAAGCGTGAATACTGCTGCATCGCAACCCCCGCGACGCCCGTATTCTGACTGATCAGGTTGAGTTCGGCAGCATTCACCGAATGGCATCTCAGGTACAGGCGGTCGAGCGAGCCTCGCAAGGCCGAGACATCCCTGTCCGATGCCGTGGCAAGGTCGAAGTGGGGAGCAGCCAGTCCCAATTCGACCACTTCGATGCCGCAGGATGCCAGGTGCTCGAGCGAGTCATTCAGCGAGTGGGTGTTCAGATATCCGAAGTTCGTGCCGCCGAGCTGCATATCGCGCGAGCTCACCGGGTGATCGCTCCGATCGTCGCGACGGCCGCTTGCGGCGCGCTCCGGATATCGCGCGGCGCAACCGCGGCGGTGTTCGACCGGATCGGGAGCGGACGCGCCCGTCTCGATGCCGGAGGGCGGCGAGCCACTTGAAAAAAGGGCCGGGTGAGCATAGGATGCACAACGTTTTGCATGCAATTATACATAAATTCCAGGCACGTCCAGCGTATGCAGCCTCGACGCCGGGCGATTGCCTTGACTTGCGCATCGGAGGAACCATGAGACGTTCTACCGCGTTCAAGCAACTCCTCCGGCTGGCCTTGATCGCCGCCGCCATGGTACCCACGATGGCGGGGGCCATCGAGATCGTGGCCGCGCACTGGGGCGCCGATATCGCATCCACGCCGCTTGCGGTCGCCCGGCAGCTCGGCTACTTCAAGAAGCACGGCGTCGACATCACCGGCGTCCTCACATCGGAGGGCGGCGGGACCACGATGCGCAACCTGTTGGCTGGCGACCTGCCTTACGGCGAGGTCGGGCCGCCGGCCGTGCTCGCGGCGGCGCGCGTGGGCGTCGACGTGCGGATCGTCGACGCCAACAGCGTCCAGCTCGCGGACATGCTCTGGGTGACGATGCCCGACAGCACCGTCCATTCGATCAAGGACCTGGCCGGCAAGAAAGTCGCCGTGACCTCCCCCAAATCGGTAAGCAAGGCGATACTCGAAATTTCCCTGGAATCTGCGGGCGTGCCGCCGGATCAGGTCCAGATTGTCGCTGCGGGCGCCATTTCGGCAGGGTTGACCGCGCTCGAATCCGGCGGCGTCTCGGCTGCGTTCATCAACGAGCCCCTCTGGAGCGCGCGGCAGGATCGGTACCGCCCGGTATTCCGGCCTGCCGACCACATCAAGCACTTTACGCAGAACGTCGGTGTCACCACGGCGCACTACGCCAAAGCCCATCCGGAAGTCATTCGCGGGATCGTGGCGGCCCGCAGGGAGGCGGTCGATTACATTTACGCCCATCCGGAAGACGCGGCAAAGCTCATTGTCAAGGAGTTCGGAGACGCCACGCCTCTCGATGTCATGACACGAGCGGTGAAGCATGCGGTGGAGTTGCACTTCTGGAGCCGCGGCGAGATCGACCTTGAGGGGCTCGACTCGGTCGCGAAGGTCATGATCCGTCAGGGCGAGCTCAAGGAAGCGGTCGATTGGAGCAAGATGATCGATCAGTCGTTCCTGCCCGCGGACCTGCCGCGGGTAAAACTCGCGAAGTGAAGCATTCCGCGCGCGCCCTGCACAAACCCGCGCCTGATGACCATTGCGGCAAAGGCAAAACAGTGACCACCGCGCAAAAGGTCGACTGGGACACGATGGCCTGGGATTCGGTGCGAGAAGGCGTCGAGCGCAAGCTTTGCATCGGCGAGCAGGCCACCCTGGCACTGCACCGGGTCAGCGCGTCGGCTTCTACGGTTGCCCATGCGCACCCGCAGGAGCAGTTCGTCTACGTCCTCGGCGGCCGGGTGAAATACGATGTTGGTCACGACACGCATTTCCTGAATGCGGGAGATGTCCTGGTCGTACCCCCGAACGTCGTCCATCGCAGCGAGACCGTCAGCGCAGAACCGGCAGTCACCCTCGATGTTTTCGCGCCCAAGCGGGATTACTGAGCCGTCGTGACACCGCAGGCGCCTTCATGATCGCGGGAACCGGCGTCATCGGCGGGCAATCATGCCGGGTCTAGCGATCGTGACCGGTGCCGGTCGGGGCATCGGCCGGGCGATCGCACTCGCGCTGGCCGATGCCGGCCATCCGCTGCTGATCTGCGCGCGAAGCCAGTCGGAGCTCGAGGCCGTCGCCGAAGCTGTCGGGAAGCGCGGCGGGCACGCCACCGTCGTACCCGCAGACGTCGCGTCCGAACAAGACCTCGGGCGGGTCGTCGCGGCAGCTCGGGGCCACGGTGAGCCGATCGAGGTCCTCGTCAACAACGCCGGGGTTTCGCCCAAGCCGCGCAAGGGGCGGCGCACGCCGCTGACGGAAATGACGACGCGCGAGTGGAACGAGGTGATGGCGATCAACCTGACGTCGGCGTTCATCTTATCGCGGGATGTCGGCGCGCTGATGTGCACGGCGAAGCGCGGCTCGATCGTCAATATTTCGTCTGTCGCCATTCGGATGGGCGCACCGACCGGCGGGGCCCACTACGTCGCCTCGAAGGCGGGCATGGACGGGCTGACGAAGGCCACGGCACGCGAATTCGCACCGTTTGGCGTCCGCGCCAACGCCATCGCTCCCGGAAGGATCACGACCGCGCTGACTGAGATATCCAACCGCGCGCTGGAACCCGGATGGCTCGAACGGACCATATTGCTGGGGCGGGAGGGTGAGCCGCGCGAAATTGCCGACGTCGTGGTGTTTCTTGCATCCGACAAGGCTTCGTATATCACCGGCTGCACGCTCGACGTGACCGGTGGCTGGACGATGACCTGATGTGAGGGCCGACCGATGGGCCTGTGGTTCGGTGGATCCGCAGGTCGCGATGAAGAAGGATCGGACGAAATGAAGGACGGGACACTTTCGCATGGGCCGACGATTTCGAAGGCCGAACAGGCGGGGCACGGTTCGGACGGGCGTTTTCCGCTTCGGTTCAACCCGTTGGCCAAGGCGCTGGGGATCGAGTTGGCAGGGGTCGATTGTTCGCAACCGTTGAGTGGTGACAGCCGTCGGGCCATTGCCGAAGCGCTGGAGCGCCACCATGTTCTTGTGGTTCGCGCGCAGCAACTTGATGACGCAGGCCTCATCGCGTTCGCGGAATCCTTCGGCGAGGTGGAGCGGAACTACGTCCGGAACGCCGACGGATCGGAGATGAGCGCCGTGCACGAGGTGTCCAATCTCGACGAACTGGGAAAGCCGAACCCCAAGCCATTCCAGAATTCGAACTTCTTTTGGCACAGCGACAAGTCATATCGCGCCGTGCCGACATTTGTCACCATCCTGTTGCCGATGGAGCTTCCTCCCGATGGAGGAGAAACCCAGTTCGCCAATTTGCTTGCGGCCTACGCCGCCCTTCCCGCCGACGTCAAGCGCGAACTAGAATCGCTCAAGGTGGTACACAGCCTGGAGCACATGCGCACCACACTCGACGAGAGACCTCTGACCGAGGAGGAGAAGCGCGCATCACCCCCCGTCGAACACCCTCTGGTGCGTACACACCCGGCGACCGGAGCCCGGAGCCTCTACCTGGGCATTTATTGCGAGCGCATCGTCGGCATGTCGGCTGAGTCCAGCCGGGCGCTCCTCGACCGTCTGCTGGACCACGCGACGCAGCCCGCGTTTGTGCTTACCCACCGGTGGCGAGCCGGCGACGTGGTTGCCTGGGACAATCGGTGGCTCGTGCACCGCGCCCTGCCCAACTTCGACATGCAGAAGCATCGTCGGGTCATGCGCCGGGTCGTCGTCAAGGGCAGCGTTCCCGGAAGAGCGGCCGAGCCAGGCGGGCTTGGGTCGAAGCGTGCGGGCTCGTCGCGCCCGGGGCCGGGGTAGGCAATGACCGGTGACTGTCAGGCCCCCGCAGCGGTCGAACTGGACGACGCGTCCTCGCCGGCGACCAGCCCCAACGGGCATTTCATCGACGGCCGCTTCACGGCGCCCTCGGCGGGCGACTATTTTGAAAGCTGCGATCCGGCGACCGGCGCGCCGATCGGCCGCTTTGCGCGCGGCAATGCGCAGGATATCGATCAAGCGGTCCAGTCGGCCGAACGTGCATTCGAGCGCTGGCGGTCGTTGCAACCCTACCAGCGCGGTCAGCGATTGCATCGCCTGGCGGAACTGCTTCGTGGCAACGTGGAGCGCCTGGCGAGACTGGAGACGCTCGACTGCGGGCATCCGCTGACGCGCACCCGGCGCGACATCGAAACGAGTGCGCGTTTTTTCGAGTTCTATGCCGGGCTCGCGGACAAAGTCTACGGCGATGTGATTCCGGCGACCAATGCCAATCTGGTCTACACATTGCGCGAACCGTACGGCGTCACCGGGCAGATCATTCCCTGGAACGCGCCGATCAGTCAGTTTGCCCGCGGCGCCGCCCCTAGCCTGGCCGCCGGCAATTCCGTTGTCGCCAAGCCGGCCGAGCAGACGCCCGTCACGGCGCTAGAGCTGGCGCGGCTCGCCTGCGAAGCGGGTTTGCCGCCCGGAACGCTCAACGTGGTCACCGGATTCGGCGAGGAGGCGGGCCAGGCGCTGGTCGATCACCCGAAAATCCGCAAGCTCACCTTTACCGGGTCGGTCGAGACGGGCCGCATCGTCCTCGCCCGCGCGGCACGGCGGGTCGTTCCGGTAACCGCCGAACTGGGAGGAAAGTCACCGTTCATCGTTTTCGCCGATGCAAACCTCGACGCGGCTGCGGCAGCGGCGGTGCCGGGGTTGATCATGCTCTCCGGGCAAACATGCTCGGCGGCGACGCGCATTTTGGTGCAACGTTCTGCGCTGAGCGCATTCGTGGAACGGGTGATTGGCCGGATCCGAGCCGATGTTACGGTCGGACCAGGTCTTCAGGACTGCACGATCGGACCGCTTATCTCAAGGGAGCAGCTCGAGCGCGTCATCGGCTACGTGGAGGAGGGACGGCGCGAAGGCGCCCGGCTCGCCCTCGGCGGCAAGCGTTTGACCGAGGGACAGCTGGGACGCGGCTTCTTTTTCGAGCCGACGATCTTTACCGATGTTGACAACGGCATGCGGATCGCCCGGGAAGAGATATTCGGGCCCGTGGGCTCCGTCATCGCGTTCGATACCGCCGAAGAGGCCCTGGCGATCGCCAACGACTCGGACTATGGATTGGTCGCGGGCATCTGGACCAGCGATTTCGCTCGTGCCCATCGTCTTGCGACTCGCCTCGAATGCGGCCAGATCTACATCAACAATTTTCGCGACGTGAACCTGGAAGCGCCGTTCGGCGGCTACAAGTCGAGCGGCATTGGCCGCGAGCGTGGCGTAGAGGCGATGCATTACTACACCCAGCTCAAGACCATCGTCGTGCGCACCTGAGGACTTGCCAGGTCCGCCCGGCACGCTGAGCGTTGGCAATCGATACGAAATGAAATGCGCAGCGACCACAATTTCGATCTGATCGTGATCGGCGCGGGAGGCGCTGGCATGACGGCAGCGCTCTTCGCTGCCATCGAAGGCCTGCAGGTGGTCGTGCTCGAATCGACCGAGCATGTCGGCGGCACGACCGCCTATTCCGGCGGGACCACGTGGATCCCGAATACGCATCTCGCTTCGACCGTCGACGCGAAGGACAATATCGACAAGGCACGCGACTACTTGACCCGCGTCATCGGCGGCTTCGGCAAGCCGGCGCTGATCGACGCTTTCCTGGCGAATGGTCCGGCGGCGGTCAGGAAGCTGGAGGATGCCAGCGAAGTCCGTTTCCGGGCGTTCGCGTCGCATCCCGACTACCAGTCCGAGGTCGAAGGGGCCACACCGTTCGGTCGCGCGCTCGAGCCGCTGCCCTTCGACGGGAGGCGGCTGGGCGAGGCCTTCTCCCTGGTGCGGCCACCGATTCCGGAATTCACGCTGTTCAACGGCATGATGGTCGACCGATACGATATCGGCCATCTGCTCCAGATGACCAGGTCATGGCGGTCGTTTTGTCATTCGATCGCGTTGTTTGGCCGCTATGCCGCGGATCGTGTGCATCATCCGCGCGGCACGCGCCTGGTGATGGGCAACGCGCTGGTCGCCCGGCTTCTCCAGTCGTTGCGGCAGCGCAACGTCGCCATCTGGATTCGCACGCAAGTGAAGGAGATTATCAGCGGCGATGGCCGGGCCGTCGGCGTGCGAGCGGTTCGCGACGGTGAACTTCACGAATTGGGGGCGCGCCGCGGGATCGTCCTCGCCGCCGGCGGCTTCAACAGGAGTGCAGCCCTGCGCAGCGAGTTGATCGGATCCGTCGCTCCCTATTCCGCGGTGGCGCCCGGAAGCAAGGGAGAAGCGATCGAGCTTGCAGTCAAGCTCGGCGGCCGGACCGGCACCCGCAATTTCGACAATGCGCTGTGGGCGCCGGTCTCCGTGCGGAAGCGACCGGACGGAAGCACCGCAGTGTTTCCGCACTTCATCATGGATCGGGGCAAGCCGGGCACCGTGGTGGTGAATCAGGCCGGAAAGCGATTTCTGAACGAAACGACTTCGTATCATTTGTTCGGCCACGCGATGATCGAAGCCCACCGCCGGGAGCCTTGCATCCCCGCATACCTGATTGCCGACCGGCGGGCGCTGGAGGCCTACGGGCTGGGAATGGTCCGGCCTGGCGGGCGCGGCGTGGCCTACTCGTTGGGCGACGGTTATCTGGTGGAGGGACGGAGCCTGGACGAACTGGCGCAGAAACTGGACATCGATCCCGCCGCGCTGAGGGAGAGCGTCGAGCAGATCAACCGCGCTGCCGATTCGGGAATCGATCCGGCCTTCGGACGGGGGACGACGCTTTATCAGCGCAACCTCGGCGACCCGGCCGTCGGCCCGAATCCAACTCTCGGACGCGTCGAGCATGCGCCGTTCTATGCGGTCAGCCTGTATCCGGGGGACATAGGGGCAAGCTGCGGGCTGCTGACCGACGAGAATGCATGCGTGCTCGACGGCGAGGACCGGCCCGTTCCGGGATTGTATGCGGTTGGTAACGACATGAACTCGATGATGGGAGGCACGTATCCGGGGCCTGGGATCACGCTGGGGCCTGCTGTTGCATTCGCGTACCTGGCTGTGAAGCACGTTTTGCGCCGGCGCATCGGCACGTCGACGGGGACGCAGGATGTCAGCACCGTCTAGACGGCTCTCGCTCGCGGCGCTGACGGTCATCGAGCTCGCGCCGCCCGAAATGGTTTCTGTCGCGGCAGCCGCGGGGTACCAGCATGTCGGCCTGAGGCTGATTCCGGCGACACCCGATGATCGCTCGTACGCGGTGATTGGCGATACGCCGATGGTGCGCGAGATCAAGGTGCGATTGGCCGACACCGGCCTGAGTGTCCTCGATGTCGAGGTCTTCCGCCTGCGACCCGACACGGACGTGCAGGCATTTCTTCCCGCGATAGAGACCGCAGCTGCGCTGGGCGCGCGACACTTGCTAACCACCGGGCAGGATCCCGACTCCCGCAGATTGCGCGATCGGTTCGCGCAACTGTGCGATGTCGCGGCCGCCTTCGGACTGACCGCCGATCTCGAATTCATGCCATGGACCGAGATATCCGGTCTTGACGAGGCCCTTCGTTTGCTGGCTGATGCCAATCGTGCCAATGCCGGACTCGTGATCGACTCGCTGCATTTCGATCGCGCCGCCGCCCGTCTGCAAGATCTGGCTGCGGTGCCGCCACGCTGCCTTCACTTCATGCAGTTGTGCGACGCGCCGGCGGCGCGTCCGAAGACCACCGAAGAACTGATATTCCAGGCGCGAAGCGCACGATTGGTGCCCGGGCGGGGCGAACTGGCCCTGATCGGCTTGCTGCGTTCCCTTCCGGCGGACTTGCCGATAAGCCTCGAAGTTCCGGACGCGGCAGCCATCGGACGAGTTCCGGCGCTCGAGCGTGCGCGCGCGGCCATCGCCGCGACGCGGGCGCTGCTCGAACGTGCACACGCGTTGCCGGTCCAGGCCTGACCGGCCGCTCCCGCTAAGCTCCAACATGACGCATACCGTCACCCCCAAGCGCGCATTACCGGCTGCCCAGCCGGGCACCAGCGGCGTCAATGCGTCGGTCTATGACGCGCTGAAGCGGCAAATTCTCAACAATAAGCTTCGACCCGGCTACAAGCTCGGCCACCAGGAACTGGCGGAGAGTCTCGGGGTGTCCCGCACCCCCGTCCGGGAGTCGCTGGAGCGGCTCTATCAGGAAGGATTTGTGGTGCGCGTCCCCAATCGGGGGTACTACGTCGCTGAAATCAGCGCTGCCGAGGCGCACGAACTTTACGAGACCCGTGAAGCGCTCGAGGTATACGAATTGCGACGCTCATTGGAGCGCGGCATCACGGCGTCGAACCTTGCCATGCTGGAGCGCATCAACGAGCAGTACCACGCCCTCATCGGCGGCGAGCTCACGCGGCAGCGCCTGATCGTCGACCGGAATTTCCATCTCGCACTGGCTGGCATTTCGGGCAACCAGTTCCTGTGTCGAACGCTGGCGTCGATTTTTGAGCGTCTTATCCTCAAGCGTCGTGTCGATGGATACCACGACACCGGCGTCGTGCCCTATGGGGAACACGTGACGCTGCTCAGTGACTTGCGGCGGGGAAACGCGCGTGCAGCCGAGCGTGCGCTGTCCCACCACATCGTGGGAGCGAGCAAACGCCTGCTGCGCTACCTCGACACTCTTCACGACACGGCCGCCGGGTCGCCGATGAAATCCCGGCGGGCCGACGGCCGGCGCTAGCGATGCCGAGGAGTGGCCAGCGGTGAGCCTGTCCGCGAGCAGCTATCGGATCGGCATCGTCGTGGCGCTGCTGATCGGTCTCGAGCTCGTTTGCCGCCTCGGCATCGTGCATCCGATCAGCCTCGTTCCGCCGTCTGCGATGGTCGCCAGGTTGGCGGAGATGATGCAGGATGCCAAGTTCTGGAGCGAAGTCGGCGCCACCGTGCACAACATCGTCTTCGCGGCGATTGCATCGTGGGCGTGCGGGTTCTGCGGCGGTGTGATGCTTCACGGCATGCCGCGCGCGCGACGGATGCTCGAGCCGCTGATCGCGAGCTACTACGCGCTGCCGTTTTTCGTCTTCTACCCGCTTGCCGTCGTGATACTGGGCATGAGCAGCCTGCCGATCATTGTCATGGCTGCGCTGTTCGCCGTCGTTTCCATGATGTCGAGCACTCTCGTCGGCCTCGATCGCGTCCCCATTGTTCTCGGCAAGGTGGGCAGGAGCTACCGGCTGGGCCGGATCAAGTCAGCGCTCCTGATTCAATTGCCGGCTGCCCTGCCGGACCTCATGGCAGGTGCGAAGCTCTCACTCGGGTACACGATTTCCGGCGTCATCGGCTCGGAGTTCATTCTCTCCGACCGCGGTGTCGGCTATTCGATTGCGTTCGCTTACAACGATTTCGACAGCCGCACGATGTACGCGTACCTGCTGTTCGTCATTCTCTTCGTGGCATTGATCCTGTCACTGGTGAACATGCTGGAACGCCGACTGCGCTATCGCGTCGGCTCCAACTGGACGATAACCGCCTCGAGCACGGCATCGGCGAGCGCGATGGTGCGAATCGGCGAAGGATTGATCCTGCTGTTCGGAATCTTCGTTCTGTGGCAACTCGTGTTTCTCGCCACCGGCAGCGAGGTCATGGCCTCGCCCGCCATGACCGCCGAACGGTTGCCCAAAATGCTGGCTACCGAGCGGTTCTGGGGTCACGCGCGGGAAACGGGGCGCGCGCTGGGCATCTCGCTGCTTGTGGCATGGATCGGCGGTGGACTTCTCGGCCTCGGGCTGGGGGCGAGCCGCCGTGCCGGTGAAATCGCTGAGCCGATGGTCATCGCCCTCCAATCCACGCCGAAGGTGACGCTGTACCCGGTCATGCTGCTGTTCTTCGGCCTGGGCTTGGCCGCCAAGGTCGCCTTTGGCGTCATCCACGGGATCATTCCGATGACGCTCTTTACGATGAACGCGATCCGGTCGGTCAATCCGGCGCTTCTTCGGACGGCCCGCACGCTACGCCTTTCGCGGCTGCAGACGATCGGTACCGTTCTCATTCCGGCAGTGACCCCGGAAGTGATCACCGCCGTCCGCCTGAGCTTTTCGATCACATTTCTCGGCGTCATCGTCGGCGAGCTCTTTGCATCGCAACGAGGCCTGGGTTTCCTGATCATGAACAGCATCGCGCTCAACGATGTGTCGACGATCATGGCCGTCACGTTTCTCGTCGTCTCGTTCGCGGTTGCGGTGAATGCGTTGCTTCTCAGTATCGACAAGCGGGTGCACCGATGATCGCAGACGCTGTCAGACCAACTCCGTCCATCCCATGAACGAATCGACGCCGCCTCCCACAGCGCCGGCTCCGACCCTCCTGGGTGCGGCCGATCAGGCTCCCGGATTGAGCGATGCGGACATCGAAAACGTACGCGGGCTGATCGGCACCTGGCTGCGCCGCGACGTCCATGCTCCTGCCATTTACGAACCGATCTCATTACACGATATTCGACGTTGGGCGCATTACAGCGTCGGCGATGACAATCCGCTATGGTCGGACAGCGAATACGCAAAGCGCACGCGCTGGGGCCGGAACATCGCGCCGCCGACTTTCCTGTATACGATCGACACGGGCATCGTCGCTCCTGGCTTACCGGGCATTCAGTGGATATTTGCCGGTGGCCGGTGGGAGCACTTCCGGCCGATCTTCGTGTGTGACGTCGTGTCCGCGCGCGCGCGTCTGATCGATGTGCAACTCAAAGAAGGACGCTCCGCACCGCGGTTCGTGAAGCAGACCGGCGAAGTCTTGTTCGAGAATCAGCACGGCGCCCTCGTTGCGCGCTACGAGGGGGATATTCTTCGTATTCCGCGGGCGCGCAGCGGCGAGGGTCTTCGCTTCGAGAAGACGGGCAAGGCCAAGCCGGAAGCGTCGCCGCACCGGTACAGCCCGGAGGAGATCGAGCAGATCGCCGCCGCTTACCGGGAGGAGGAGCGCCGGGGAAGCGAGACCCGGTACTGGGAGGATTGCAGCGTAGGCGACAAGCTGCCGGTGCTGTACAAGGGCCCGCTTACCCTGGTCGATATCGTCGGTTTCTATGCGGGGCGCCGCACCGTTTACAACGTGCTGAAACTCGCGTTCAAGGAACGCGACCTGCATCCGAGAAACGTCTATTACTCGCCTACCACGGGCGTCCCCATGCATCCTGCGGCCGGTCACTTCGACGTCGAGATCGCCAAGGAGATCGGCATGCCGGGCGCGTACGACCAAGGCTGGCAGCGCATGAACTGGGCGGGACACCTGCTGACCAACTGGTGCGGCGATTCCGGCTTCGTACGCAGGCTCGAGGGCCGCGTCACCATGCCCAACCTCGTCGGAGACCTCACCAAGCTCAGCGGACGCATCGTCGACAAGATGAAGGAAGATGGTGAGGCGCTGATCGTCGTCGATTGGTGGGGCGATAACCAGCACGGAGAGCGCAATTGCTATGGCCGCGCCAGCGTTCGGCTTCCCTCGCGCGACCCTGCTGTCTATCTCTGAGGCTGTGCGATGCGACGTCCGCTTCAGGGAATCAAGGTTCTCGACTTCACGCACGGGGTGGCAGGCCCTTATACCGCGATGCTGCTCGGCGATCTGGGATGCGATGTGATCAAAATCGAGCAGCCGGGTCGCGGCGACTCCACGCGCTATATGAATGTCGCCGCGCGGTTCGTCACCGATATTCCCCGCGTCGGCGGCGACTATTTCCTGGCGATCAGCCGCAATAAGCGCAGTGTCTGCGTCGACATCAAGAAGGAGGAGGGGCGCGATCTCTGCCGCGGCCTCGCCCGCTGGGCCGATCTTGCGCTGCAAAGCTTCCGTCCCGGCGTGATGGCCCGCCTCGGTCTCGACTACGCTGCGCTGAAAAAGGAGAACTCGAAGCTCATCTACGGAAGCCTGAGTGCGTATGGTGCGAACGGGCCGCTGGCTGACAAGCCCGGCATGGATGTCGCCGTGCAGGCTCGCTCGGGAGTGATGCGGCTCACCGGCGCGCCCGGGTCCACGGAGCCGATGCGCCCGGGAGCCTCGATGGCGGATTTTGCCGGCGGTATCTACCTCTACGCTGCGCTGGCGACCGCGCTCTACGATCGCGAACGCACAGGCCTCGGACAGGAAGTGCAGGTTTCGCTGATGGACGCGACGATGAGCATGCTGATGAATTATTCCGTGGCGGTCATGGACGGCGGTGCCGAACTGGCGCCGGTGGGGTCCGGACATCCGCAACTCGTGCCCTACCAGGCGTTTCCCACGGCGGACGGATTCGTCGTCATCGCCGCCGGCACCAACAAGACGTTCCGCGAGCTGTGCGCGTGTCTCGGCTGCAACGCGCTCGCCGAGGATCCGCGCTTCCGCAGCAATCAGGATCGCGTCGCCAACCGCGATGCCATCGTAGCGGAGCTCGTCCCGCTGACGCTGCGCAAGACCACCGCCGAGTGGCTTGCCATCTTCGATGCCGCCGACATCCCGTCGGCGCCCGTGAATGACATGGCGCAGGCGTATTCGCAATTGCGGCAAACCTCGCCCGATATGGTCCAGGTCATCGACCATCCTGTCGTCGGCCCGTTGCATGTGCTCGGCGTCCCGTTTCGCTTCGGCACGGCCGCCGGCGACATCCGGCGTCCGCCCCCGCTGCTGGGAGAGCATACCGACGAGGTCCTGCGCGACATCCTCGACGTCGCGCCGGCCGAGGTCGCCAGATTGCGGGCAGAGAAGGTGATCGGTTGAGCGGCGATTCGACCGTGGTGCAGGCCCATTCGCTGGACGCGATATTTCGCGCCCGCTCGGTGGCGATAGTGGGCGCCTCGGCAAATCCGCGCAAGCTCAACGCGATCCCGCTGCAGGTTCTGCGCGCCACCGGGTTCCGCGGCCCGATCTATCCGGTCAATCCGAAATACCAGGAGATCGAAAGCGTACATTGCTTTCCCGATCTTGCCGCCCTGCCGGAAGTCCCCGACGTCGCGCTCATTCTGGTGCCAGCGGCCGATGTGCCGGCGACGCTGGAAGATTGCGGCCGCAAAGGCACGCGCGCTGCCGTCGTCTTCAGCTCCGGATTCGAAGAGGTACCGGATAGCGCGGGCCTCGTGGCGGCGTTGCGCGCGGTCTGCAAGCGGCACTGCATCGCGCTGGTGGGCCCCAATTGCGAGGGTGTCTGGTCGGTACGCGACCGGGTATTGCTCACCTTCGGCTCGGCTGCGCGGCGCGAATCTCTCGCGCATGCGCCGGTCGCGATGGTGAGCCAAAGCGGTTCCATTGCGGGTGCCGTGGCGCGCCAGTTGCAGGACAGCGGCTTCGGTTGCGCTTACGTCGTCAGCGCGGGGAACGAGACGGTGCTGACCATTCTCGATTACCTCGAATACTTGATCGCGCAGGAGGACGTGCGCGTCGTGCTGCTGTTCCTGGAAGGGCTCAAGGATGGCGAACGGCTGGTGCGCCTGGCGATTCAGGCCCGCTCGCGCGGCATCGTGCTGGTCGCGCTCAAGTCGGGTGGGTCGACCGCCGGCCGCGAGGCCGTGGCGTCTCACACCGGAAAACTGACGACGTCCTCGGCGATTTATCGCGACATATTCCGGCAAGCCGGCATCATCCAGGTCGAAAGCCTGATCGAGCTCGTCGAAGCGGCCGAGGTATTGTCCAGCGCGCCGCTCCCGCCACACGGTTCGTGCCGATCCGGGATCGCGGTCTTCAGCATCCCCGGCGGCACCCGCGCGCTGACTGCCGATTTGTGCGAGGCACGCGGCGTTCCGCTCGCCACGTTCGACGCGGCCACCATCGAACAACTGGCACAGGTCCTTCCGCGCTTTGGAGTCGCCACGAATCCCACCGACGTCACCGGCCAGATCCTGTCGCAGTCCGAGCTTTTTGGAACCGCGCTCGCCATCGTCGCGCGCGATCCGAGCACCACCGGGCTGCTGGTGCAGCTGGCCAATCGCGGTCCTTCGGACGCCGTTCGCCACCGGGACGCCATCGCCGGCGTGGCACAGAGGCGCGCGTTGCCGACGGTGCTTTCCTTTCTCGGTGACACGCTGCCAGGGCCCGAAAGGCGAGTGTTTGCGCAGAACCGTCTGCTGTGCGCGCGGGACCCGGCCGACGCCGTGCGCTATTTCGATTGGCTGTTTCGGGCCAAGGCCATCAGCGAACGGTCCGCGCCCGTGACGGCTGCTCCGGCGCCGAACCGTCCGGATCGGTTGCCGTCGGGCTGGACCGGGGCGATGCAATTCCTGGGCGAGGCGGGCATCGGCGTCGCGCCGTGGAGTCTGCTGCGCAGCGGCAGCCCCGCCGCTGCCGCGTGTGCCGCTTTGCGCTTCCCGGTGGCAGTGAAAGTGCTTCCCGAGCACGCCGAACACAAGACCGATCAGGGTCTGCTGCGCCTGAACGTTCCAACCGCCGATCAGGTCGACGCGGCCGTTGCGGAATTGCGCGCTGTACTGGGCTGCCAGGATGCGACTTTGCTCGTTCAGCAGATGGTCCCCGATGGCATCGAATCGGTCCTGACGACGATGCACGATCCGGACTTCGGGCCGTTGCTGGCCATGGGGACCGGCGGAACCCTGATCGAACTGCTGCGGGACATCGGATATCTGAACCTGCCGATCAGCGACGCGGATGTCGAGCGCCTGCTCGACAGACTGCAGCTTGCGAGACTGCTGCACGGCTATCGCGGGAGACCTCGCGCGGACCGCAAGGCTCTCGTCGCCGCGGCAATGGGGTTGGCCGCTGCCTTTGAAGCGCGACGCCACGAATTGCGGGAAGTCGAGATCAATCCGCTCGTGGTGTTGCCGGAGGGGCGGGGGGTGGTGGCGGTCGACGTGCTCATCAAGTTCAAAGACAGCGGCGTGCCATCGGGTGGCGGTTCATCTCATTGAACTCCGCCAACGCAATGGAAGCTCGCGCACCGACGCTTGCGTGCCGGAGAGCGACTCGGCTGCTGACGGGTCGCGCGACGTTCGGTGCAAGAGTCGGAATTACCGCAGTCTAACGGAGGAGAACAAATGCGAATCATGCGATTTATCACCCTGATCGTCGCCTTGGGCTGCAGCATCGCGGCCCCCGCAGCCTCGGCCCAGTCAACGCCGCAGAAGGTAACCATCGCAACGGCGGCCGACTCACTGCAATACATCGCGCAGGATCTGGCGATCGACAAAGGCTTCTTTGCACAGGAAGGCCTGCAGGCTGACCTGGTCGTCTTCGATTCCGGGACCCGCCAATCGGCGGCAATCATGAGCGGTGGCGGGACCGTGGGCCCGGTCGGCCTCATTCACACGATCAAAGCAAGCGCCGCTGGCGGCGACCTGATCGCCGTATCGCGTCTGTTCGACGTGCTCGACGTGTTCATCATCGTGTCCAATGACGCGCTGGCCAAAACCGGCATCACCGCCGGGATGCCCGTGGATGAAAAGGTGCGGCGGATGCGGGGTTTGCGTATCGGCATCACCGGACCGGGCAGTACGGTCGACACGTCGGTCCGCGCGCTATTCAAGGCACGCGGTATCGATCCCGACAAGGAAGTGCAGCTGCTGCCCCTCGGGGCGCCGGCGAACATGATAGCGGCGATGCAAAAGGGCGCGACGGACGCGTTCGCCTATCCCGCGCCGTGGCCGGCCATCGCAGCCAACCGCGGGCTGGGCAAGGTGATCATCGATCCTTTCGTCGACAAGATTCCCGAGATCAAAGGGGTCCCCTTCAACATCGTCGCCGCCGGCCGCGAAACAGTGTCCCGCAATCCCGATCTCGTGCGCAAGATCGTGCGCGCCTACGCCCGCGCGATGAAGTTCGCTCGAGACGACCCAGAAGGGGCCAAGCGCTTGATCCGGAAACGCTTCCCCAGCCTCGACGACCACGTGTTCGACAGCTTGTGGGTCAATTACCGCAAAGCCATCCCTACCGACCCGGTGATCACTCCGGAGCAGTTCAGTGCCACGCAGACCTGGCTCAACTTGACCGCGAGCCCGCCGTTCAAGCAGACGTACGATCAGGTGATTTCGAGCGTGGCCGCCCACGCGGCATCCAAGGAAATCATGGGCAACTAGCAGCCGGCCTCGGACATACTCGATGGATGCGGCGCGCGCGGTGGGCCGGTTCACAGGCCGCGCGGTCTTGGCGTGGCAATTCGCGGTCGGCGTTGGCTTGCTAGCCGTGTGGGAGCTCGTCGGCCGAACGTCGGTCTCTAATTGGGTGAGCCGGCCATCGCTGATTCTCGCCCGACTTTATCAAATGCTGGGTGGCGAGATATATCGCCATCTGGCGGTCACGACGAGCGAAATGCTGACCGGGCTTGCGATCGGCTGCGTGGTCGGTACCCTGCTGGGATTGTGGCTCGGCTATTCGCGTGTCATCGGGACGATTTTGCGACCGATGGTGGTCACTTTGTACAACGTCCCGCTGATCACCCTGGCGCCGCTTTTCATACTGTGGTTCGGGTTCGGCATGGAATCGAAGGTCGTGCTGGTCGCTATCTCGTCCTTCTTCGTCATCTTCTTCAACACCTTCTCCGGGGCCCAGAGCGTCGACGATGAGACGCTGCAATCGCTGCAGCTGATGGGGGCGACTTCGCTCGAGCAGTTCCGCAAAGTCGTTTTTCCCGCGTCGATGGCGTGGACGATCGCCGGCCTCAAGATCGCGATGCCGTATGCACTGGTCGCGGCCACCACCGGCGAAATGCTGGCCGCGCGCGACGGACTGGGCTCGCTGCTGGCGAAGGCTGCGGCCACATTCGACATGACCGGGATCTATACGGTGCTGCTGGTGCTGATGGCGATGGGGAGTCTGGTCGGAGAGCTCGCGATGCAGATCGAACGCGTGATGCTGCGGTGGCGCCATGCGGAAGGATGAAGAGATGAAGGCGCGCATCGAGGCCAGCGCCGTGAAGCCCGGTGCCGCGCCGGCGAAGATACGGCTGCAGGGTGCCGGCAAATGCTTCTCGGCTCGCGGCTCCGAGATTCGTGCGCTGGAGCCGCTCGACCTCTCAATCCAGCGGGAGGAATTCGTCGCGCTGGTCGGACCGAGTGGTTGCGGCAAGTCGACGGTCCTCAATCTGATCGCCGGCCTGTTGCAACCCAGCGAAGGCGGGGTGTTTTACGACGGGGCGCGGGTCGACGGTCTCAATCGACGCGTCGGCTACATGACCCAGAAGGACACGGTACTGCCATGGCGCAACGTTGCGGACAACATCGGTATCGCACTGGAACTCAGGTGTCGCTCCGTACCCGCAGGGGAGCGTGAGGGTAGGGTGGAGCGGATGATCGATCTTGTCGGCTTGCACGGCTTCGAGCGCCACTATCCGGGAGAGCTCTCCGGGGGCATGCGCAAGCGCGTTGCCCTGGCGCGCACGCTGATCTACGAACCCGAAACGATGCTGATGGACGAACCGTTCGGGGCGCTCGATGCGCAGCTCAAGCTCCTGCTGCAGGACCAGCTGCAGCAACTTACAAAAATGGCGCGCATTACCGTCGTGTTCGTCACTCATGACCTCGCCGAGGCAATCGCGCTGGCGGATCGGGTGGTGGTATTCAGCGCACGGCCCGGGCATATCAGAATCACGCGTCGCGTCGACCTGCCGCGCCCGCGCGATGTCTTCAATATCCGGTTTTCCGCGCCATTTGCGCAGCTGCACGAGGAGCTGTGGGGCGAGCTCAAGGACGAGGTCAGGCAGGGGACCGACGTATGAATCGGCAGGTGAAATCGCCGGCGATCCCCACGCCGACCCGCCCGGTCGGGCGCGGCCGCGCCGGTGTCGCCTACGGCTACGTCATGACGGCGCCGGGCCTTTTCGCTATTCGTTTCGGCATAGTGGCTTTGGTCCTTCTTGCCTGGGAAACCGCATCGGGAACCCTCGTTTCAAAATTCTGGATCAGCAGCCCGTCGGCGATTTTCGCCGTGTTGCGGCGCTGGGTCGTCGATGGATCGCTGTGGACGCATCTGGAGGCCACGTTGACAGCTATCGCGGCCGGCTACGTCATAGGCTGCGTGTTCGGCATCGGCATCGGGTTGGTTCTCGGCTTCATGCCGCGACTGCATCGCGTGATCGCTCCCTACCTGTCCGCGCTCTATTCGATTCCCAAGATCGCGCTCGCGCCTTTGTTCGTGATCGTATTCGGCATCGGCATAGAATCGAAGATCTGTCTCGTTGCGGTGACCGTATTTTTCCTCGTACTGTTCAGTACGATCGACGGGATTCGCGACATCGATCGCGACCTCGTTTTGTCGCTCGAGCTGATGGGTGCGACGCGCTGGGAAATCAGTACCAAGGTCGTGATACCGAGCGCCCGGAAGTGGATCCTTACCGGTATGCGCATTGCGGTGCGCTACGCTTCGACGGCGGCGATTCTCGGTGAGCTGATCGCGGCCAACCGCGGCCTAGGCTTCCTGATCGAATACAACTCCGGAATGTTCAACGCCGCGGGCGTTTTTGCCGCCGTGTCCATTCTGGTTCTGATCGGCGTGTTGCTCACCGAGATCCTGACGCGATTTGACGCATCGTCGTCGCCGGTGCGGACGCGAGCAGGTTTGTGAGCGCATGCGCTGTGCTGCTTTCCGTTTGTCCGATATCGGATTGACGTTGCATGGCGCGCTGACTATGATCAGGAAGCCGAAACGTCCTCCCGCGTTCCTGCGCGCCGGACGCCGGCTCGATGGTGTGCAAGGAGAAAACCGTGGATCAGAGCGATGGAGGACATCCGGTTTGGCGCGAGCCGCTGAAGGTCTATTGGCAGCCGGGCTGCACCGGTTGTTTGAGGATGAAGGAGTTCCTGACGAACCATGGTGTCGAGTTCATCTCGATCAACGTCCTCGCGGATAAGGAAGGCTGTGACGAGCTCGTGCAGCTTGCCGGACGGCGGGTCCCGATCGCACGGCGCGGAAACGACTGGGTGGATGGCCAGGTGCTGGCCGATCTGGCGCGAATCGCAGGCATATCTCTCGATCCCCGAGAGATGCTGAGCCCGCACGATCTCGCGAGGCGAGTCGACGTCATCCTGGGCGCAACGCAGCGTTACTGCGCGCAGATCCCCGAAGCCTCGCTCGATCAGTTCCTGCCCAGCCGGCCGCGGCGATATCGCGAGCTGATCGCGCATATTGCCCAGATCATCGAGGCGTTTCTCGATCTCGTCGAATGCGCGAAACGCCTCGAGGTGGCAGCGTACGACCAGAATGTGCCTGCCGGAATCACCAGCGGGCCGCAGCTGACCGGTTTTGTGGCGGCAATTCAGGAGCGCTTCGATCGCTGGTGGTTGCGGCATGGAATGCATGCCGATTTTTCGCTGCAAGCCGACGTCTACTACGGCCGACAGACGCTCCACGAATTCCTCGAGCGCTCGACGTGGCACGCCTGCCAGCATACCCGACAGCTTCAACTCGTTCTGGAAAGCCTGGGCATCGCACCGAACGGCCGACTGATCGCTGAAGATCTCGCCGGGCTTCCGCTGCCAAGCCATGTCTGGGACAACGAGCTCGCGTTCGCCGTCCCGGGCAAGGAAGCGGCGATCGCCTGATCCCGATCCGGGTACGGCGGGATGCAGCGATAACGATCAAACCGCATCCTCTATCACCCTGTGCCGTGCACGCGAAACCTGACATCCGCAGTCCCCAAGGTGGCGAATTGCCGCCCATGTGCGGCGTGCCTCCGGCCGCCGCGCTGCGCGGGGTCACACGGTATTTCGGAACATTGCATGCGCTCGGGCCGATCGACCTCGAGTTTCGGCCAGGGGAATTCTTCTCCGTCGTGGGCCCGTCCGGTTGCGGCAAGTCGACGCTGCTGGAGGTGCTCGCCGGACTGAGCGCTCCGACGTCGGGCAGCGTCGCTGTCGCCGGAGATCCGGTGGCGGGGTTCGTTCCGAGCGATGTGGGTATCGTGTTTCAGGACGATGCCTCGTTTCCGTGGCTGAGCGTCTGGAACAATATAGCGTTCGGCCTCCGTCGACACGGCGTTCGCGGCGATGAACTGCGCCAGCGCGTCGACCATGCCGTCGCCTTCATGGGGCTGGCGCAGTTCGCGCGCACGCGGCCGGCCGAACTTTCGGGCGGCATGCGGCAGCGCGTCTGCAT
>JBOIGD010000195.1:0-11580 GCA_050742615.1 Casimicrobiaceae bacterium | reverse complement strand
TTGGCCTTGGAGCCGGTGTCCTTCGAGCGCTCGGCGAGCTTCTCGAATTTCTCGCCCTTCTGCAGCGCCGTGATGATGTCCTTGGCCTCGTCTTCCTTGTCGACCAGGATGTGCCGGACCTTGTACTCCTTGTCGCCGATCTGACCCTTGATAGCGTCGTATTCCTTGTGCAGCACGTCGTCGGACACCGGATGCGCCTTCAGATAGTCGGCCATGTAGGCCCGGACCAGCACCGTTTGCGCGGTCAGGTCCATCTCGGTCTTCAGGATCGGATTCTTGTCGAGCCCCTGTTTCCTGGCCTCGCGCACCAGCAGTTCGCGGGTGTTGAGTTCGTCGCGTACCGCCGCGCGCAGTTCGGGCGTGTCGGGCTGGCCCTGTGCCGTCCGCTGCTTGAGCATGAAGTCGAAATAGCCGGACGAGTAAAGGTCCTTCGTCTTGGCCGCTGCGTCGGCCTTGGCCGGGGCGGGCTTGCTCTTGGCGTCCTGGGCGAACGCAGTCGGCGCCAGCAACAGCGCGGACGATGCGACCAGCGCGGTAAACAGTCGAATGATCTGTGACATAAATGACAGTCCTTGTCGTGAGTCGATGTAAAAGACGTGAAGTAAATCCGTTGGGAAGATTCGGCCCGTATCAGGGAAGCTCGTCCGGCGCCAATGCCCTGATCGACAGCGCGTGGATCGGATGCGGGAGAAGATCGGTGAGGCGATTGAGCACCTGCTGGTGGCGTTCGAGCCGCGAAACTCCGGAAAAGGCGTTCGACACGATCAGAAGGGAAAAGTGCCCGGCGCCGCCGGCCGCCCCGGCGTGCCCGGCATGCTCGGCGCTGTCGTCGTGGATTTCCAGCGCGGACGGAGCCAGGTCGGCAAGACGCGAGCGCAGGGTCGCCGCGACGTCGGTCACGATTCCCCGGGAAGGTATCGCGCGACCGAAGCTACGGTGCCGATCGCCGCCAGCATGAACAGGCCGATGCCGCCCCAGACCTTAAAGTTGACCCAGACATCCGTCGTGAAATGCGCGGCGACGTAGAGATTGGCGATACCCATGACCGCCAGGAAAGCGACCCACGCCCAGGTCAGCCGCGACCAGATCGGATCGGGCAAGGTCAGGTCCTTCAACAGCGCCGCGATCAGATTCCGCTGAAAAACGATGCGACCGATCGCCAGAACCAGCGCGAACAGCCAGTAGAGCACCGTGGGCTTCCATTTGATGAATGTCTCGTCGTGCAGTACCAGCGTCGCCCCGCCGAAGACCGCGATGATCGCAAAACTCATCCAGTGCACGCCGGAAACCTTGCCGCGATGCCAGTGAAAGTAGGCGATCTGCACGACCGACGCGGCAATCGCGACGCCCGTCGCCACGAAAATGCCCTGGAGCTTGAACGCGACGAAAAAAAGCAGCAGCGGGAAGTAATCGGCGAGGAATTGCATAACCTCGCATTTTATCGCGAAATGGCCTTGCCGTCCAAACGGTTGTAGCCGCCACGCCGGGGGGGGGCGACACGCCCCGGCATCTGCCGCGTCATGACTGCGGAACGCGGCGCCTCGGATCGACCAGGCGGCGGTAGTGAGTCCAGTCGAAGGCCGGGCCCGGGTCGGTTTTGCGTCCGGGCGCGATCTGGTCGTGCCCGGCCAGGTCGGTGACCGGGTAGCGTCGCCGCAGGGCGCGCGTGAGGCGAGCCAGCACCTCGTACTGCACGTCGGCGTACGGAACGTCGTCGCGGCCCTCGAGCTCGACGCCGATCGAAAAATCGTTGCAGCACGACCGTCCGCGCCACGACGAGGCGCCGGCATGCCAGGCGCGGCGCGCGCACGGGACGAATTGGAGCAGTGCGCCGTCGCGGCGAATCAGAAAGTGCGCGGACACGCGCACCGCGTGCAGCGTCGCGAACGCCGGATGCGCGCGCGCATCGAGGCGGTTGGTGAACAGGTCGACGATCGCGCGTCCGCCGAACCTGCCGGGCGGCAGCGAGATGCCATGAATGACCAGCAGAGTGATGCGCTCGCCGGCCGGTCGCCCGTCGCAGTTGGATGAAGGGACCTGTCTCGCCGCGGCGATGCTTCCTTCGCGGTCGACATAGAGGCGGCGCGGGCGCGCGGCGGACCGGTGGCGTGGGCGCAAGGTTATGGGGCGTGATCGGCCTGTTTGACTCGCAGGCCCGTGAACTGGACAGTATAGAGCAACGAGACGGGCGATCTTCGAGGCAAGCAAGCGATCCAATCGGCGGAGGTCGGCGCCACTCCATCATTGCTTCGAGGCTGCCAGTAGCGTTTTTCCGATCGGCGTGGGCGCGGCAGCGCTTGGAAGTTCCAGTTCGAACAAGTAAAGGGAAACAGCATGCAGTACTCGAAACCACGGTCGTAAGCGAATCCGCGGCCGTTGGTCAGCCGGGCTTCCCGTCGACGCGGGGACTCGTCAGCACAGGCCAGTAGCGTACGGCGTAGATCGCGTAAGCCGCCGACCACGATAGCGCCGAAGCCACGACCGCGACCGCGTAGAGATCCGGCAGCACGAGCGGCAACGCCACCCGGATAACCGCCGCCCCCGTGACCATTGCGAACGCCGCGACATCCCAGCGGTCCGCGTGCAACGGCCGGCCCGTGTGGCCTCGGGCGGTTCGCGTCATCATTCCGAGCGTGAGAGCGCCGATGGCCCCGACGGTCAATGCGTGCGTGGCAATCGGCGAGGCAACCCGATCGAATTCACTCAGCGCCCGCAGCGCCAGGTGCAGCGGAATCCAGCCGTAGCCGACATGCAGTATCCAAACCAAAGGCACACGCCAGGTTTGCCATGGCCGCCAGAGGAGCACGCGGATCGCCTGGGCGCCGGCACCGACTACAAGCACGACTGCGACCAGCGTCGCCGGCGCCGCGATGACATCGCAGACCAGCACCGCTGCAGCGCTCATCGGGACGACATGCTCGACCAGTGCGTTGCGCCGTACGCGCGCACCCGGCACGCCGTTGGCGGTGAACATCGGGATCACCCGGCCGCCAAGCACCGTCATCACCAGAAGGATGATGTCGAGCGCGGCGCGCAGTCCCAGCCAGTCGGGCAGTTCCGCGATACCCAGTTGCGCGAGATGTGTCGCCAGGGCAGCCGCCGCCATCATCAGCAGCAGGCCGACAAAAAACAGGTTGTGCCGATTGCCGCTGCCGACCAGTGCTCTGCCGATGCCGACGGCGACCGCAATCGGGAAGGCTACGTTGACACACGCCGCCGCGACGCCGAACGGCGTGAGCACGAGCACGCGTCCGCCGAGCCACAGGAGCGCGAGCGCGGCCAGCGCGGCGCCGGTCGGGGTAGGGCGGCTCGTCCAGTTGCGCACGGCGGTAAACAGGAAACCCGTCATCACGGCCAGCGTGAAGCCGAACACCATCTCGTGCGCGTGCCAGATCGGGCCGCGCAAGTAAGGCGTCGTCAGCCAGCCGGCGTACTGCGCGCCCCACAGCGCGATCGACAGCGAGCCAAAGATGGCGGCCATGAGGTAGAACGGCCGGAAGCCGAGATGCCATAGCGCAAGCGCGTGCACCGGAACGCAGTCGCCCGCCGAGCGCTTCAGGTCGAGTTTGCCGGGCAATTGCGCAGCCACAATGTCGGCCCGAGCAGTACGCCGTGGCGAGTGATCCACGCCATCATCAGCTTGGCGTCGGGTTCGCCGAAGCTCTTGCGGTTGCATCGCGCAGCAGAACCGGCACCCTGAACATCGTCGGCAGCGCGGTCAGCAAAGCAGTCGCCCCGCTGGCCGGAGTACCGATGGCCAACGGCCAGAACCAACGGATATGTACTTTGCGACGCTCATGAACCGCAGCGACGGCTCATTGCAGCAATACCGGTTCGCCGTTGCGATTGAATGGAATGAATGCGCCGAGCGATCCGGCCTTTATGGCATCGATCATCCGCAGCAGCGCGACTTCGGCTTCCTTGCTTGTCGGTGCGCAGCCATCTTCCCCATCAAGCGCTGCGACGAAAACGATCGACCATTCACAATCCATTTCACGCGATTCGGTTACAAGGTCGGCAAATGCGGCGAGCTCGCCAGGCGTCTTGTCGACGTACATTAGCGGAACCAGCGTGCCGCCGCGCCCGGCATCGAATTGCCGGCGCTGTGCAGGCGTGCTGTCTGGCGGCAGCTCGGCACCGGTAAAGACGAACAGCAGCCGTTGCGGTTCGGGCTGTGCCCGTGCCGCTTGTAGCAGATCGTCAAAGGTCGCGATGTTCATGAGGAAGCGGCGAATGGCACGCGTGGTTCGGAGTCTACTGCACCAGCGGGGTGGGCGCAGCGCCAAGATCCACTCCGCGCACGTCGGCTTGTCCCGCGAGAACCGCAACAAACTGTGCAAGTGCGCGCTCCAGCACGCTGTCCCGCAACCGCTGCGCGACCTGCTGCTGCACCGCCTCGAAGGGCACGCGCCGGCCCGGCGCGCGCTGATCGACGGCAACGATGTGGAAGCCATAGCGCGTCTTGACGAGCTGGCCGTGAATACCGGTCCACGTGCCGTTGAACAGCACCTGCTCGAACTCGGGAACCATGTCGCCGCGCTGTATCTGCCCGAGGCTGCCGCCGTGCTGCGCAGACGGGCAGTTCGAATATTCGCGTGCGAGCGCCTCGAAGCGTTCCGGCGCGCGCAGCAGGTCACCGAGCGTACTCTCGGCTCTGTCGCGCAGCGCGGGAACTGGCGTGCCTTGCGCAACCTGGAAAAGAATGTGGCGCGCCGCCACCAGTTCGCCGCTGACGAATTGCTGCGGATGCGCATCGTAGTAGCGACGGCACGCCTCGATATCGGGTTCGGGTGTCGTCACTTCGCGATCGAGCAGGCGGTCGATCGCGCCATCGATCGCCGAGTCATCGGCGGCCTCGGCGAGCAAGCCTTCGGCGAGCGCCTTCTGGCGCAACAGTTCTCGCACCGCTGCGACCTTCGGGTTACCCGCTTCGCCGCCAGCGACTGCGACGCCGTTGATCGAGATTTCTTCCATGGCCGTACTCATCGGCGGGCGGCGATGGATGCAGGAGGACGTGCCGCCGTGGCCCGACGCGTGCGCACGACCTGCGCCGGACGGAACAGGTAATACACGGTGGCGAAGCCGCTCCAGATGTGCACCAGCCGCGTGAACGGAAAGATGAGGAAGATCGTCAGGCCGAGCGCGATGTGCGCGCGGTAGACCCACGGCACGCCGATCAGCAGATCGGCATTGTCGCCGCGAAAAATGACGATTCCCTGCACGTATGCGACGAAACGCAGGAACAGCGAGCCGTCGAGGTGATCGGTCGCCGCATACACGGTCCACATGCCGAGCGCCAGTTGCACCCACAGGATCACGACGATGGCGATGTCGGAGGTTCGCGTGACGGCGTGAATGCGCGGCTCGACCAGCCGGCGGTGGATCAGGATCGTCAATCCGGCGAGCGCGACGACACCCGCGAGCCCGCCGCCGACCATCGACAGCCACAGATGCTGCGCCGGCGTCATGAAGTGCTCGGAAATGGACTCCGGGATGAGGAAGCCGAACAGATGGCCGAAGAACACAACGAGGATGCCGAAGTGGAACAGATTCGATCCCCAGCGCAGCTCTCGCTTGCGCAACAGCTGCGACGAATCGCTTTTCCACGTGTACTGCGCGGTGTCGAAACGCGCGAGGCTGCCCAGGAAAAACACCGCAAGCGCGATGTACGGATAAATACCGAACAGGAATTGGTGCAGCGCTGAGGTAGGTGTCACGACGTTGTTCCCTTTCGCGGATCGTCGGCGACCGCGTCCGGCCGCGGCATGAACCGGATCACTGCTGGCGTATCGGCGGTTGGCGGCGCAAAAGCCGGGGTGTCCACCCATTCCTGGTCGATTGGCGGCTCCGCAGGCGCCGGCTCGACCGCCTTGCTCCAGTCGAGCCCCGCCTCGGCGGCGACGACGAGCACGGCGTCAAGCACTGCCGCATAGCGGCTGCCGCGCTGCGCCAGTGTTTCGCCGACCTTGCGCACGATATGCGCGCAGTCGCCCAGCATCTCCCTCATCTCGGCAAGCGGTCGGCACGACAGGTATTCGAGAACCGCCGGCAAGTAATCGGGCAGCTCGTTCGGCGCCAGCACGAGTCCGGCCTTTTCGTAGATCTGCAACAGATCGACCATCGCCGGGCCGCGATCGCGCGACTCGCCGTGCACGTGCTCGAACAGATGCAGCGACGTCGTGCGCCCGCGGTCGAACAGATTGACGTAGCGCTCCTCGAGCAGCAGCCGGTCGGTTTGCCCAAGGTCGGCGATCAGATGCGCGAGACGTCCACGATCGTCGGCGCCGAGCAATGCCGAGCGATCGATGACGCCGGCGATTTCGCCGAGGGCTGCAAAGAGCTCAGCACGCGGATAGGTCAACAACGCCGCGAGTGCGCGCAGCGTCAGCGGCTCGTCGCGCGGGATTTGGCGCGAACTCGTCATGGTGCAACCTTTTCGCGTCCGTCGGCGCCGCGCACGTGAATCGGAAACACGCGCTTGCCGCCCATCTTGCCGCCGAACAGGCTCGGTGCGGCTTCGGTGGAGCAGCCGTTGCCAAAGCTAAATCCGCATTCGTTGCGCAGGTCGTACGCGTCCTCCGCGTACTCGCGGTGCGTCGTGGGAATGACGAAGCGATCCTCGTAGTCGGCTATCGCGAGATAGCGGTGCATGTCCTGCGCCTGCGCTTCAGACAGCCCCACGCGCTTCAGCATGCCGAGGTTGTCGCTGCCTTCGAGTTGCCGCTCGCGGAAAAACGCGCGCATCGCCAGCAGCCGCTCGAGCGCGAGCACCACTGGCTCTTCCTTGCCGGCGGTCAGGAGGTTGGCGAGGTAGCGCACCGGAATGCGCAGGCTGCGGACATCCGGCAGGCCGTCGACTTCGGCGAGCTTGCCCGAGCCGACGCGCGCATTGATCGGCGACAGCGGCGGCACGTACCAGACCATCGGCAGCGTCCGGTACTCGGGGTGCAGCGGGAACGCGATCTTCCAGTCGATCGCCATCTTGTACGCAGGCGACCTGCGCGCGGCCTCCAGCCATTTCTCGGGGACGCCATCGGCGCGTGCCTGCGCCTGCACGGCGGAATCGTCGGGGTTGAGGAAGATGTCGAGCTGCGCTTGGTAGAGATCCTGCGGATTCTCGACCGACGCGGCCTCGGTGATGCCATCGGCGTCATAGAGCATCACGCCGAGGTAGCGGATGCGCCCGACGCAAGTTTCGGAGCACACCGTCGGTTGGCCGGCTTCGATGCGCGGGTAGCAGAAGATGCACTTCTCCGCCTTCCCGGTGGTCCAGTTGTAGTAGATCTTCTTGTACGGGCATCCCGACACGCACATGCGCCAGCCGCGGCACTTGTCCTGGTCGATCAGTACGATGCCGTCTTCCTCACGCTTGTAGATCGAACCCGACGGACACGACGCGACGCACGCCGGATTGAGGCAATGCTCGCAGATCCGCGGCAGCGTGATCATGAACGTGTTCTCGAACTCACCGTAGATTTCCTTTTCGATGTCGGCGAAGTTCTGGTCCTTCGAGCGTTTGGAGAACTCACCGCTCAGGATTTCTTCCCAGTTCGGGCCCCATTCGATCTTTTCCATCCGCTTTTGCGTGAGGATGGAGACGGGACGCGCGACCGGCGACGTCTGCATCTCCGGCGCCGACTGCAGGAAGTCATTGTCGAACGTGAATGGCTCGTAGTAGTCGTCGATCTCCGGCAGATGCGGGTTGGAAAAAATCTTGAGCAGCACACCGAGCTTGCTGCCCTGTTTCAGCCGAATGCCGCCGCCCGCCTTGCGCTCCCAGCCGCCTTTCCATTTCTCCTGATTCTCCCAGTCCTTGGGATATCCGATTCCCGGCTTGGTCTCGACGTTGTTCCACCACGCGTATTCCGTGCCGCTGCGCGAAGTCCAGACGTTCTTGCAGGTCACCGAGCACGTGTGGCATCCGATGCATTTGTCGAGGTTCATCACCATCGCGATCTGTGCGCGGACTTTCATCGATTTTTCCCTGAGATCGTCATGCGGCGGCGCGACGCGTCCGACGCTGGAAAACATGGTTGCGGATGCAGACGGCGCGAACGCATGTCAGGTTGCCTCCACGGCGAGCGGCCGGTCCATCCAGTCGACGTTGGCCATTTTGCGCAGAATCACGAACTCGTCGCGGTTGGAGCCAACGGTTCCGTAGTAGTTGAAACCGTAGGCGAGCTGTACGTAGCCGCCGATCATGTGGGTCGGCTTCAGCACGGTGCGCGTCATCGAATTGTGGATGCCGCCGCGATTGCCGGTGGTTTCCGAGCCGGGGACGTTCACGGTCTTTTCCTGCGCGTGGTACATCATGCACATGCCCGAATTGACGCGCTGGCTCACCACCGCACGCGCGGTCAGCGCGCCGTTTGCGTTGTAGGCCTCGATCCAATCGTTGTCGACGATTCCGGCGCGCGTCGCATCGGTTTCGGAAATCCACACGATCGGTCCGCCGCGCGACAACGTCAGCATGATCAGGTTGTCGGTATACGTCGAATGGATGCCCCACTTCTGGTGCGGCGTGATGAAGTTGAGCACGATCTCCGTGTTGCCGTTCGACTTCTGCGCGCGCACCGACGCCACGCTGCGGGTGTCCACCGGCGGCTTGTACACGCACAGCCCCTCGCCGAAATCGCGCATCCATCGATGATCCTGGTAGAACTGCTGGCGGCCGGTTAGCGTGCGCCACGGAATCAGCTCGTTGACGTTGGTGTAGCTCGACGTGTAGTTCACTTCCTCGCTGTCGATTCCCGACCAGGTCGGCGACGTGATCACCTTGCGCGGCTGCGCCTGGATGTCGCGATAGCGGATTCTCTCGTCCTCGCGCGTCTCGGCCAGGTGTCGATGCGAGCGCCCGGTCTGCTTCGACATTTCCACCCACGCACCGACCGCGACCTGACCATTGGTCTCCGGCGCCAGGTAGAGGATCGTCTCGGCGGCATCGATGTCGCTGTCGATCCGCGGCAGCCCCTTCGTCGTTCCCTCCTCGGTGACCAACCGATTGAGCGCACCCAGTCCGTCGACGGCGTCCTCCATCGGCCAGGTTATTCCCTTGGAGCCGTTGCCCAGCTTGCGGATCAGCGGCCCGAGTGCGGTGAAACGCTTGTACGTATTGGGATAATCGCGCTCGACTGCGATGATGTTCGGCGCGGTGACGCCCGGGATGAACTCGCATTCGCCGAGCTTCCAGTCCTTGACGTCGAGCGCCTGGGCGATTTCGCCCGGGGTGTCGTGCATGATCGGCTGCAGCACGACATCCTGCTCGACGCCCAGGTACCCTTCCGTGAGGCGCGAGAACTGCTGCGCGATCTTCTTGTAGATTTCCCAGTCGCTCTTCGCTTCCCACGACGGGTCGACGGCCGCCGATAGCGGATGCACGAACGGGTGCATGTCGGTGGTGTTGAGATCGTTCTTCTCGTACCAGGTGGCCGTCGGCAACACCACGTCTGCGTAAAGGCAGGTAGTCGACATGCGGAAGTCGAGCACGGTGAGAAGATCCAGTTTGCCTTCCGGCGCCTTGTCGCGCCAGGCGACTTCCTGCGGCCGCGGCTCGCCGGTCTCGCCGATGTCGGGACCCAGCACGCCATGCTGCGCGCCCATCAAATGGCGCAACATGTACTCGTGACCCTTGCCCGATGAACCGAGCAGGTTCGAGCGCCACAGGAAGAGGTTGCGTGGAAAGTTGACCGGATTGTCCGGGTCTTCGCAGGCCATCTTCAGCATGCCGTCCTGCAGTCCCTTGGTGACGTGGTCGCGCACGCTCACACCGGCCTTCGCGGCATCCTTCGCGACCTGCAGCGGGTTGGCGGAAAGCTGTGGCGCCGACGGCAACCACCCCATGCGCTCGGAACGCACGTTGAAGTCGATCATCGACCCAGGATAGCGCGCGGAATCGGCGAGTGGGGACAGCAGCCCGCGCACGTCGATCTTCTCGTAGCGCCACTGGTTCGAATGCGCGTAGAAGAACGACGTGCCGTTCATGTGCCGCGGCGGGCGTATCCAGTCGGTGGCGAACGCCAGCACCTGCCAGCCGGTTTGCGGCCGCAGCTTTTCCTGCCCGACGTAGTGCGCCCAGCCACCGCCTGACACGCCGACGCAGCCGCACAGCATCAGCATGTTGATTGCGCCGCGATAGATCATGTCCTGGTGATACCAGTGGTTGACGCCGGCGCCGATGATGATCATCGACCGGCCCCTGGTCTTCTCGGCTGTCTGCGCAAATTCGCGCGCCACGGCGATCAGCTTGCCGGCGTCGACGCCGGTGATCTTCTCCTGCCATTTCGGCGTGTAGGGGACGTCGTCATCATAAGAGCGCGCGCAGCCATCGCCAAGGCCGCGATCGACGCCATAATTGGCGCACATCAGGTCGAACACCGTCGCCACGTAGACGTGGCCTTCGGCGGTGGCGACGCGCCGCGCCGGAACCTTGCGCACCAGTACGTCGGCGCCTTGGTCGTTTTCAGGAAAGTGCTCGCGCAGCGTGCCGCCGAAGTACGGGAACGCGACCGGCAGTGCGTCGTCGCGACCGTCGATCAGGGACATCACAAGCCGCACGTCGCGGCCGTCGACCCCGTTCTTCTGCTCGAGATTCCATTTGCCGAGATCGGCTTCGATGTCCTTGCCCCAACGATGGCCGATCGAACCCTGCGGCGCGACGATCTTGTCGGTGACCTCGTCGAAACCAACGGTCTTCCATTCGGCGCTGTTGCGCGCGCCGAGGTGGTCGGAGAAATCGGACGCGCGAAGATAGCGATCGGGAACGTAGCGCTCGCCGTCCTTGCGCAACCGCACCAGTAACGGCAGGTCGGTGTAGCGGCGTCCGTAGTCGTCGAAATAAGGCACCTGGCGATCGACGTGGAACTCCTTGAGGATCACGTGTCCCATCGCCATGCCGACGGCAGCATCGGTGCCTTGCTTCGGGTGCAGCCACACGTCGCCGAAGCGCGCGACTTCGGAGTAATCCGGGGTGATCGCCACGACCTTGGTGCCGTTGTAGCGTCCTTCGACCATGAAGTGCGCATCGGGCGTGCGCGTCTGCGGCACGTTCGATCCCCACGCGATGATGAACTGCGAGTTGTACCAGTCGGCGGACTCGGGGACGTCCGTCTGCTCTCCCCACGTCTGCGGCGACGACGGCGGCAGGTCGCAATACCAGTCGTAGAACGACAGCAGGCTGCCGCCGATCAGCGACAGGTAGCGCGCGCCGGACGCATGCGACACCATCGACATCGCGGGGATCGGCGAAAAGCCGCACACCCGATCGGGGCCATAGCGCTTGATCGTGTGGATGTTCGCCGCGGCGACGATCTCGGTCGCCTCGTCCCAGTTGACGCGCACGAAGCCGCCGCGCCCGCGAATCGACTTGTAATCCTTCGCCTTGACCGGATCCTCGACGATCGACGCCCACGCTTCGACGGGGCCGAGCGTCTTGCGCGCTTCGCGCCACAGGCGCACCAGCCGCCCGCGCACCATCGGATGCTTGAGGCGATTGGCGCTGTACAGGTACCAGATATAGGACGCGCCGCGCGAGCAGCCGCGCGGCTCGTGGTTGGGCATTCCGGGGCGTGTGCGCGGGTAGTC
>JBOIGD010000194.1:0-6932 GCA_050742615.1 Casimicrobiaceae bacterium | reverse complement strand
TGCCGTGCGAGTTCCACGTGACCTCGATCCGCGCCGCGGAAATGGCGAAATACACCTGCAACAACTTTCACGCGCTCAAGATCACCTTCGCCAACGAGACGGCGCGGCTGTGCGAAGCGTTGGGCGTCGATCCGTTCGAGGTCATGGGGCTGGTGTGCAAGGATCGCCAGCTCAACATCTCCCCGGCGTATCTGAAGCCCGGATTCGCGTACGGCGGATCGTGCCTGCCGAAGGACCTGCGCGCGACCATGCATCTGGCGAAGACGCATGACATCGAGTTGCCGATGCAAGGCTCGATCGCGAGCTCGAACCGGGCGCACATCGACCATGCAATCGCCAAGGTCGCGGCGACGGGCAAGCGCAGGATCGGCATGATCGGGCTGTCGTTCAAGACCGGCACCGATGACCTGCGCGAAAGCCCGCTGGTGCTGCTGGCCGAGCATTTCATCGGCAAGGGCTGCAGCATCCTGGTCTACGATCCGGAGGTGCATTTGTCGAACCTGCTCGGCGCCAACCGCCGCTACATCGAGCAGCATTTGCCGCACATCGGCTCGCTGATTCGCAACGACATCGCCGAAGTGATCACCGCATCCGACGTCCTCGTCGTCGGGCTCGCCGACGCAGGCGTCGTCGCCGCGCTGGCGCGGGACGTCGGGCCCGGCCAGACCATCGTCGACCTGGTCCACATCGCCGACCGCAAGGGCCTTCGCGGACAGTACGTGGGGCTGTGCTGGTGAATGGCGGCGACCTGATCATCGCCGCCGCGATCGCGCTGCTTGCCGCACTCGTCTGGCTGGCCAATCTGACGTTGCCGTACGCGCAGGCCGTGCGCGTGCGCAACGCGTTCCTGCTGCGACGCGGTCGCCCGCAGGACTTCAGCTGGACCCCGGCGGCGGTGCCGGAAGACTTCAGGTCGGAGCGGATGCGCGCCCCGACCGCAATCGAGGACGCGGTGGAAGCGGCGGGCGTCGGCAAGCTCTTGGCGGACTGGCAGCGGGCGCTCGCGCTGGTGCAGATGCTGGTGCAGCATTCGCAGCATGAGGGTGGGATTCGGGCGGATCTCGCGACGACGTTCAAGGGCATCGTGGCCGGCTACGGATATTGCGCGGACTACGTTCGCGTCTATCTGGCCGCCGCGCGCAGCGCCGGCCTGTTCTGCCGGCAGTGGGCTTTCTCCTTCGACGGATTCGGCGGCCACGGGCATACGGTGGTCGAGATCTACGACCGCGACCGAGCCCGATGGGCGTTGCTGGACGTGCACAATAACGTCTACGCGGTGCTGACCGGCACCGAGACGCCTGTCGATGCGCTGGCATTGCGCAGCGCACTGATCGCCGACCCGGCGTCGATCGAATTCCGGCGCGCCGCCCCGGGCCGCCTGGGCTTTCCCCACTTCGACAAGCTCCTCGACTACTATCGTCGGGGCGCCAACGAGTGGTACCTGTGGTGGGGCAACGACGTCATCAGCCGTGAACGGCTTGGGCTGCTCCGCACCTTATCCGGGCGTCTTGCCCACCGCCTCGACAGCATCCTGGGCCGCCTGCCGTCCCTGATGATATTCGCCACACCCGAAAACGAGCGCGCGATCGCGCGCATGGAAGCGCTGCGCCGCCGGGTCGTCATGGCGGCCGTGTCGAGCCTGGCCCTTGCCGCTGTGCTGGCCGGGCAACTGTGCTGGCAGGTCCTGGCGCGCAGCCATGGATGACAGTGGCGAGGACATTGCCTCGCGGGCCGCGTCGACCCGGAGCACGGCATCGTGGCTGCGCCCGCTCATCGGCGCATTGTCGCCGGCCGGGTCGCGGGGGCGGTTGACGATCCTGATTTTTCATCGGGTACGCGCGGCGCCCGATGAGCTCTTTCCCAACGAGATGCACGCCGCGGCGTTCGCCGACTGCCTGCAGTGCGTGCGCAACTGGTTCAACGTGCTTGCGCTCGACGAAGCGTCCGCAGCGCTCGATCGAGGCTCGGTTCCCGCGCGCGCCCTGGCCATCACCTTCGATGACGGCTATGCGGACAACGCGACGGTGGCGCTGCCGATCCTTCAACGGCTCGCGCTGCCGGCGACGTTTTTTGTCGCGACCGGATTTCTCGATGGTGGGCGCATGTGGAACGACACCGTCATCGAGGCCCTGCGTGGGGCTGCCGGCCCCGAGCTCGATCTGTCGGCCCAGGGACTGGGAAAGCATGCGATCGGTTCGCCCCAACAGCGCAAAGTGGCGATCGGCGCCATCCTGGCGCTGCTCAAGTATCTGCCGCGGGATGAGCGGCAAGCCCGCGTCGACACCATAGCGGCGCAGGCGAAAGTCGCGTTGCCCGACGACTTGATGATGACCGGCGACCAGCTTCGAAGCGTCGCCGCGGCGGGGATGACCATCGGCGGCCACACGGTGACCCATCCGATTCTGGCCAGGCTCGACGAGGCGGCGGCGCGGCGTGAGATCGCCGATGGGCGCGATGCGCTGGAGGCGATCGTCCGTCAGCCGGTCAGGCTTTTTGCGTACCCGAACGGCAAGCCGGATGTCGACTATGCCGGCGCGCACGTGCGCATGGCGAAGCAGCTGGGATTCGCCGCCGCCGTGTCGACCGCGGCCGGCGCGGCCCAAAGGGGCGACCCGCTGCATCAGCTGCCCCGGTTCACTCCCTGGGATCGTTCGACGGCGCGGTGGGGCCTCCGACTCGCGCGCAATCTGTTTACGCGGATCGAGATTGCAGCACCGTGAACGTCGTCGCCGCAAGTGCCCGCGACCATCGGCGCGCGCTGGCGACGGCACCGCGCTCGATCGTGCTGGTCGGGCCGCTGCCGCCGCCTTCCGGGGGCATGGCCAATCAGACGCGCCAGCTTGCGGGCCTGTTGTCCCGCGAGGGTTGCGCGGTCAAGGTCGTCCAGGTCAATGCGCCGTATCGGCCGGGCTGGGTCGCCGGAGTGCGCGGCGTGCGCGCGTTCGTTCGCCTGCTGCCGTACCTGTGGCGACTGCAACGCGCGATTCGCGACGCCGAGCTCGTGCACGTGATGGCCAATTCCGGCTGGGCCTGGCATTTGTTCGCGGCGCCGGCGATATGGATCGCCTGGCTTCGCAAGGTGCCGACCGTCGTCAACTATCGAGGCGGTGACGCGGATGCATTTTTCGCGCGCCAGTTCCCCCTCGTGCGGCCCACGCTCGCACGCGCCGGTGTTGTCGCGGTGCCGTCCGGGTACCTATACGCCGTGTTCGCCAAGTACGGGATAGCGACAGGCGTCGTTCCCAACATCGTCAACCTGGACGCGTTCCGCCCCGCCGATGTGCTGCCGGCGCAGGCGCAGCTCCTCGTCACGCGGAATCTCGAGCCGATCTACGACATCGCCACCGCGTTACGCGCGTTCGCGCTGGTCGGCGCCCGGTATCCGGATGCGCGACTGACCGTCGCCGGGTCCGGTCCCGATCGCGCCGCGCTCGAAGAGCTCGCGGCCCAGCTGGGCATCGCAGAACGAGTCCGCTTTACCGGCCGTCTCGACAACGCTGAGCTGCCGGCGCTCTACCGCGCGGCCGGCATCGTCGTCAACGCGTCACGCGTCGACAACATGCCCATCTCGCTGCTGGAGGCGATGGCGAGCGGCGTGCCGATCGTCAGCACCAACGTCGGCGGCATCCCGCATGTCGTCGAGCACGAGGCGACCGCGCTGCTGGTGCCCCCCGGTGAGCCGGTCGCCATGGCGAACGCCATCATCCGCGTGCTCGGCGATCGGCAGCTCGCACTGCGATTGCGAGCCGCCGGCATCGAAGCCGTCGAACGCTATGCGTGGCCCAAAGTGCGCGACGAGTGGTTCGATGCCTATGCCAGGGCCATCGAAGCCCATCGATGAACGGGGTGGGCAGCAAGGGCGGCCGACGCGATGAATCGCATCGAGCTTGAGGCCCGGGGCTGGGCACGGGCAGGCGGGTCGCAGGTGCGCGGCGGCGGACACCTCGATCATCGCTCGCGTACCGCGGAGGAGCTTGCAGCCTCGCTCGAGGCATGCACGACCGATGCGGCGTGGATGGAAATGGTGAGCCGCACGAACGGCTGCTTCGCCGCCGTTACCGTGCGCGAGGGACGCACCTTGGCCGCGGTGGACCGCATCCGGAGCATTCCGCTTTTCTATGCGCCACGCAGCGACGGCACTCATCTGAGCGATGATGCCTACCGCCTGCTGCCGGCCACGGAAGCCGGAATCGATCCGGTCGCCGACAGCGAATTTCGCCTGGCCGGATACGTCACGGGCAGGGAAACCCTGGGCAAGGACGTGTTCCAGATCGAAGCCGGCGAGCTCATCCGTTTCGATTCGACGCGCGAACCCCCGCTCGAGCGCCACCGCTATCACCGGTTTCAGCATCGCGATTTCGTCGAGGCAGAAGTCTCCCGCCTGATCGCCGAGCTCGAAAACGTGCATGAAGGCGTGTTTCGCCGCCTGATGGAGAGCGTCGGCGGGCGAACCATCGTGGTGCCGCTGAGCGGCGGCTACGACTCCCGGCTGATCGGCGTGGCGCTGCGCGACCTGGGCGCGCGTGACGTCGTTTGCTACAGCTACGGCATTCCGGGCAACTGGGAATCGCGCACGTCGCAGGAGCTGGCGCGCTACCTCGGGTTCCGCTGGGAGTTCGTGCCGTATTCGGCGCAGCGGTGGCAGGCATGGACGGCCACCGATTCGTTCGCCGGTTATTTTCACGGCGCCGGCAACCTCACCTCGGTGCCACACATCCAGGACTGGCCGGCGGTGCTCGAGCTGCAGCGCGACGAGCGCATTCCCCGGGGCAGCGTTTTCGTCCCCGGGCATTCCGGGGATTTTCTCGCCGGCAGTCATATCCCGAAATCGTTTGCACGGCGGACGACGATTACGCGTCGGGAACTGCTCGACTCACTGCAGGCGGCGCACTATGCGCTGTGGGATTGGCCGCTCGATCGGCAGTCGGCGCTTCGAAGCTCGCTCGACCGGCGCATCGAGTCGGTCGTCGGTCCGATCGGCGATTGCTCGGCCGAAGCGGCCGCGGATGCCTTCGAGCGCTGGGATCTGCAGGAGCGCCAGGCCAAGTTCATCTGCAACTCGGTCCGGGTCTACGAAAGCTTCGGCTTCGACTGGAGGTTGCCGCTGTTCGATCACGAGCTGATGGATTTCTGGTCGCGAATCCCGGTGGATCTGCGTCTCGGCAGGAATCTGTACTTTGAATTCGCGCGGCGGCGACAGGTGATGCCCGTGACGCCGCCCAATCGGGATCACGGCGCCGGCATGAGCGCCATGATACGGACGCTCGAGCATGCCGGATTGCGCCCGGCCGCCAAACGGGCGCAGCGCATGCTGCGCCGACTGCGCTGGCGCGGCGTGCGCAAGTCGTCACCGCTGGCGTGGCTCGAACTGATCGACGCCGACGAATTCCGGCGGACCTACACCGGCAACGAGCTGATGCACTCCTACCTCGCGCTGCGTTATCGCGACCTTGCCGCCGGGGCGATCGCGGCATCGACGCCCGCTTGACGACGTTGCTCGTGGCGGCGCTGGCGCGGTGGTCGAGCACGGTGGCTCCGATGCCTCACTGCTTGGCTTCGTAGAACCAGATATGCGTCTGGTGACGCCCGTAGACTCCTCCGGAGAAGACCACGCGGCCATCGGGCAGGCTGGTCACCGCATTGCCGATGAAGTTGCCATATGAAGGCACCTGCCGATCGACGGACCAGACATTGGTCGCCGGGTCATAGACGTAGATGCCGTGCAGCTCGCCATCGGGGCCGCTCATCAACGGCCAGACGACCTTGCCGTGCGACGAAGCGAGGCGGATCTCGAGATCGTGAAGCCATGTTCCGTCCACCGGCGGCGCAGCCAATTCCTGGAACGTGTGGTCGTCGAGATGCCAGCGCCAGAACCTGGGAATCTTCAGCGCCGTACCGTCGGTCGAGTAGCCGGCAACGTAGACGTAGCGGCCGATCTTTGCGTACTCCGACCGCGTGTAGTAGGTCGAAAATCCCTTGGGTCGGTTCAGCGCGATCGCGAGGTCGGGAAGCCTCACCAGGTCCCTGACGCTCCAGCGTCGCGCCACGAACCCGCCCGAATCGTCGCCCAGCACGACGAGCTGATCGTTGACCTCGTCGTAGACGCCGCCGAACGGATCTCCGGTCCAATCGCCATAGTTGCCGAACAGGCGGAGCTCTTGCGTCCAAACGTTGGTGAGGGGATCGAAATACCACAACCCCTTGGCGTATTCGAGGATGGGTGTGCCTTTGGGTTCGTAGGCGTAATAGACCCCTGGCCAGAAGAGGAACTTCTGCCGGCTGGCGTCCCATGTGAAGCCCATCTCGTCCTGGGCGGCATGCGGCGCAGGCAAGGTTGGATAGACGGGAAATCCCACATCCTGGCGCCAGCTTCCGTCGACCATGCTCATCGACCACGTGCCGTCCGTTGCCGAATACAGCCAGTCACCGCCCGAGACGTAAAGCCGGTTGGTCACCGGCGAGTACGCCATGTTGGTGTGCTTGCTGTTTTGCAGCGTCGAATAGGGCGCGCCCGCCAGGGCAGGCAGCGGAAACGAAGTGATGACGCCGGTGTATGTCGGCGTTGCCCCGGCCGGCGTCGTCGTCGGCGGTGGCGGTGGAGGCGGCGGCGGAGGCGGCGGTGGCGGTGGGGCTGTCGTAGAGGGGTAGCGATAAGCCCACGTGGACGGGTCGTAGTTGCCCGAGTTGTTCAGCGTGTGCAGGATCGTCTGACCTCGCACGGGATCGTAGACCATCGCATAGGCGACGTACACGGCGTCATCAGGAACCGTGTTTCCCGCGGCGACACTTGCCGCCCTGGTCCACTTGAGCGTGGACAGTGGCAGCAGCCAGGTCTCGCGCGTGGTGCCGGGCACCGTGTCGCCACCCGCCACGCGCGGAGACGCGGACCAACCGACCAGGGCATCGTTGGCCACGTCGTAGACGTACTGCGT
>JBOIGD010000193.1:0-13638 GCA_050742615.1 Casimicrobiaceae bacterium | reverse complement strand
GCGATTCACCGCGCCGCGGGGCCGGGGTTGCTCGCCGATTGCCGGACCTTGCGCGGCTGCCCGACCGGCGAGGCAAAGATCACGAGCGGCCATCGTCTGCCGGCGCGCCACGTCATCCACACGGTCGGACCGGTCTGGCGCGGTGGCGTCCATGGCGAGGCGCAGGACCTGGCCTCGTGCTACCGCCGCTCGCTCGAGCTCGCGGTGGAGCACCGGCTCGCCACGATCGCGTTTCCGGCGATAAGCTGCGGCGCGTACGGGTATCCGCTCGAGCTGGCGGTGCCGATCGCGGTGCGGTCGGTGCGGGGGTTCGGCCGGTTGGACGCGCTCCGGCGCGTCGTGTTCGCCTGCGCGAGCGCGGCGGTGCTCGCCGCGTACGAGGCCGCGCTGCGCGAGCAGGATTGACCGTCGGCGCCGGGCCGTGGCCGGCAGGACCGAGTCATTCCGCGTCGAACCCCTCCTCCGCGGCCGCCACGTGCTCGGGCACCTCGAAGACCTCGCGCAGGTAGGCGACGTACGACGGGTCGTAGTCCATCGCCTTGGAGGGCTCGTCGCTGATCTTGGCCACCGGCTGGCCGTTGCAGCGGGTCATCTTGATCACGATCTGCAGCGGATCGTAGCCCAGGTCGTTGGTGAGATTGGTGCCGATGCCGAACGCGGTCTGGCTGCGGCCCTTGAAGTACTCGAACAGGCGGATCGCCAGCGGCACGTTGAGCGAGTCGGAGAAGACCATCGCTTTCGACCGCGGGTCGATGCGCATCTTCTGGTAATGCGCGATCAGTTTCTCGCCCCATTCGAACGGATCGCCCGAATCGTGGCGCACGCCGTCGAAAAGCTTGCAGAAGAACAAGTCGAAGTCTCGCAGGAAGGCGTCCATGCCGCAGACGTCGGACAGGGCGATCCCCAGGTCGCCGCGGTATTCGCGCGCCCAGGTGTTGAACGCGAACACCTGCGAATCGCGCAGGCGCGGGCCGACCGCCTGGCAAGCCTGCAGGTATTCGTGCGCCATCGTCCCCAGGGGAGTCAGGCCGTGCTCGAAGGCGAGCTTGACGTTGCTGGTCCCGACGAACTTGGCGCCGATACCCTCCTTGAGCGTACGCGCCACCTCGTCCTGCCAGATCCGTGAAAACCGGCGACGGGTGCCGTAGTCGGCGATGCGAAACTCCGGATCGGGCACGCCGTTGATCTGGGCGACCTTGGTGGCGAGCCGGCGACGGCCCTCGGCCAGATCGGGGCTGGCTATCGTCTCGCGAAAGTAGACTTCGCTGACGATGGCGAGCACCGGCACCTCGAACAGGATCGTGTGCAGCCAGGGGCCCTTCATCGCGATGTCGATCTCGCCGGGCGCCGTCGACCGCGTCAGGCGGATGAAGCGCTGGTCGAGCTGGAAAAGCTCGAGCAGATCGACGAAGTCGCTCTTGAGGAAGCGCCAGCGCCGCAAGTACTCGAGCTCCTCGTGCGTGAAGCGCAGCTCGCACATCGCTGCGATCTCGCGCTCGATCTGGCCGAGGTAGGGCGTCAGGTCGACGCCCGGCGTCCGGCACTTGAACCGGTACTCGACCTGCGCGCCGGGAAAATGGTGCAGCACGACCTGCATCATCGTGAACTTGTACAGATCGGTGTCGAGCAGCGACTCGATGATCATGCGGCAGCGCCTGCGCGCGGCGGGGAGAGGGCGTCATGTTACCCGCTGCGGCGGACAGCGCCAATTCCGCGGGGCCCGTCGGCAACGGCCGGCGACGCGGCCGACGCGAACTTGCATCGACGCGGTGGCAATCGCCGGCACGGGCCGCTATCATCGGCCATCCACCGCGAAAGCCCCGATCATGCTGGTCAACTGCGTCGCCTACCAGGAGGGCAAGAAGCTCGCCGACATCCCGAAGGAGGCGATCAGCGACTATGTCAAGCGTCCCGATTGCTTCGTCTGGGTGGGGCTCAAGGATCCCTCGCCCGAAGAGCTCGAGGAGATGCGGCAGGAGTTCGATCTGCCCGGCCTCGCGATCGAGGATGCGCGCCATGGCCACCAGCGGCCCAAGATCGAGGAATACGGCGATTCGCTGTTCGCCGTGCTGCACGCGGTCGAGATGCGCGACGACGAGCTGCACGTCGGTGAAATCGACATCTTCGTCGGTCCCAACTACGTGCTTTCGGTTCGCGTCGGCACCGAGCGCGGTTTCGCCGACGTGCGCGCGCGGAGCGAAAACGAGCCCGACCTGCTGATGCATGGCTCGGCGTACGTCCTGTATGCGTTGATGGACAAGGTCGTCGACCGCTATTTTCCGATCCTCGAGACGCTCGAAGACGGGCTCGAGACGATCGAAGAGCAGATCTTCATCCGCAACACGGCCCGGTCCAACATCGAGGCCCTGTACGATCTCAAACGCAAGCTGATGACGCTCAAGCACGCGGTCGACCCGCTGATGGAGGCGGTGGGCAAGCTCTACGGGGGCCGCGTGCCGCGCATTTGCGCCGGCATGGGCGAATATTTCCGCGACGTATTCGACCATCTGCAGCGCCTGCACGCCTCGATCGAGGGCATTCGCGACATGCAGGCGACCGCCATCCAGGTCAACCTGGGCATGATCAACCTGAGCGAGACCGAGGTCACCAAGAAGCTCGCCGGATGGGCCGCCATCATCGCCGTGCCGACGCTGATCGCCGGAATCTACGGCATGAATTTCAAGAACATCCCGGAGTATGATTTCCAATACGGCTATCCACTGTCGCTGGCCTTGATGGCCGCCATCGACTTCGGACTCTACCTCTGGTTCAGGAAGATCCGCTGGCTCTGAGCGACGACGTCAGTGCATGTGCGGCTTGTCGTCGTTTGCGACAGGGGTCAGCGGAATGACGCGCTTGTCGGCGGGCGGAGCGTGCCACGCCGGCTGCAGCGTCACGTGATCGATGCGAAACCGCTCGGCCAGCAGGCGCTGCGCCGCGGCGAGGATCTGCGGCCAGGCCTGCGCGTCGCGGATCAGCAGGTGCGCCGACATCGCCGTCCTGTCGCTGGTCATTTGCCAGACGTGCAAGTCGTGCACCGCCGCGACGCCGGCCACGTGCGAGAGCGCGCGGCCGATCTCCTCGTACGACAGATGCGCGGGAACGCCTTCCATCAGCACATGCGTCGACGCCTTGAGCAGGAGCCACGTCGAGCGGAGCACCAGGACCGCGACCAGCAGCGACAGGATCGGGTCGATCGGCATCCACCCGGTCGCGGCGACGACCGCGCCGGCGACGATCGCCGCCACCGAACCGAGCATGTCGCCGCTGACGTGCAGCAGAGCGGCGCGGGTGTTGAGCCCATGCCCGTGCGAAAGGCTCCACGCGGCGAATATGTTGACCAGGAGCCCCGTGCCGGCGATGAGCATCACCACGCCGCCGGCGACCGGCGTCGGGGCGAGCAGACGCCGCACCGCCTCGACCGCGATGCCGACGACGACGGCGAGCATCAGCAGCGCGTTGATGAACGCAGCGATAACCTCGGCCCGCGCGTAGCCGTAGCTGGCGCGACGCGAAGGCGGCAGCCGCGCGACGTGCTGCGCGAGCAGCGCGATGCCCAGCGCCGCGGCATCGGTCACCATGTGCCCGGCATCGGCGAGCAGCGCCAGCGAGCCGGCGATCCAGCCCCCTGCCGCTTCGACGAGCGCGAAGCCGACCGTCGCCGCCACGGCAATCTGCAGCGCGCGCCGTTCGTGCGATGGCGGCCTGGTCGCGGCGGGGCCATGCGTTTTCGCTTCGGAGTGACGATGGACGGTCATGATTCGCGTCGGGCGCAAATTCCATTGTCGGCCACGGCCGCGCGAGCCGCAACGCCGCTGCACCGCCGGACGGCGAGCAAAGCCTGGCGCGAATCCCGACGCCCAGTCGCCCGTGCGCATCGGCGTCGCATCACCGCGCCGGTAGAATGACGCCATGGGCACTACCGCCGCCGCGCTGGCCGACCGCATCGACGCGCTGTTGCCGCAGACGCAATGCCGGCGCTGCGGCCACGCGGGATGCCGGCCGTACGCCGAGGCCATCGCCGCCGGCAAGGTGCCGATCAACCGCTGCCCGCCGGGCGGCGAGGCGACGATCACCGCGCTCGCCGCGCTGCTCGATGTGGCGCCGCTCGCTGCCGATCCGGCCTTCGGGACGCACGAGCCGCCGGCGATCGCGTGCATCGACGAGGCGGCGTGCATCGGTTGCACCTTGTGCATCAAGGCATGCCCGGTCGACGCCATTGTCGGCGCCGCCAGGCTGATGCACACCGTGCTGGCCGGCCACTGCACCGGGTGCGGGCTGTGCCTGCCGCCCTGCCCGGTCGACTGCATCGCGATGGTGCCCGCCGGGCGCGCCTGGACGCAGGCCGATGCACAGGCCGCGCGCGGGCGTTTTGACGCGCGCAACGAGCGGCTCGCGCAGAACCCGCTTGTGCGCGGTCGCGACCGGCGTGCCGGACCAGCGGGCAAGCACTTCCTGCAGGACCCCGCGCTGGCGCTCGTGGAGGCGACGCCGGAGGAGCGCCGGAGAACCGTCGCCGACGCGCTTGCTCGCGCCCGCGCGCGCCGCGCCGCCGTGCGGGATCGCGACGCATGACAGGGCGGCTGGCCGCGCTGGCATCGCTCACGCTGCTCGCCTTTTCGCTCGCCATGGCCACCGCGACAGAGCCCGACGCCGCCGGCGCGACGCTCGATACCGCCGCGCTCGACCGTTGGTGGGACTTCGCGCGCCCGGCGGAGTCCGAGGCGCGCTTCCGCGCCGAGCTCCGGTCGCTGCCGGCCGGGTCCGCCGCCCGGCTCGAGCTTCTGACGCAGATCGCGCGCGCCCAGGGTCTGCAGCGACGCTTCGACACCGCCGGCGCGACGCTCGACGAAGTCGAACAAGCGCTGCCGGGCCGCGCACCCCGCGTCAGCATGCGCTACCTGCTCGAGCGCGGACGCGTCTACAACTCGTCGCAGCAGCCGGCGCGCGCGCTGCCGCTGTTCGAGGCGGCGCTTGCGCTGGCGAAGAGCGCGCACGAGGACTTCCTGGCGATCGATGCCGCGCATATGCTCGGTATCGCCGCGGAACCCGCCGACCGGCTGCGATGGAATCTCGACGCCGTGGCGATGGCCGAGCGCAGCCCCGACCCGCGCGCGCGGGGCTGGCTCGCATCGTTGTACAACAACATCGGCTGGACCTTGCACGAGCAGGGAGACTATGCGCGCGCCCTCGAGTACTTCGAGAAGGCGTTGCCGCTGTGCGAGGCACGCGGCGATGTCGTGGCGATACGAACGGCGCGCTGGATGATCGCCCGCGCGCTGCGCTCGCTCGGCCGATACGACGAAGCCCTGGCGATCCAGCGCGCACTGGTCGACGAGCACCAAAGGGACGGCAGCAGCGACGGCTATGTCTTCGAGGAAATGGGCGAGCTCGAGCTCGCGCGCGGCCATGCCGACGCCGCCAGGCCGTGGTTCGCTGAGGCCGCGCGAACGCTCGGTGAGGACGCCTGGTTCGTGGCCAACGAACCGGCGCGCCTGAAGCGCCTCACCGAGCTGGGCGGTCCGTGAATCCGGTCAAGCGGCGCGCGATCTACGAGCGCCTGCGCGCGCAGAATCCGCATCCGCGCAGCGAGCTCCGCTACCGCAGCCCGTTCGAATTGCTCGTCGCCGTCGTGCTCTCGGCGCAGGCGACCGACAGGGGCGTCAACCTCGCCACGGCGAAGCTTTTTCCCGTCGCGCGCACGCCGGAGGCGATCGTCGATCTGGGCGAAGCCGGGCTGATCCCGTACATCCGCACGATCGGGCTCTTCCGCACCAAGGCGAAAAACGTCGTCGCGCTGTCCAGGCAATTGATCGAGGCGCATGGCGGCGAGGTGCCCGCCGACCACGCGGCGCTGGTCGGGCTGCCGGGCGTCGGCCGCAAGACCGCCAATGTCGTGTTGAACGTCGCTTTCGGGCAGCCGACGATCGCCGTCGACACGCATATCTTTCGCGTCGCCAATCGGACCGGGCTCGCGCCCGGCCGCAATCCGGACGAGGTCGAGCGCAAGCTCGTCAAATTCACACCGGAGGAATTTCGGCACGACGCGCACCACTGGCTGATCCTGCACGGTCGCTACGTGTGCCTGGCGCGGAAGCCGCTGTGCCCGCGATGCATCATCGCGGACCTGTGCGAGTACCGGCACAAGACCGTCTGAGCCCAATTTGTCTGGCGCCCGGGGACTCGCGCCACACGGTTCGATGCCGGCCCCGCAGCGACGCGTCGCACGCCGCAAACGAACGAGGCGCCTCCGGCGCGGCCGGTCGATGCGCTCAGTGCGTCGTCGCCACCACCGCGGGCTGCGCCGCGTAGTACGCGGCGAGGTTATCGATATCCGCGTTCGACAGCGTTCCAGCGAACGCGCCCATGATCGGGTTCTTGCGCGCGCCGGACTTGTAGTCGCGCAGCGCCTTGGCCAGATAGTCCGGGTACTGGCCGCCTACCTTCGGATAGTCGGCGTTCTGGCTGTTGCCGTCCATGCCGTGGCAGGCCTGGCAGACTTCCTTGACCTTCGCTTCGCCGGCCTTCAGATCGGCGGCCGACGCCATCCCCGCCGCGCCCAGCACCGCCGCCGCGAGGCACGCCGTCACCAGGGTTCTCATCCCGCGCTCCGCCGTCATTTGCTGGCCGTTTTCGACAGCGCGTGCGAATAGTACGCGGCCAGGTCGGCGATGTCCTTGTCCGACAGCGTCGCCGCGATCGCCTTCATCGACGGGTGCGTGCGCTCGGCGGCGCGATACTCCTGCAATGCCTTGACGATATACGCTTCGTGCTGGCCGCCGATCTTCGGAACCTTGTACACCTCGGGGAATGCGGTGCGCCAGCCGACAATGCCGTGGCAGCCGATGCACATCTCGATTTTCTGCGCGCCGGCCGCGGCGTCGCCAGCGGGTGCGGGCGCCTGGGCCGACGCCAGCATCGGCAGCGCGAGCGCGACGGCGCTAAGCAGGGGCAGTCTGATCATTGACCGGCTTTCGTTGAGCCGCCGCAGGCGGCGCGATGCGCTGCCCAGGCCACGGGCGGCAAAAACTCAGCCATTTTACGGGGCCGCGGCGGCGCCGGTCAAACCGGGCGCGCATGCGCAGGCGGTCGCTCAGCGCTCGAGCAGCGGCAGCTTGATCTTGACCGTCTTCCACTCGTCCGCGTCGGGCGGCGCCGGCTTGCGCTCGATGATCGGCTTCCACACCTTCGCCAGATCGGCGTTCAGCGCCTTGAACTGCTGCTGATCGTCGGGAACGTCGTCTTCGGCGAAGATCGCTTCGACCGGGCATTCGGCGACGCAGAGCGTGCAATCGATGCACTCGTCGGGATCGATGACCAGGAAATTGGGCCCCTCGCGGAAGCAGTCGACCGGGCAGACATCCACACAGTCGGTATACTTGCAGCGAATGCAGCTTTCGGTCACTACGTAGGTCATCGCCTTCGGATCCTTGCCGCGCGAGACTTGGATTTTACCAAATCGTCCCCAACTGCGTTGGATCGCGTCGGAGAGGCCGCGGCTTGCGCCAGCCAGGGCTTTGCGCTAATTTAGGCTTCGGGCCGCGAACGCAGCGACCCTCCAGGTAGACCAGCGGCGCGACAGCGCATCAGCGAGGATCACGATGAATGAGCACATCAAGCACGTTACCGACGCCACTTTCGACAGCGACGTACTCAAGGCGGGCACGCCGGTGCTCGTCGACTACTGGGCCGAATGGTGCGGGCCGTGCAAGATGATCGCCCCGATCCTGGACGACGTCGCCAGGAGCTATGCGGGGAAGCTGACCGTGGCGAAGCTCGATATCGACGCCAATCCGGACATACCGGCGAAGTACGGCATCCGGGGCATCCCGACGCTGATCCTGTTCAAGGACGGCGAAGTTGCCGCGCAGAAGGTCGGGGCGCTGTCCAAGTCGCAGCTGACCGCCTTTATTGACAGCCACATCTGAACACGCTAGGCTTCTAGGCCATTGAAGCACGCGCCCCGCTGAGCGTATCAGCCGCGGGGCGTCGTCACCGGCGCTGTTGCAGCCTCTCCGGCGCCAACCTCCCGTTTATTGCATCAGGCTTCGTTCGCAGGCTTGTCCGGAGTCCGTCCGGTTTCTTCCGCAACCCACCCCCCCTCCATGCACCTGTCCGACCTCAAGTCCAAACCCGTCACCGAATTGGTCGAGATCGCCAATACCAACGAGATCGACGGCGCCAACCGGTTGCGCAAGCACGACCTGATCTTCGCGCTGCTGAAGAACCAGGCCAAGAAGGGCGAGAGCATCTTCGGCGACGGCACGCTCGAGGTGCTGCCCGACGGCTTCGGCTTCCTGCGCTCGCCGGACACCAGCTACCTCGCGGGCACCGACGACATCTACATCTCGCCGTCGCAGATCCGCCGCTTCAACCTGCACACCGGCGACACGATCGAGGGCGAGATCCGAACGCCGAAGGACGGCGAGCGCTACTTCGCGCTGGTCAAGGTCGACAAGGTCAACGGCGAGCCGCCGGAGAACGCCAAGAGCAAGATCCTGTTCGAGAACCTGACGCCGCTGTTTCCGGACGAGCCGCTGATTCTCGAACGCGACATCAAGGCCGAGGAGAACATCACCGGCCGCATCATCGACATCGTCGCGCCGATCGGCAAGGGCCAGCGCGGCCTGCTCGTCTCCTCGCCCAAGTCGGGCAAGACGGTAATGCTGCAGCACCTGGCGCATTCGATCGCGGCCAACTATCCGGACGTCGTGCTGATCGTGCTCCTGATCGACGAGCGGCCGGAGGAAGTGACCGAGATGCAGCGCTCGGTTCGCGGCGAGGTCGTGTCCTCGACCTTCGACGAGCCGGCGACACGCCACGTCCAGGTCGCGGAAATGGTGATCGAAAAGGCCAAGCGTCTGGTCGAGCACAAGAAGGACGTCGTCATCCTGCTCGATTCGATCACGCGCCTCGCCCGCGCGTACAACACCGTGGTGCCCGCGTCGGGCACGGTGTTGACCGGCGGCGTCGACGCCAACGCGCTGCAGCGGCCGAAGCGGTTTTTCGGCGCCGCGCGCAACATCGAGGAAGGCGGCTCGCTGACCATCATCGCCACCGCGCTGATCGATACCGGCTCGCGCATGGACGACGTCATTTACGAGGAATTCAAGGGTACCGGCAACATGGAGATCCACCTGGACCGCCGGATGGCCGAGAAGCGCATCTACCCGGCGATCAACGTCAACCGCTCGGGCACGCGCAAGGAAGAGTTGCTGCTCAAGCAGGACGTGCTGCAGAAGGTCTGGGTGCTGCGCAAGCTCCTCTATCCGATGGACGAGCTGGAAGCGACCGAGTTTCTGGTCGACAAGGTCAAGCAGACCAAGAACAACGCGGAATTCTTCGACTCGATGCGACGGGGCAGTTAGCGCCTCGCCCGCCGGCCGGCTCGAAGCGCGCCCTGCATGCCGCCGGCCGTCTGCGGGACCGTCCCGCGCGCCCGGCGGCGAAGCTCCTCCTCCCGCCCGGGCTTGTCAGAACCAAACGCCGTCCGCTTCAGTTTAGAGTAGATTGCGTCTGACGGTGGTTGACATGACGCGGCGGCTGGACATCGATGCACTGCGCGGCCTGATGCTGGTCATGATGACGCTGACGCATCTGCCGACCCGCTTCGCGTCACCGTTGGGCCAGCCGCTCGGTTACGTGTCGTCCGCGGAAGGATTCGTCTTCCTTTCCGCGTTCATGGTCGGATGGATCTACTCCGAGCGGGCGAGCCGGGACGGCCTGCCCGCCATGCGACGCGCGCTGTGGCGCCGCGCCGGCGCGCTTTACACCTGCCAGATCGGCCTTCTACTGTTCCTGCTCACCGTCGTCGCGGCGATCGCGCGCAGCCATGGACAGCCGGCGATCACCAACCTCGTGTCCTTCTTCAGCAAGGACCCGGCCACCGCGCTCACCGGCGGCCTGCTGCTGGTGTACAACCCGCCGCTGCTGGACATCCTGCCGATGTACGTCGTGCTGCTCGCGGCGACGCCGCTGCTGTTGAGCTTCGCGCTGCGCCGCGGCTGGTGGCCGATCGTCGCGCTGAGCGCCGTCTTGTGGGGTTCGGCCCAGTTCGGCGCCGGACGGGCACTGTACGAAGCGCTCGCCGGCTCGATCGGGCTCGACCTGCCCGTGACCGAAACCGGGGCATTCTCACTGTTCGCATGGCAATGGGTATGGGTCGGCGGCCTGTGGCTGGGTTCGCTCAAGGTCACCTCCGGCGCCAGGGGGCTGTCGGCACCCCGATGGGCCATCGCGCCGGCGATCGCGATCGCGGCCGTCTGCCTGGTCTGGCGCCATGTCGCCGGCCAGGTGCCCTACCCCCACGCGACCGGCAACGAGCTCAACCTGCTGTTCGACAAATGGCACCTGGCGCCGCTGCGGCTGCTCAATTTTCTCGCTTTGCTGGTGCTTGTCCTGCACTTCGGAACGAGGCTGGCGCAGCGGCTGCCGCTGGCGTTCCTGGCCCGGCTCGGCGCGGCGTCGCTGCCGGTGTTCTGCGCGCACCTGGTGATATGCCTGCTGGCGCTCGCCTTTATCGGCGACCGCTACGATCATCGCAGCTGGATCGCCGACATCGTGCTGCTCGTCGGCGCGTTTGCCGCGCTCTACGCGGTCGCGGAATTCGTGCCGATCGCGTTTCGCCCCGGCGGCGATCCCAGGAGGAGCTGGGGCGCGCTCAATGCACGTAGCGCGAAATCACCGATTTCCATAGCGCGTAGCCCCTGGCGTTGAGGTGCAGCGCATCCGGTTTGAACAGTTCTGCCCGGGGCCTACCGTCGGCGGCGAGCATCGGCGTGTAGACGTCGATATAGTCGACGCCTGAATGCGCGGTCGCGAACTGCTCGACCAGCGCGTTGGCGCGGCGAATCTCCGGCAGCAGCGCGGCGCGCGCGGGGCTGGGCTTGATCGAAATGAACGCGATGCGCGTCGCCGGCAGGGCCTTGTGAACCCCCCGCACGAACGCGCCGAACTGGCGCGCCACGTCGGCCGCCGTCCTCCCCTCGGCAAGGTCGTTATCGCCGGCGTACACCAGGACGGTTCGCGGCCGGTACGGGATGACCAGACGGTCCAGATAGTGCACGCAATCGGAGAGGGTCGAGCCGCCGAAGCCGCGCTTGATGACGATCGGGAGGGCGGCGAAGTCCGTCTCCAGAGCGTCCCACAGGCGAATCGACGAACTGCCAACGAATAGCACCCCTTCGGGGGCCGGAGCATGCCTGCTGTCGGCCGCGGCGAAAGCCTCCAGGCTGCCTTCCCAGGGTTCGGTTGCGGCAGGCGCGGCGGCCGCGCCCGTCGCCGCGACGAGCGATGCCAGCAGCAGAGACTTGCGGATCGAGCAGTGCATCGCCAATTAAACGTTGGGGATCGGCGTGGGGATGACCGGGGTCAGGCGCTCATTATGCCGCACCCAGGGGCAGCGGCCCCATAGCCTGTTGCACTGCAACGTCCAAACGATCATAATGATTGGTTGTACGGCGTGGCTTTGGTTTCCCGGCCGTCGCGGACCGGGACCGGACCCGCCGAAACCGGCGCACGCGTAAGGCGTCCGCCCCGAGGCCTTTCGATGAAAGAGAAAATTCATCCGCAATACAGCGAAATCCAGGTGACGTGCAGCTGCGGAAACACGTTTACCACACGCTCGACCGTGCAGAAGCCGCTGCATGTCGAGGTGTGCGCGGCCTGCCACCCTTTCTATACCGGCAAGCAGAAGATCGTCGATACCGCCGGCCGGGTCGAGAAGTTCCGCCAGCGGTATGCGGCCAAGCCTCCGGTGACGCCGCCGCCGCAGGTTGCGGCCCCGTCGGCCAAGGCTGCCGCCCCTGCGGCCAAGAGAACCGCCGCTGCAGGCAAAAGCGCGGCGAGGTCGGCGTAAACGGCTGGCTTCCAGCGCATGCAAAAAGAGGCAGCTTCGGCTGCCTTTTTTGTTTCGGCGGCGAACGGCGGCGCCGCCGGCGGCGCCGGTGGCGCCGCGCGCGATAAACCACTAGTGTGCTGGACAGACCCGTACTATCCATGCCTCTAGCCGATCCCATCGCTGATTCGAACGACGCGTCCGACCTGTCGCCATCCGGACCGTACCGCGCGCTCAAGCAGGCGGGGCTGGTGTTGCTGTGCGCGGCGTGGATTTTGCTCGGATTGTTCGGCCACGACCCGTGGAAGCCCGACGACGCGACCACCTTCGGAGCGGCCTATGACGTACTGCGACACGGCGACTGGCTCGCGCCGCAACTCGCGGGCGCACCAACCGCCGAGCGCCCACCGCTGTTCTACGCGCTTGCCGCGGTCAGCGCGGCCGCGCTGCGCCCGCTGCTCCCGCTGCACGACGGCGCGCGCGTGGCCAACGCGCTTTGCCTCGCGATGACGCTGTGGCTTCTGGCGCTGGCCGGCCGCGAGCTCTACGGCCGCGCATTTCGCTGGCCGCCGGTGCTGCTGTTCATCGGCTGCATCGGGCTGTGGGACCGCGCGCATGCGCTGGCACCGGAAATCGGCCTGATGCCGGCGATCTCGCTCGCGCTCTATGCGCTCGCGCTGGCGCCGCGCCGCGCCGTGGCCGGTGGCGTGCTGCTCGGCGCCGCCGCCGGCATCGCGTTCCTCACCCGCGGGACCGCATGGCCGGCCTTGATCGGTCTGACCGCGTTGCTGCTGGTCGCCTTCCCGACCTGGCGCACGCGGCGCTACGCGGGCGCGCTGGCGCTGGCGCTGCTGGTGGCGGCGCCGCTGCTGGTCGCATGGCCGCTGGCGCTGCAGCTTCGCGATCCGTCGCTGTTCACACAATGGCGGGATGGGCAGAGCATCGCCCGGTTTCTGGGCCTCGCCGCCGGATCGCCGCCGGTCGAACCTTTTTACTATCTGAAGAATCTTCCCTGGTTCGCGTGGCCCGCGCTGCCGCTGGCGTTGTGGACGCTGTGGCTGCGAGCGCGTGGCTACAACGGTGGCCTCGGCCGACCCGGCATCGCGCTACCGCTTACTACGATCGTCGTGCTGCTGGTTGTGCTGTCGGCCGCGGCCGATCCCCGGGCGACGCTGGCGTTGCCGCTGCTTTTGCCGCTATCGCTGCTCGGTGCCGCAGAGGTCGACACGCTCAAGCGCGGCTATTCGGGGGCGCTCGACTGGTTCGGCATCCTGACCTTCGGCCTGCTGGCCGCCCTGGTGTGGGGGCTTTGGCTGGAATCGCTGTGGCACGGCCTGCCCGAACCGATCGCCCGCATGTTTCGCGACACGCAGCCCGGCTTTCAGCCGCCGTGGCAACCGCTCGCGGCGCTGGTTTCCGCGTTCTTGAGCCTGCTCTGGATCGCGCTGGTGCGGCCGGCGCGCCGCTCGAATCGGCGCGCCGTGCTGAACTGGGCCACCGGAATGACCTTGGTTTGGGGGCTGTACATGACGCTCTGGCTGCCGTACCTCGATTCGCGGCGCAGCTATCGGCCGGTGGCGGAATCACTCGCGCAGCAGCTGCCGGCCGGCGCGCCGTGCGTGGCCAGCCACAACCTGGGCGAGCCGCAGCGCGCGCTGTTCGACTACTTCGGCGGCGTCGTGCCGGTGCGCGACGAGCTTGCCGCGGCGGACGCGTGTCCGCTGCTGCTGCTGCAGGCGGGCCGCGACGACACCGACACGCCTCCCGATTCCGCCTGGGAAAAAATATGGGAGGGCCGTCGC
>JBOIGD010000192.1:0-23002 GCA_050742615.1 Casimicrobiaceae bacterium | reverse complement strand
GCTGACCACGCTCGGCGACGTGATCGAAGTGGCACTGTCGTTCAGGACCGCAGCGCTGGACCGCGACCGCGCCGAGGGCATCATCACCGACATCGTCGATTGCATCAGGAGCCTTGAACGATGACCGGGCAGCGCCGCGCGTCCGGATATTGCTTCGCCGTCGCGCTCGCGCTTGCCGTCGCAGCATGCGCGACGACGCCGTTGCGGCCTCCGGCCGAGGACCTGCGCCCGGTGGCCCCCGGCAGCGTGCTGCGCTCGCTGTCGATCGATCCCGCCGTCGAGGATCGCATTCTTGCGCTCGACCCGGAGCACATCGGCGAGACCGATGTCCGCGACACGCTGGCCAAAGGCCCGACGCCGCGCGTCATCGAAATTCACGGCGGAGTCTATCCGGTCTATCTGCTGATGGCATCGTTCTCCGAATTCCTCGTCGGCATGGGCTATCCGGAAGACCGGATTCGCGATCCCGGCGACGGCGCCTATTCGCGCAGCCCGTACGAAGACAGCGAGCGGCAGGCGGGCGGGATCGCCTGGTACTACGAGCACGAGGGCGTGCGGCCGATGCTGATCGGCCATAGCCAGGGCGGGATCCAGGTCATCACGATCCTGCACGAACTGGCCGGCACGTTCGGCGCCGAGCGGCGGGTGTTCGATCCGCTGAGCGGCCGGTTCGAAGATCGCACGACCATCGTCGACCCGATCAGCGGCCGCGAACGGCCGGTCGTCGGCGTTTCGGTCGCTTATGCGTCGGTTGTCGGCACCGGAGGGTGGGCGATGGCGCTGCCGAGCAGCTGGAAGGTGTTTCCCGTCGTTCGCACGATCCCGGACAGCGTCGACGACTTCACCGGGTATCGGATCGGGCTCGATCTGTTCGCGTGGGATGCGCCCGGGCTGGAAGCGGCGAAGGCGTTTCGCGCCGAAGGCAGGGCGAACGTGCGCAACGTGACCCTGCCGGCGGAGTATTCGCACATCTTCGTTCCCATCACCGCGCAACTGGTGCAATCGCGCGCGATGCGCGCATGGATCAACGACTTCGATCCCGGCAACGAGGCGGGCAGGGCGCCGCTGCCTGAAGGCGCGGCGCTGAACGTGTTGTGGGCGGCCGACGTCTGGCACAGCGTCAAGAAGCACTGGTGCCTCGAGGCGCAGCGGCTGATCCGCGCCAGGCGGGCGCTCGAGCCGTAGGCGCTCGGCAGACGCGGGCGGTGCGCACAGCAGTCGCCGTGCGGCCGTGCATGGGCGCCTCGCGCGTGGCCGTGCGGATGTCGCGCCGCGTCCGCTTCACGGACTCGGGCACGTTGCCCAGGAGCGCGAAGCAGGCGATAATTACCGATTGTCCCGGTGGATGACGCGGGTCCGGCTGCCCACGCCGCCGATGCCTGCCATTCGGCACCGGAACCACCAGGAAGCGACGACCGCCGATGTCAGGTCCCCTTGCCGGAAAAGTCGCGCTCGTGACGGGCGCCTCGCGCGGCATCGGCCGCGCCATTGCGCTGAAGCTCGCCGCCGCGGGCTGCGACATCGCGGCGAACTACTACAACAGTCATGACGAAGCCGAGGCACTCTGCGTCCAGTTGCGCGCGGCGGGCCGCAGGGCGCAGGCGTTCCAGGCGAGCGTCGGCCTGCCCGAGAGCGTCGACGACATGTTCACCGCCATCGCCGGCCATTTCGACCGCCTCGATATCGTCGTCAGCAATGCCGCCAGCGGCGTGCTCAAGCCGGCGATGGACATGTCGCTCAAGCACTGGCGCTGGTGCATGGAGACCAACGCCCTCGCGCTGGCGCTGCTCGCGCAGCACGCCGTGCCGCGGATGCCCGAGGGCGGCCGCATCATCGCGATGTCGAGCCTTGGGGCGTCGCGGGCGATGCCCGATTACGGCTTCATCGGGGCATCGAAGGCCGCGCTCGAGTCCCTGGTGCGTACCCTGGCGCAGGAGCTCGGGCCGAAGCGCATACGGGTCAACGCGGTCAGCGCCGGGGTCGTCGACACCGACGCCTTGCGCCACTTCCCGAATCGCGAGGCGCTCTTGGCCGGCTTCGCGCAGCGCGCGCCAGCCGGTCCGGTGCTGACACCGGACGACGTTGCCGGCGCCGTGTACCTGCTGTGCCTGCCGGAAGCGGGGATGATCACCGGGCACACGCTGGTCGTCGACGGCGGCTTTTGCATCTCCGGCTGATGCGGCGATGAAAGTCGACTCCGGACTCGCCGGCAAGGTCGCGATCGTCACCGGCGGCAGCCGGGGCATCGGCCGCGCGATCGTGGAGCTCTTCGCCGACGAGGGCGCGGACGTCACCCTCTTCTACCGCGGCAACAAGGAAGCGGCCGCCGACGTCGTCGCGGCGGGCCGCACCGCGGGCCGCAAGGTGGCGGCCGACCAGGTCGATGTCCGCGACGCGAAGGCCTGCGCCGACGCCGTCGAGCGCGTTGCCGCGCGCACCGAGCGGATCGACATCCTCGTCAACAACGCCGGCGTGATCCGCGACAATCAGCTTGCCGCGCTGGACGACGAGGATATCCGCGTCGTCCTCGACACCAACATCGGCGGCGTGTTCAACGCCACGCGCGCGGTGATCCCGCACATGATCGTGCAGCGCGCCGGCAAGATCATCAGCCTGTCGTCGGTCAGCGGCGAAAAAGGCGGTCGCGGGCAGACGAACTATGCGGCGAGCAAGGGCGCGATCAACGCGTTCACGCGTTCGCTGGCGGTCGAGCTGGCGCCGCGCAGGATCACCGTCAACGCGGTCGCCCCGGGCGTCATCGAGACCGAGATGTCACAGCAGGTGCGCGACCTGGCCGATGACCGGGTGAAATCGCGCATCCTGCTCAAGCGTTACGGCAGGCCCGAGGAAGTCGCGTACGCGGTCTGGTTTCTCGCCTCGCGGTACGCCGATTATGTGACCGGACAGGTCTTTGCCGTCGACGGCGGCTTCAAAATGGAGTGAACAGCATGGTGTCCAAACCGATAAGCAAGGAAGAAATCCTCGCCGTCTACCCGAAGGTCGCCGAGACGATGGCCGATGCCATCGGCTGCGACGTCGACCAGGTCAAGCTCGACGTGTCGCTGATCGAGGGGCTCGACGCCGAGTCGATCGATTTCCTCGACATGGTTTTTCGCCTGGAGCGCGCCTTCAAGATCAAGATCCCGCGCGGAAAAATCGTCGAGAACGCCCGCGGCGACCTGCCGGAGGCCGAGTTCGAGCAGAAGGGCATCGTCACCGACAAGGGCCAGGCGCAACTGAAGTCGTACCTGTCCGAAATTCCCGCCGAGCGATTCAAGACACCGATGAAGGTTGCCGACATACCGCGCCTGTTTACGCCGGAGACGTTCTGCAAGCTGGTGATCAGCGCACAGCGCGAAGCGCAGGCTGCCGCCTGATCGCGGCGCGAACCAGTCCCGCATGAGCGATCACTTCGCCGCGTTTTCCTTCGTCGACCGGATCAGCGAGCTCGCGCCGGGAGAGCGTGCACGTGGCTGGTTCGCGGTGCCGCCGCAGCTTGCGGAATTTCCTTCGTGCCTGGTGGCCGAGGCGGTCGGGCAGCTCGCGGCATGGGTGGCGATGGACAAGGTCGGCTATCGCGGGCGGCCGGTCGCTGCGCTGGCGACCGAAACCCGGTTCGAAGGCGACGTCGCCGCCGGCGATCTTCTGGAGCTCGGCGTGGATATCGAGGACTGCGACGATGAGGTCATCGCCTACGGAGGCTGGGCGCGTGTCAACGGCAGGCGCGTCATCCAATTGACGCATTGCCTCGGGCCCATGCTGCCGGTCGAGGACTTCGATGCGCCGGACGCCCTGCGCGAGCGTTTCGCCCTGCTTCGCGGTCACGGCGCGACACCCGGGCGCTTTCGCGGCTTGACGCCCGCGGCGGTCAACGTGGATTCGCGCGCGCCGGGCAAGTCGCTGCAGGCGACGCTCGTGGTGCCCGAGCACGCGGCATTCTTCGACGACCATTTTCCGCGCCGACCGGTATTCCCGGCGACACTGCTGCTGGACGCGCAGATGCGGCTCGCGATGGAGCTTGCCAATTCGCCCGACGAGGAGCCGGGCAAGGCGACGCTGGCGCCGTCGCGCATGACCAACGTCAAGATGCGGGCGTTCATCACGCCGGGGCAGCAGGTCGGCATCAACGTCGAGATGCTGTCCGCGCCGGAAGAAGCGGGGAACGCGACGATCGCGCTCAGCGCGCATGTCGCCGAGCGCGCGGTCGCGACCGCCCGCGTCGAGCTCTCTGCGAAGGTGCTGGTATGAGCGCCCGGCGCCGCGTCGCGATAACCGGACTGGGGCTGGTCACCCCGGTGGGCAACGACGTCGCCTCGACGTGGGACGCGCTGCGCGAAGGGCGAAGCGGGGTGGCGCCGATCAGCATCTTCGACGCCAGCGGGTTCTCGACGCGGATCGCCGCCGAAGTGAAGGGCTTCAACGACGCCGCGCTGGACACCGACCGGAAGCTGCTCAAGTTCGCCAACCGCTCGCACCGCTTCGCGCTCGGCGCCGCCGAGCAGGCGATGCGCGACGCCGGGATCGCGCCGACGGCGGCGACGGCGGCGCGCTGGGCCTGCGCGGTCGGCACCGGCATGATGGGTGTCGCTTACGGCGACCTGGCCGCCGTGCAGCGGCATTCGGCGGAGGACGGCGAATTGCATGCGGACCGCCTGCTGGACGATCCGAACGCGGCGGATCCGATCGTGTTCTGCCGCAGCCAGTCGACGGCGGGTCTGGCGCTGCTGACGCGCCGCTTCGGCATCCAGGGCTATGCGACGTCGGTGCACACGGCCTGCGCCTCCGGTGGCCAGGCCATCGGAACCGCGCTCAAGCTGATACGGCGCGGCAGCGTCGACTACGGGCTTGCCGGCGGCTTCGATTCGATGATCAGCCCCGTTGGTCTCGGCGGATTCTGTTTGCTGTCGGCCGTTTCGGCGGACAACGATACGCCGCAGCGCGCGAGTCGCCCGTTCGACGCGACGCGCAACGGCTTCGTGCTCGGCGAAGGCGCCGGCTTTGTCGTGCTCGAGGAATGGGAAGCGGCGCGACGGCGCGGCGCGCGCATCTACGCGGAGCTCGCCGGCGACGGCAATTCGCTGTCCTCGTATCGCATCACCGATTCGCCGCCGGACGGCGACGGGCCGATCCAGTCGATGCGCGCCGCGATCGCCGATGCCGGGGCCGATCCGGACGACGTCGATTACATCAACGCGCACGGCACGTCGACCTACATGAACGACAAGAGCGAGAGCGCGGCGATCCACGCCGTGTTTGGAGACAGTACCGCCGACGTCGCGGTCAGTTCGACCAAGAGCTCGATGGGTCACCTGATCGCGGCGGCCGGTGCCGTCGAGGTCGGCGTCTGCGCGCTTGCCATCCACCACGGCGAGATGCCGGTCAACGCCAACCTGCGCGAGCGCGATCCCGACTGCGATCTCAACTTCGTCGTCGGCGGCCCGCGAAAACGGCACGTGCGCATGACGCTGTCCAATTCGTTCGGGTTCGGCGGATCGAACAGCTGCGTGGTACTGCGCCATCCTGACGAAGTTCCGGAAAAGCGCTAGCCGTGCCCCGTCCGCGCGTCCTGATTACCGGCACCGGCGCGGTCTGCGCGTCGGGCTCGAGTCCCAGCGCAATCCTTTCCGCACTGCGCGAGGCCCGCTCGGCCATCGCGCCGATCACGCAATGGGATACCGCAGGATGGCCGGTGCGAGTCGCGGCCGAAATGCCCGACTTCAACCCGCGGGCGCTGGTCGACGACCGCAAGCTGCACAAGCTGATCCGCCGCAGCGACATGTTCGGTCTGTACGCGGCCGGCCAGGCGATCGACGCGTCCGGGATGATCGCGCCGCGCGACGCGCTCGACGCCGGAGCCGCCGCCGCTTTCAGCGACCGCAGCGGACTCTACGTGGGTTCCGGAGGCGGCGCCTACACGTCGCAGTACGAGTTTTTCCCGTTGATGAGCGAAGCAGGCGGCGAGCTGCCGGCGTTCGGCCGCGACCTCGGCAACGAGGTCAATCCGATGTGGCTGCTGCGCACGCTGCCGAACAATGTGCTCTGCCACGTCGGCATCAAGTACAACCTCAAAGGCCCCAACGCCTGCATCACCAATCACAGCGCCGGCGGCATGCTGGCGGTGATCGAAGCGGCGGAGGCGCTGCGCCAGGGCGAAGCCGACCGCGCGGTGGCGGTGGGCCACGATGCGCCGATCGAGCCGCAGATGCTGCTCTACTACCACCATTGCGGGCTGCTCGCTCACGACACCGTGCGCCCGTTCGATGCCGGGCGCAGCGGCAGCGTATTCGGCGAAGGAGCGGGCGCGCTCGCGCTCGAGACCGAGGCCGCGGCGGAGCAGCGCGGCGCGGCAGTGCTGGGCGAAGTGCTCGGCGGCGGCTACGCGGCGGAGGCGCAGGGGTTGCTGGCGATCCGCGGCGACGGCGAGGGCCTGTCGCGCGCGATCGCGCTGGCGCTGGACGACGCCGGGCTCGTGGCGGCGGACATTGGCATGGTCGTCGCGCACGGCAACGGCACGCCGCTGTCGGATTCGTCGGAGGCTGCGGCGCTGCGCGCGGTGTTCGGCGGCGGGAGCGGGGCGCCGCCGGTGACGGCGTTCAAGTGGGCCATTGGCCATCTTATTGCGGCCGCCGGCATCATCGAGACAGTCATCGCCCTGGCGGCGCTGCGGGAACGCATCGTCCCGGGGATCGCGACGCTCGCATCGCTCGCTCCGGCTTGCGACGGCGTCTCGGTATCGTCCGCGCCGCAGGTCCCGCGCAGTGACGTCGCGATGATTCTCTGCCGCGGCTTCGCCGGAACCAATGCCGCGCTGATCGTGCGCGCGTTCTAGCCGCGGCCGCAGCGATGGCGGACTCCGCCGATGCGATCGCCGACCGGCGCGGCCAACCGACGCGCTGTGGGATCGACAGCGTCGAAATCGCGCGCATCGAGCGACTGCTGCGCGAAACCGCGGCGGCGGAGCTCACGCGATTCTTCTCGCCGCAGGAGCTCGCCGACAGCGGCGAGGGGCCCGGGCGCGCGGCGAGACTGGCCGCGCGTTTCGCCGCCAAGGAAGCGTGCGCGAAGCTTTTTCCGCGCGAGCTGGCGTTGGGCGAGATCGAGCCGGCGGATTTTTCGGTTGTGCGCGACGGCTACGGCGCGCCGCAGGTCGTCGGCAGCGCCAGGGCGCAGCGGATGCTGGGCCGGCAGCGGATCCGCGCGATCGCGGTGTCGTTGACCCATGATCGCCGCAGCGCCTCGGCCGTCGCCCTCGCACTCCCCGCGGAGGCCGAGGCGCCGTTGGCGGGTCGCCTGCTGTATCGCCTGCTGCCCCTGCGCCGTCGGGTCATCGTCGAGAACCTGCGCCGCGTTTTCGGCGCGGCCGTTCCCGATGTCGAAATCGTGCGCCTGGCGCAGGCGCACTATGCGCACCTGTGGCGGCTCGCCGGGGAGCTCATCCGGTTTCGCTGGCTGTCGGCGGCGCGCAAGTCGGCGCTGATCCGCGTCGACAACGTCGACGCGCTGGCGCGGGCGCTGGAACGCGGCAAGGGAGCGCTGGTCCTCACCGGCCACTTCGGCAATTTCGAAGTGGCGACGATCGCCGGCCTGCGTCATTTTCCGCACATGCGCGGCCGTTTTCATTTCGTCCGCCGCGCGATCCGTCCGCGCTGGCTGGATGCGCTGGTGACCCGGCGGTTCCGGCAGGGCGGATTCGGCGTGCTCGGCAAGCGCGGTTCGCTCGACGCCATTCTCGGGCGCCTCGAGGCCGGCGACCTGGTCGTGTTCCCTTTCGATCAACACGCCGGCCCGCCTGACGGCATCGCCGTCGACTTCTTCGGTGAGCCCGCCGGCACGTTCAAGAGCCTCGCCATCCTGGCGCTCGCCACCGGTGCGCCGGTGGTCCCGGCATCGAGCTGGCGCGAACCCGACGGCTCGCACATCCTGCGTTTCGAGGAAGCGCTGCCGCTGATCGAATCGGACAAGGTCAGCGAGGAGATCCGTTGCAACACCCGCGCCTACAACGCCATGCTGGAGATCCTGGTGCTGCGCCATCCGGAGCAGTGGTTCTGGGTGCACCGTCGCTGGAAGCTCGCGCCGGTGAGCGCAGCGCCGCCGCGCCGACGCGGCCTGTTCGCGAGTGGCGAGAGGCTATAATGACGGCAACGACCCGAGAGCTGCAATGATCGAGCATCTGCCGAATCTGCTGGCGCCGAAGTTCTTCATCCTGTACGCCTTCATCGCGTCCGGCATGTACGTCCACTATCGCGGCCGGATACGCCACCGGTTCTACCGGCAGCTGACTGATCATTCGACGTTCATGGCGCCGTACAACGTGCTGATGTACATGTTCTCGGCCGTGCCGAACCGGCCATATGTCGACGTCAAGCTCTTCCCGGAGTTGAAGCCGCTTTCCGACAACTGGAAGGTGCTGCGCGAAGAGGCGTTGCAGCTCTTCGACGAGGGCCACATTCGCGCCGCTGCGAAGTACAACGATCTCGGCTTCAATTCGTTCTTCCGGCGCGGCTGGAAGAGGTTCTACGTCAAGTGGTACGACGAACCCCTCGAATCGGCGAAGGCGCTGTGCCCGAAGACGGTGGCGCTGGTCCAGTCGATCCCGTCGGTCAACGCGGCGATGTTCGCCTTGCTGCCGCCGGGTGGCGACCTGGGCAAGCACCGCGATCCGTTTGCCGGATCGCTGCGCTATCACCTCGGGCTGTCGACGCCGAATTCGGAGAACTGCCGCATCTTCGTCGACGGCGAGCCGTATCACTGGCGCGACGGCGAGGCGGTCATCTTCGACGAAACGTTCATTCACTGGGCCGAGAACAAGACCGATACGCTGCGCGTGATTCTTTTCTGCGACGTCGAGCGGCCGCTGACCAGCCGCATCATGGCCACGATCAATCACTGGTACGAGGCCACGGTCATTCGTGCCAGCCAGACCGAGAACGTCGCCGGCGACCAGGTGGGCATGCTGAACAGGATCTTCGGCATCGCCTATTACCTGCGTCTTCCCGGCAAGGCGTTGAAGCGCAAGAGCAAGTTCGCCTATTATTCGCTCAAGTGGCTGCTGCTGGGGGGCGTGCTGGTCTGGATACTGGTCTAGTCGGACTTCCCCGCCGCCGGGCGCACGGCAGGACCTGCGACACCTCGGCGGGCCGCGGCGGCGACGCAGCATGAGCGCGCGGGATTTCGCGGTTCCCGTCGACCAGCGTTATTTCGAGGACTACCGCGTCGGGTCGGCGTACGAGTACGGCTCGATCACCGTCGATGAAGCCGAGATCATCTCGTTCGCGCAGCAGTTCGATCCACAGGCGATGCACGTCGACCCGGCGGCCGCGGCGCGAGGGCCGTTCGGCGGCCTGATCGCGAGCGGCTGGCACACGAACGCGCTGATGATGCGCCTGCTCGCGCGACACTACCTGTCTAGTGTGGCCAGCCTCGGCTCGCCTGGCATCGATGAGCTGCGGTGGCTGAAGCCGGTACGCCCCGGCGATACGCTGCGCATCCGCGTCACCGTCAGCGAAGCGCGGCGCTCGCAGTCGAAACCCGACCGCGGCATGGTGCGGACGCTGATCGAAGTGCTGAACCAGCGCGATGAGATCGTCTCGACGATGCGGGCGATGAACCTGCTGCGCTGTCGCGCTCCGGCCTAGCCTGCGGCGCATGTAGGTCTCGGTCCTGCACGACGCTCGCCAATGTCGGACACGCGAAAGAGCAATCGGCCGATAGGCGGCAGCGACGCCCGTGGGCGAGACTTCTCCCAAGACCGGGAGACGATATGGCCAGCTTCAACAATTACGCAGTGCATTGCCTGGGCAGAGTCGGAATCGCCGCGATCCTCGCCATCGCAGCGGCCGGCTGCGCGACGGCGCCCGCCGGCCCCCCGGCCGACGATGAGCGCAGCCAGCTCCTCGCAGCGCACCTCGCGGCCACGCAGGGCGACGACATCACGGCGGCGTCGCGGCGGGCGCTGGAAGACCGCATCCTGGCGCTCGATCCCGACCGGATCAGCGATGCGGACGTGCGCGGCACGCTGGCCGCCGGGCCGACGCCGCGGATCGTCCTAGTGCACGGCGGCGTCGTCGGGGTCTATCTGGTCATGGAATCGTTTGGCAGGTTCCTCGTCGGCATGGGGTATCCGGAGGCGCGGATTCGCGATCCGCGGGACGGCGCATGGTCGCAGAATCCCTACGGCAGCAGCGCGCGCCTGGCCGGAGAGGTCGCGTGGTACTACGAGCACGATGGCCTGCGGCCGATGTTGATCGGGCACAGCCAGGGCGGCATGCAGACCGTCAAGGTGCTGCACGAGCTGGCCGGCGATTTCGGCGACAGTGTGCAGGTGTGGAATCCGGTGACCAACACTCCCGAGAACCGCTATACGATCCGCGACCCGCTGACGCACACCGAGCGGCCGGTGGTGGGTATGAAGCTGTCGTATGCGTCGGTGGTCGGCGCCGGTGGTCTCGAATTCTGGGCCCCGACCGAATGGGGCCTGGCCGGCCGCCTGCGCTCGATCCCCGACAGCGTCGAGGAATTCACCGGCTACTCGATCTCCGGCGATCCGATCGCGCTGACGCCGCCGTCAGGGGCGGGCCCGAGCGATTTGTACCGGCAAACCGGCAACGCGAAGGTGCGCAACGTCAATCTGCCGGTCGGCTACAACCACGTCTTCGTGCCGAACACCGATTACCTCGTGAACGAGCCCGGAAAACGCGCCTGGATCAACGCTTACGGCCCGTCCAGGGAAGCCGACGCGGCGACGATCCCCGGCGGCGACGACGATCACGTGCTCTGGGCGGCCGACGTCTGGCATAGCGTCAAGAAACATTGGTGCCTGGAGGCGCAGCGCCTGATCCACGCCCAGCGCGCCGAGGGCGAGGCGCGCGGCAGCCAGTCAGCGCAGCGCTAGTCCCGTCCTGCCTCGCTCGCTTGTCTTCCGGGTCGCCCGCCCTCGGCCGCGCCCGTCACTTACGTTCCGCCGGACTGGGCACAGTGGGCGGCGGCTGCGCTGCTCGCGCCGGCCGGTGGCGTCTTACTGAGGCGGCGGACCGCGGGAGCTGCGAGCTAGTTTAAATATTGCTTGAGCCTGGCGTCGGCGCGCTGCCACGCGTCGTCCGCCGCGGTCGCGTTGTAGTTGCGCCCCGCCATGATGAAGTCGTGATCGACATGGGGATAGCTGACGAGCTCGAGCGGCAGCTTGCGTTCCGCCGCAGCCGCCGCGATCGCGCGCGCCGTCTCGATCAGGCAGCAATCGTGGTACGAGTCGTTTTCGCCGGCCAGCATCAGGATCGGAACCTTGAATCGCGCGACGTAGCCGTTCACGTTGGAGACTGTCCGGGTGAGCGGGTAGAAGGCGACGACCACGGCGACCTGGTCGGGCCATCGCGTAGCCTGGTTCAAGGCGATGCCGCCGCCGAGTGAAAATCCGACGACCCCGGCCTTTCCGGGCAAGGCATGCGGAGATTGCTGCGCTTTCTCGATCGTCGCCTTGAGTCCTGCGCCTCCGTCGCCCTTCATCCCGTTGCCGTCGACGAGGAACACGTCATAACCGAATTGCGCGAGCTTCCTCGCCGCGAGCTGGTACGACCCGGCGCCCAGCGCGCCGGATACCGCGACGATCACGCGGCCCCTGCCCGCCGGAGGCTCGAACTCGGTCTGCGCCTGTGCCTGCGTGAGCGCGGTCAGGCCCACTGCGCATATCACAAGTTCCAGAAGTCGCATCATCGTGCACTCCCTGGCCGTTGGTCTCGTTCCGGATGAATCGCCTGCCGCCTCGCTGGCGCTGGCGATTCGGCCCGCCATACTAGCGCATCATTCGATCTTCCAAGTGGCCGCCGTGGGGACAAGGCCAGGCGATAGCTCCCGCCATCGCGGCAGCATGGGCGCCCTCGGCGCGCTGCCCCCGACGCCACAACGGCATTAGAATACGGCGGCAGTGCGCGAAGCTCCCGGCCTCCCAGGCCAGGGACAGGAAAACGCACCGGAGACGTGCACCATGCACCTGGATTGGCCCTCGTTCACACCGTTGTCCGCTATCCTCGGTGGCATGATCATCGGCATCGCCGCGGCGATGCTCATCCTCGTCAACGGACGCGTCGCCGGGATCAGCGGCATCGTCGGCGGCCTGGTGCGCCCGAGGCTCGCGGATCTCGGGTGGCGCGCCGCGTTCGTCGCGGGGCTGATCGTCGCGCCCCTGCTCTACACGCACGTCGCGGCGCGGCCGACCCTAACGATCGATGCCGGCTATCCGCTGCTGATCGCGGCCGGCTTGCTGGTGGGCCTCGGCACCCGCTACGGCGGCGGCTGCACCAGCGGCCACGGCGTGTGCGGCGTCTCGCGCCTCTCGCCGCGCTCGCTTGCCGCGACGCTGTTATTCATGGCAGCGGGGTTCGTGACGGTGTTCGTGGTGCGCCACGTCGCGAGCGTGTAAGGGCGCCACGTGTACACGTTCTTCTCGCTTCTCGCCGGGCTCGTCTTCGGCATCGGGCTCATCGTGTCGGGGATGGCGAGCCCGGCCAAGGTGCTCGGTTTTCTGGATCTCGCCGGCGACTGGGATCCGTCGCTCGCGCTGGTGATGGGCGGCGCGATTCTAATCGCTGCGCCTGCCTTTGCCCTGGCCGCAAGGCGCCCGGCGTCCCTGCTCGGAACGACGATGCGTCTGCCGAGCGCGCTCCGGATCGATCGCCGCCTGGTCCTGGGCAGCCTCACCTTCGGGATCGGCTGGGGGCTCGCGGGCTTTTGCCCGGGGCCGGCGCTGGTGGCGCTCGGCGCCGGCGAACTCAAGGCGCTGGTTTTCCTCGGCGCGATGCTGGCTGGCATGCTGGCGTTCGAGTTGGCCGAGGGCACGGCAACGGCCATCGGTCCAGGCGCGCAACACCCGAACGACGCGGGTGCGGGCCGATGAACGCACGCTGCGCGCCCAGCACCGCCAACGCCGGGGAGCGGCGATGCTGACCTTCCGCCAGCTCTTCGATCCGCAATCGTCGACGTACTCTTACCTGCTGGCCGACAGCGGCGCGCGCCAGGCAATACTGATCGATCCGGTCTTCGAGCAGGCGCGGCGGGACGCGGCGCTGATGCAGGAGCTCGAGCTCGAGCTGGTAGCCACGCTGGAGACCCACGTGCATGCCGATCATGTGACCGGAGCGTGGTTGCTGAAACGGCAGTTCGGAAGCGACATCGCCGTTTCCGCCACCGGCGGCGCGGAAGGCGCCGACCGCTATCTCGCGCATGGCGACCGCGTGGCGCTCGGCAAACGGTACGTCGAGACGCGCGCCACGCCGGGCCACACGCACGGTTGCGTGACCTACGTCCTCGACGACGAAAGCATGGCGTTCACCGGCGATTGCCTGTTGATCCGCGGCAGCGGCCGGACCGATTTCCAGCAGGGCGATGCGCGCGCGATGTACCGATCGGTGAAGAGCCAGATCCTGGTCCTGCCGGCGACGTGCCTGCTCTATCCGGCGCACGATTACACCGGCCTCACGGTGACCAGCGTCGCGGAGGAGCGGCGTTTCAATCCGCGCCTGGGCGGGGAGATCGGCGAAGCGGATTTTGTCGGTTACATGAGCAATCTCGGCCTGCCGCATCCGAAGCTGATGGATATCGCGGTTCCGGCCAATCTCGAGTGCGGTCGTCCGGGCGACGATGCGGCGCTGCCGGCCGAGCCATCCTGGGCGCCGCTGACCTTCACGTTCGCCGGGATCTGGGAGATCCAGCCGCAGTCGCTGGAGGAAGTCGCCGCGAAAGTGCAGATCGTCGATGTACGCCAGCCGGACGAATTCGCGGGCTCGCTGGGCCGGATCGCCGGCGCAAAACTGATCCCGCTGGGCGAGGTTGCGGCGCGTGCCGGCGATCTGGCCCGCGATCGACCGGTGGTATGCGTCTGCCGCTCCGGCGCGCGCTCGGCACAGGCGTCGGTGCTGCTTCGCAAGGCGGGGTTCAACGATGTCGCCAACCTCGCCGGCGGCATGCTGCGCTGGCGCGCCGAGGGCTACGCGGTCGAGGGCGGCCGGGCTTGATTCCTAGGACTACTGACACACGGTTCCCGGTGCGACGAAAATTTCGCGCGTGATCGCCTTGGTCTGCGTCACGTCGTTGACCGTGTAGTTGAACGTTCCGGTGTTGCCGTCGCTGAATGTGAAGGTTGCCGTGCCGACGACCGTGCCGCGAATCTGCGCCGGATCGAACGGCGCCGCGTTGAACGGCGGGCCGGTCGTGCGGTACAGCGTCCCGCTGTAGACGCCCGCGGCAGTCTTCGGCGCCGTCACCACAAACCACACCGCCGTGCGATCGAGGTCGAACGTGAACCACGTGGCGAAGATCGTATCTCCCTGATGCGTCAGGTTGACGCCCCATCCCGCCTCGGCGCCCGCGGGCGCCGCCCACCACAGATCCTGGTAGTTGTAGGCGAGCGTCAGGTCGGTCTGGATGCCGAAGGTGCACGTCGGGAGCTGAGCGAAGACTTCGCGGGTGATCGGCTTGGTCTGCGTGACGCCATTGACCGTGTACGCGAAGGTGCCCGTGTTGGGATCGGTGAAGGTCAGCGTTCCGGTGCCGACCACGACGCCGAAGACTTGCGCCGGATCGAACGGCACGGCGTCGAACGGCGGCCCGGTCGCCTCGAACAGCGTGCCCGTGTAGACGCCGGTCGAAACCAGCGGCGCCGTCATCGTCAGCCACAGCGCCTTTCCGGCCATGTCGTAGGTGAACCAGGTCGCGAAAATGATATCCCCCTGGTGCGCGAAGTTGATGCCCCAGCCGGCCTCCGAACCGGCCGGAGCGTTCCACCACAGGCCCTGGTAGTTCGGCGGACCCGGCGCAATGACCTGCACGCTGGTGGCAGGAGAAACGCCGCCGAAAGGCACGCCGTCGGGCGTGCTCATCTGCCACTGGAAATTATAGGTGCCGACGGTGGCGGGTACGGCGATGTAGAACGTGAACGTCACCGTTGCGCCCGGCGCGACCGTGGCCGGCAGTGGGACCGGGTTCACGCCCCACGTCGTGTTGCCCGCGGGGCCCGCCGACCGCAGCGTGTACCCGTCGGTCGTCTGCCAAGTCACGGGCGTCGTGTTCTTGAACGTCTCGGTGACGAGCACCGTGGCGCCCGACGGAACCGTTGCCGGAACCTGCTGCGCCACGAACTCGGTCGCGGTCGATACCGCAACCTCTGGATCGGGCGTTTCCTCGCCGAAGGTTCCGTACCGCTGCGACAACATGCGAAAGCGAAGCGGCGCCGGCGCGGAGAAGCGGCAGCCGAGCGGCTTCACCACGAAGCTGAACGTGACCCCCTGGCCGGGCGCGACATCGTTGGGCAGCAGGGCGCGGTTGCCGCTGTGGCTGCCGTACGGGTTGTCCTGGAGGCACCAGTAATAGTTATCCTGCGGCTCCTGCGTCGCCAGGAAGACGTCGCCTTCGACGCGATACCACGTCGCGGCGCCGGTGTTGCGCATCGTCACCGAGATCAGCGTCGGGCTCAGCAGCTCGATGAACGACGGCACCGTCTGCGACACGAACGCTGCGTCGTAGGCCGGTTGTGCCTTCGGCGCGGAGCTCAGCGCGCAGCAGACGAGCGCCAGCATGGCCAGGATCGAACCGATCCGGGGCCCGCGACGCGTGCGTCCGGAGGGGGCCTTCATGGCGACGTGGTCAGTCCTCTATCGGAAGGGGCAAGCTTGCGCCAGAAATAGTCGAATTCTCGCGCGGTCATCGCGGCCTTTTCGGCCAGCGTGGACCCCGAGCCATGGCCGCCCTCGATGATTTCGTAAAACAGATGCGGCACGCCCATCGCTTCGAGCCTGGCGGCGAACTTGCGCGCGTGCTGCGGTCCGACGCGATCATCCTTGGTGGTCGTCCAGATCAGCGCTTCCGGGTATCGAACGCCGGGTTTCAGGTTGTGATACGGGGAAATCGATGCCAGGAACGCGCGCTCGTCGGGGTTCGCGACGCTTCCGTATTCGCCCACCCAGGAGCTGCCGGCAGCAATGTGCTCGTACGCCAGCATGTCGAGGAGGGGAACCTGCATGTCGACGGCGCCCCAAAGCTCGGGATGCTGGGTGAACTCCACGCCCATCAAAAGACCGCCGTTCGACCCGCCTTCGATGCCGAGCCGCGGGGAGCTCGTGATGCCCTTGGCGATCAGGTCGCGCGCCACGGCGGTAAAGTCGTCGAAGATGCGCTGGCGGTGCGTCTTGAGGCCAGCATCGTGCCACGCCGGGCCGAATTCGCCTCCGCCGCGGATGTTGGCGAGCGCGAATGCACCGCCGCCCTCGAGCCACAGCTTGCCGGTCGACGGCGCGTAGTAGGGCGTTTCGGAGACGAGGAACCCGCCGTAGGCGGTGAGGATCGTCGGCGTGCTCCCATCGCGCTTCATGTCGACGGGATGGACGACGAAGTACGGCACCCTGGTTCCGTCGCTGGACGTCGCTTCGAGCTGCTCGACCACATCATGCGAGGCGTCAAACCGCGCCGGCAGCGTCTTGACAATTTCGAGCGCGCCGCTCGCCAGGTCGGCCAGGCGCAAGCTGGTCGGGGTCACGAACGCGGTGACGCTCACGAAAGCGCGATCGCTGCGCAGATCCGCATCGACGATGTGAATGGACGCGTTGTCCGGCAACGCCAGTGCGCGGTGCGACCATCGGCCACCGGGCCGCGGTGTATAGACATGCGCGCGGCCCCTGACGTTGTCGAGGACGGTGACCAGCAGGCGTCCGCGCGCGGCGCTCGCCTGCGCGAAGGCTTCGCGCGGGCCCGGCGCATAGACCAGGGTCGGCCGCAGCTTCTCCGGTGCCGCGGTCGCCGCGGTGAGATCGATCGATACGAGGGAGCCCTGCAGGAAGGCGCCGCTGTGCGGCGTCGTCCAGTCCTCGCGGAGGCTGACGATCAAGCGCCCTCCCACTAAAGCGAGGACATCCGCCTTCGAGGGCAGCGCCAGCTTCCTCGTGCCGCTCGCGCCGACGAGGTGGTACTCGGCCTCGAAGAACGACAACGCACGCTCGATGATCAGCGCGCGGTGACCGGTACCGTCCTCCAACGCGACGGGGCTGACAGCCACGTCGTCCGCCGAGCCGCGGAACACTTCGACGGCGGCCGACAGCGGCTGCCCGCGTTCGATGCGCTTGACCACGAACGGATAGCCGGATCGCGTAAGCTCCCCCGGGGCCCATTCCCGGGCGACGAGAAGACTGTTGCGGCTTCGCCAGGCCGATGTCTGCTTCCCGCGCGGAAGCGAAAAGCCTTCGCTGACGAAGCGGGCCGAGCGCAGATCGAACTCGCGCAAGGTCACGGCGTCCTCGCCGCCGTCCGACAAGCGAATCATGCAGCGGCGTTCGGCCGGCTCCTCGCAATCGGCGCCGCTCCAGAACCAGTTGGCCTTTTCCTCTTTCGCCAACGCGTCCAGGTCGAGGACGGTCGTCCATGCGGGTGCGGCGCGGCGATAATCGGCGAGCGAAGTCCGCCGCCAGATGCCTCGCACGTGATCGGCATCCTGCCAGAAGTTGAGAATTTGGCCGCCGATGAACTGCGGCTCGGGAATACGGTCTTTCGCCTGCGCGATCGCCAGCGCCTCCTTGAACAGGGTGGGATAGCGAGGATCGTTCTCCAGCACCGCCGCCGTCCTGGCGTTCTGGTCGCGGACCCATGCAAGGGCTCTCGCACCGTCGATCTGTTCGAGCCAGACGAACGGGTCTTCGGCGACCGTCGAGCTCGCGCTGGCATCTGCAGCGGCCATGAGGAAGGCTCCGATGAGGGCAATGGCCGGTGAAGTTACGTGCATCGTCGAACACCCTTTTGGCGTCACGGACCGCGAGCGCGCCAGTCGGTATTCGCTTGAGCCGGCAGGCGCACATCATGAAACGGCCCGGCCAGCCGAGTCTACCGCCTGCGCTTCGAACGCGGTTTGCGCGAGCGCAAAAAAACAAAGCGGCCCGAAGGCCGCTTCGCGTCCGCACAGGTTGCCCTCAGCCGCGCGGGTCGCCGTTGTCGTCGACGGTCAACGTCGGGCCCGGAGGCGCACTCATCTGGACGCGATGGTCGACGCCCCTGAAATTATAAGTGACGTCCCAGTAGTCGGGCTGGAGTCGGCCCTGGACGTTTTCGCAGCGTTGCACATCCTGGCTGTAGGCCTGGTCGCCACGTCCCACATTGGCGCCGATCGCCGCCCCGGCGACCGCACCGCCGGCGGTGGCGACGTCCCTGCCGCGGCCGCCGCCAACCTGGTGACCCAGGATGCCGCCGATCACGGCGCCGGCGATCGCTGCGGGGACGTTGGCCCCGCGCCGATCGTCGTAGACCTGCTGCCGTTCCACCCAGCAGCGTTGCTCGGGCGGCCCGACGACGGCGTGCACCGATGTGACAGGCACCTGGTAGAGCCGCCCGTCGGGTGCTCCCTGGTATCGATAATCGGGCGGGACGGCGGGCGCGGCAGCGACACGCGGCGACCCATAGCGGTTACCCGAAGCCTGATCGACGGGGCGGACCGATGAGACGCGATCGCTCATGCCCATCGCTTGCAGCGTATCGTAATTTCCCGGCTGCAGGACTACGCAGCGGCCCTGGAATCGCGCGTCCTCGCAAACCTGCCAGACCCCGGCGTTGACGACCACGGATCGTGCCCGGTCATTGAATCCGGAGCGATCGAAATTCCAGACCGCGTCGTCGACAGTGAGGCCTCGCCCGCCAAACCCTTCGTCGGGGTACAGCGTGATCTGTGCCGCCGCCTGGGTCGCCAGGACCAAGCCGGCAACGCCAAGCGCCATTTTCAAGATTCGCATCGAAGTCTCCTGTGCGGTTGACGGCATACCATCGATGCATCGATGCTAGCGTGCTACGGCGTTCGATGCTGTCAGGAGTTATCCGAAAATGGTGTAGGACGTTGGGTGGGTTTCGGCAGCGGGACAATCAGGCGCGCGGTGCCGCGCGCGTGTTCAGGAACACCGAATACAGCGATGTCGTGGCGCAGATGAACAGGCGATTGAGTTTTGGCCCCCCGAAGCACACGTTGGCCACCGCTTCGGGGACCAGGATCTTGCCCAGCAGCGAACCGTCATCGGCGATGCAGTGCACGCCGTCGCCGGCCGACAGCCAGAGGTTGCCGTGCGAATCGGCGCGGAAGCCGTCGTACAGACCTTCCGGGCAGGTGGCGAACACCTCGCCGCCCGAGATCGAGCGGCCATCCGCCGATACCTTGAAACGCCGCACGTGGTGCGGTCCGCCCACCTCGTGCGTGAGGCCGGTGTCGGCGATGTAGAGCAGCGATTCGTCCGGCGAGAATGCGAGCCCGTTCGGCTGCACGAAGTCCGAGGCCGCGATGGTGACGCCGCCGCCCGCCGGGTCGATGCGGTAGACGTTGCTGGCGCCAATCTCGCCGAACGAGGCGTCGCCTTCGTAGTCCGAGTCGATGCCGTAGCTGGGATCGGTGAACCAGATGCTGCCGTCGCTCTTGACCACCACGTCGTTGGGCGAGTTCAGGCGTTTTCCCTTGTAGCGGTCGGCCAGCACCGTGCGCGTGCCGTCGAAGCCTGTGCGCGACACGCAGCGGCCGCGGTGCTCGCATGAAACGAGGCGCCCCTGCAGGTCGACTGTGTGGCCGTTGCTGTTCATCGCCGGCTGGAGGAACACCGAGACCGAGCCGTCGGCCTCGTCCCAGCGCAGCACGCGGTCGTTCGGAATGTCGGACCAGACCAGGTAGCGCCCGGCGGCGAGCCACGCCGGTCCCTCGGCCCAGCGACAACCGGTGTAGAGCTTCTCGACATGCACGTAGGGAAGCGCCAGCTTCCGAAAGCGCGGGTCGACGACTTCGAAACTGGGGCTGAGCTCGAGGATCATGTGTCGCGCTCCGATCATACGAGTGCCGCCGGGCCTCTAGTCCGAGGGCCGCCGGCCGCGGCCGTAGATCAACAGCATCGCGATGATCACGACCCCGTAGGTGACGTTGCGCCCGAAGTCCTCCATCTGCATCACCGACAGGATCGATTGCAACAAGGTGATCAGGATGACGCCGGCCACTGTGCCGAGGTAGCTGCCCCGACCGCCGAGGATCGACGTGCCGCCGAGCACCACCGCGGCGATCGCCGGCAGGAGGTAGGGGTCGCCCATCGCCTGGGCGGCCTTGCTGGCATAGCCGGCGAGCAGCACGCCGCCGAACGCCGAGAGTCCGCCGGAGAGCGCGAACGCCGCGAGCACGACCGTGCGGGTGCGCGCACCTGACAGGTAAGCCGCTCGCTCGCGGTTGCCGATTGCATAGACAGTGCGGCCGAAGGTCGTGCGCGTCAGCAGGAAGACCGCGCCGACGCCGACCGCCGTCCACACCAGCAGCGCATTCGGCATGCCGAACACGCTGTGCCCCGTGGCGATGAAGCGCATTGCGGGCGACGACGAATCCTGCGGCGAGAAGCCGCCGGTGTGCACGACCATCAGCCCCTGGGCTACCGCGTTCACCGCCAGGGTCACGACCATCGACGGGATGCGCAGGAACGCCACGCCGGCGCCGCTGACCAGTCCCAGCGCGACGCCGCAGACGATGCCCACCGGAATCGCCAGCGCTTCGCCGAGCGGGCCCCACCCTGTGGCCGCCGTCGCCATCATCCCGCCGACGGCGACGACCCAGGGCACCGACAGGTCGATCTGGCCGAGCAACACGACGATCATCATGCCGGTCGCGATGACGCCGAGGAACGATGCGACCTTCAGCTGCTGCAGCAGGTACTCCGGCGACAGGAAGCTGCTCGAATAGAGGCTGCCGATCAGCAGCACCACGACGATGCATCCGAACGCCCATGCGATCGCCGGGTCGACGCGTTTGCGGATGCTGCCGACCGCGTTGGCGAAAACGCTGCCGGAGCCTTTGGCGGAAGCGGGCGCCTCAGCCATACAAGTCGAGCCGGTTGCGGATGCGCAGCAGCCGGACCGAGCCCAGGCAAACGGCGGCGAGCAGCACCATGCCCTGGAACAGCGGTTGCCACAAAGGCTCGACGTTGAACACGAACAGCAGGTCGCCGATGGTGCGGAACATCAGCGCCCCGAAGATCGCGCCGATCGCGCTGCCCGAACCGCCGAACAGCGACACCCCGCCCAGCACCACCGCGGCAATCGAATACAGCGTGTAGGCGCCGCCGTTGGCGGCAGACGCCTCGCCTGTATAGGTGATGAAGGTGAGGAACAGCCCGGCCACCGAGGCGAGCAGTCCCGACAGCGTGTAGGCGACGAACCTGGCGCGGCGGATGGGCACGCCCGACATGTAGGCCGCGACCTCGGACGAGCCGACCGCGTAGGCGGCGCGGCCTACGGTCGAGCGGCGGAACGGAAGCCATACGATCGCTACCAGCGCGAGCAGCAGCGCGAGGCTTGCCGGCACGCCGCCCGGCAATTGCCCCGTCAGCGCATCGGCCAGCGAGGCGTTGACGTCGCCACCGGGAACGGGTCGCAGCGCGAGCGCGGCCCCGTAATACACCGCACCGGTGGCGATGGTGGTGACGATCGGCTGCAGGCGCCCGAAGATCACGATGAGCGCGTTGATCGCGCCGCACAGGCTGCCGACCAGCAGCACGCCCAGCACGCCCAGCGCCGTCGTCAGCGGCGAGCCGACGACGATGGCCGAGCCGAGGCAATTGGCGAGCACCATGATCATGCCGACCGACAGGTCGATCCCCGACGTCAGCACGACCAGCGTCTGCGCCATGGCGACGATGGCGAGCAGCACGCCCTTGTTGGCCGCGGTGGTCGCGACGTTGGCGTTGAAGCCCGCGGGATGATTCGCGGCGTAGATCGTGAACATCACGACGAACGCCGCGAAGGCGAGCAGCGTCCCCTTGTGCTCGCGCAGCGAGTACGACCAGTCGCCGCTCACGTCGAAGCCGCCTGCGGCACGGGAGCTGTCGCGGTTTCGGCGCCGATGTTCAGGGCGCTGCTGATCAGCGCGCGCTCGGTGATCTCGTCGCCGACCAGTTCGCGCATGATCGCCCCGTCGTACATCACCAGCACGCGGTCGCAGCAGCCGACGAGCTCGTCGTAGTCGGTCGAGTAGAAGAGGATCGCCGCCCCGGCCTCGGCCAGCTTGCGCAGCAACTGATACATCTCCTGCTTGGTACCGACATCGATGCCGCGCGTCGGATCGTTCAGCAGCAGGATGCGCGGCGCCATCATCAGCCACTTGCCGATGACGAGCTTCTGCTGGTTGCCTCCGGAAAGGGACCCGGCCGGCAGGTCGGTGCCGTCGGTGCGCACCGCGAGCAGCCGCACGATCCGCTCCACCGCGGCGCGCTCCGCGGCGGCATCGACGATGCCCCAGCGCGACAAGGTGCCGAGGGCGGCAAACGAGAGGTTGTCGCGCACCGACATCGGCAGCATCAGGCCCTCGGTCTTGCGGTCTTCCGGAATCAGGGCCATGCCGATCGCCTTGCGCTTCGCCGCGTGCGGGCCGTTGATCGTGACGGGCCGGCCGTCGATCAGCACCTGGCCGGTCGTGCCCTGCAGCACGCCGAAAAGCGCCAGCAGCATCTCGCGCTGGCCCTGGCCATCGAGTCCGCCGAGGCCGATCACCTCGCCGGCGGAGAGCTGTAGCGAGACGTCGCTCAAGCGGTCGGTCCAGCTCAAGTGGCGCACCTCGAGCCGCGGCGCCGCATCGCTCGCCACGCGGCTCGTCCGCGGCGGGAACGCCGCGTCGTACTCGCGGCCGATCATCAGCTCGACGATCTCGTTGTCGGTCCTGGTACCCGCGGCAAAGCTCGCGACGCTGCGGCCGTTGCAGAACACCGTGCACTCGTCGGCGAGCTCCGCGATCTCGTGCATGCGGTGCGAAATGTAGAGCAGCGCGAGTCCCTCCGCGCGCAGCCGCTTCAGGACGCCATAGATCCTGGTGACGTCGGCGGCGGTCAACGCCGAGGTGGCTTCGTCGAGGATCAGGATGCGCGGTTTGCGGGCCAGCGCCTTGGCGATCTCGACCATCTGCCGGCGCGACAGCGGCAGGTTCTTGACCCGCTCCAGCGGATTGACGTCCTGGCAGCCGACCCGCGCCAGCAGCGCC
>JBOIGD010000191.1:0-4574 GCA_050742615.1 Casimicrobiaceae bacterium | reverse complement strand
GCGCGGTCTCGCGCGTCGCCGCGGGCGCCGCGATGCAGGGCAGGTCGGCCGGGATCGTCTCAAGCGTCGTGCCGCAGACCCGCGGCAGCGACAAGAGCGGCAACTGCGCATCGTACGCAGGCAGCGGCGCCTCGCCGCTCACCACCCGCTCGACGCCGTCAAGCGTCGCGAGCAATGGCTCGAGCGCCACCGCGCAATGCACGACGCACCGCGCTCCGGCGCGGGAGAGCACGGGCACGTAGCGGGCGAATTGCAGAGCGTCCCCGAGGCCCTGCTCGGCGTAGAGCAGCAGCGTCTTGCCCTCCGGCGCACGGCCGTCCCACGCAGGCCCTGCGAAAGCGTGCCGGCCTTTGCCGAGCTCGGCCAGCGCCAGCCGCCATTCGTATTCCTGCCAGCCCTCGGCGAGCTGCCCGTCCAGCAGCAGCGCCAGCGCGAGGTTCCAGTGCGCGTGCGCGAAATCGGGCTTGAGCGCGATCGCGTGCCGGAAGGCATCGATCGCGCCGGCGACATCGTTGACCGATTGCAGCGCGAGCCCCAGGTTGTTCGAGGCCACCGCGTGGCTCGGCTGGAGCGCGAGTGCGGCGCGAAACGCGGCGATGGCCTCGTGCTCGCGGTCGCCCGCGGCGAGCGCCAGGCCCAGGTTGTTGTGGAATTCGGGCTCGGTCGGCACCGCCTGGACCGAGCGCCGCAGCAACGGCAGCGCCGCCGCGATGTCCGCTCGCTGGTACAGGATCACGCCGAGGAAATGCTGCGCCAGCGCGTGGGCAGGATCGACGGCAAGCGTCTCGCGGTAGATGCGCTCGGCGGACGGCGCATCGCCGCGCTGGTGCAGCGTGAGGGCCTGTCGCACCCGCTGGTCGATCGCGGCGACCGGCGGCGGTGAGCTCGTGGACGCGCCCGCCGGCGCCCCGCCCGCGTCGAGCGCGCCGTGGCAGCTCTTGTAGCGCTTGCCGCTGCCGCACGGACAGGGATCGTTGCGGCCGGCCGCGGGACTCGTCGCCAAGTGGCCCTGCGCGCTCGCCAGGCCCGTCACGGCGACCTCATGCCCCGGGTCCTCGTCGAGGATGCGCCGGAAGATCGCGGCCGCCGCCCGCCATTGGCCGAGCGCCAGGCAGTTGCGCCCGAGTTGCGCGAGCTGCGGCGACCGCGCGATCGGCGCGGTAAAACGCCCGACCAGCGCCGCGAGCTCGTCCTCGGGCACGACACGGCAGAAGTTGTACAGGCCATGAAAGCCGAACGGCAGCCCGATCGGGTACGCGGCTTCGAATGCAAACGCGTCGGCCTGCGCTTCGGTTGCGAAGCGGATCGCATGCTCGCGCTCGAGCAGCGGCCGGAACGCGCGGCCTATGGTCGCGTCCTCGGCCTCGGTCAGCACGATGCGCGGATCGCGCAGCGCCTGCAACAGCCGGCGCGAGCGCAGCGAGAATCCGCCGTTGCCCACGCGCTGGCCGACCGGTGCCCAGAACCACTTGGCGCCGATATAGTCGCAGCCGAGGAAGTCGGCGCGCCACGCCGCCGGGTCGAGCACGTAGCCATCCCATTGCACCAGCAGAACGTGCGGCGTGTCGACGTGGTCCAGCAACGATCGCAGCACGAAGCGCGAATAGTCGTCGCGCGAGGCGAGCGCGGCGATCGTGCGGACTTCGATGCCCGGCTCGTCCTGCCGGCGATCGGTCAGGAAGAGCGTGCGGGCGAACCGTATGGCCGCCGCCGAGCGGCGCAGCGCGCGCACGGCCAGCGCGTGGTTGGCGGTATCGACGCAACACAGCGTGACGCCGGGCAGATCGAGCATGAGTCGACGAAGTCGGGCGTCGAGGACCGGCGCGGCCTTCAGGCGCCCGCGGGGACGGCCGCCGCTGCCGGCCGCGGCTCGTCGGTCAGCTCGCGCCAGAGAAGGACTCCGAACACGACGACCAGCGGCGCGAGGTGCAGGGTCGCGCGGTTCAGCGTGGTCAGCTCGGTCAGCCACGCCGATGCGTTGGTGAACCAGGTGACGAACAGCACGAAGGCGACACCGGTCCCGACGACGACCGACATCGGCGCAAGGCGCGGCGCGGCGAGTCGGCGCGCGCCGACGATCGCCAGCACGACGGCGGCGTACCAGAGCAGGTTCCAGCTGCTGGACAACAGGTAGGCGTCCCAGAACGTCCGCCATCCGGGATTGAAGTCGGCGTGCAGCCGGTAGCCGAGGATGACGACGTTGGTACGCGCGAGCGCCAGCAGCGCGAACAATCCCAGCGCGTAGGCGATGCCGACGAAGCGCAGCCCGCGCCGGGGCATCAGCGCGACGACGACGCCGGGCACCAGGGTGAGCGCCCATACGAGGCCTGGTATCTTGATTAGCGGGCAGCACAGGGCGAGGCCGACCGCGATCGCCGCATCACGCCGGTCGCGCCGCATCGCCCAGCGATAAAACGCCAGCGCCGCCAGCGTGTAGATCGTCGCCATCGGCAGATCGGCGTAGCCGGCCAGCGCCGCGTGGGTGTCGAGCAGCGGCAGCGATGCGACCAGATACGCGCCGACCAGCGAAGTCAGCGGCGCGATCCCCTCGCCGCGCAGCGCGCCGTAGACCGCGCAGGTGAGCGCGACCAGCAGCAGCAGCCATGGCCAGTTCATCGCCGAATCGTCCCAGCGTCCCAGGGCGATGCAACTCCAGACCTGCAGCAGCGGCACCGTCGCCGGATAGTTGGGCGCCGCGTCGAAGTACACGCCGCCGGGACTCGCGAGCCACTGGTCGGCGCTCACGAACGGGGCGATGCGGCCGAGCTCGTACCAGACCCGGGCCTTGGTCGCCCACTGCACCCACGCGTCCCACGGGTAGAGCGGCTGCCACGCGACGTCCGCCGCGAGCAGCACGCAGCGCAACGCGAGCCAGCCGAGCAGGCCGATCCAGACCAGCCGCTGCCAGCGCGGCAACGGCGGCTGCAGGATCGCGCGCAGCATCGCGCGGCCGTCGATCGGCGCGATGCGTCCGGCGCGATAGGCGAACGTCAGCAGCGCGGCGGCGGCCACCGCCAGCGGCAACCCGATCGACAGCCAGCCGAAACGCACGCCGGCGGCGCTCAACAGACGCATCCACAGCGTCAGCAACAGCGCGCCGATGCAGTACCCGAACCCGGCGCGCAGCGCCGCGCCGCCGGATTCGCCGTCCGGTTGCGGCCACCGCAGCGCGATCAGCACGGCCACGCCGAGCAGCCACGGCAGGATCAGCCCGCCCGCCAGTTGCACGTTGGCCATCTACCGGATCTCGAACAGCGCGCCGCCGTTTTCGGCGAACAGGAGCTTGGCGTCGACCGGAGGTCCGCCCTCCCAGCGCAGCTTCTGCAGCGCGCGGTCGAATTGCACGCCCTTGCGCCGGAAAACGACCAGATAGTCGCCGCTGCGCACCTGCGACGGCGCGGGCATCGTGTTCTGGTAAGGATTGAAGTAGACGTTGTACGGATAGAGGTGATAGGCGCCGCGGTCACGGAAATAGAGCGCGTCGGCGGCCATGAACACGCGCACCGGCGGCGGCGGCAGCTTGGCGCGCGCCTTTTCGATGAACGCGAACAGCGCGCCGTCCTCGGCGGCGAGATGCCGGTCGCGCCACGATTTTCCCGCGTATTGCTCTTGCGTCAACCGGGCCTGCCGCGCCAGATTCCATTGCCAGGGAACGTCGAGGATGAACCAGGCGACGACGAACAGACCGCCGGCGACGAGCGGCCGGAACGGCCCGGTCCAGCCTGGCCGCCAGCGCGCGATGAGCGCGTAAATGATCAGCGCCAGGCCGATGATCGCGGCCAGGACAAAGGGCAGCGGCAGGTCCTGCGCATCGGCGCCGCCGTTGCGGCTGTTGATCGAGCCGCCGCTCCAGGGCTCGAACGTCAGCCACTCGACGACGCGATCGTGCAGAACCTGCGCCGCGGTCATCGGCTTGGCCTCGACACTCCGAATCAGCATCGGCTGGGTGAGATCGCCGCGCACGATCAGCGCCAGCCCGTTGATGCGGCCTACCCAGTCGGGATCGTCGGCAACCGTGATCGGCAGCAGCCGCTTGGCCTCGACGACCAGCGGCCGTGTGAACTGCCGCCGCGGCTGGTATTCGTTGCGCCAGACCAGCGCCGCTGCCGCACCGTCGGGGATGTCGGCCGTGTCCCAGGCGATCGCCGCGTAGCCGGCGGAGCGGAACGAGGTCTCGACCGAAACGATCGCGATGCCGTTCGCACCAGGCGAGCTCACGCGCAAGCCCCCGTCGGCCGGCTGACCGGCGCCCTGCATGACGGCGAAGTCCTGCGCGGTCCAGCGCATCGTCGGCAGACTGCCGAGCCAGTTGCCCGGCACGGTCAGGGCCAGGTAGCCCAGCATGCACAGCACCAGGCTGACGGCGAAAAGCGAGGAGCCGACCAGCCACGCCCGCGGCGGCGCGGGAGGAGTCGCCGACGGAACGGCGACGGTGTGCGAGGCCGGAGCGGCGGCGGGAGAAATCAAGTCAGTAGGCGTTGCGGCTGCGAAAGACGTGCATCAGGGTCAACGCGAGAATGCGCAGATCGAACCACAACGACCAGTTGTCGATGTAATAGAGGTCGTATTGTATC
>JBOIGD010000190.1:0-4543 GCA_050742615.1 Casimicrobiaceae bacterium | reverse complement strand
CGCGAAAATCCGCGCGACCGATCCGAAAAAATTCGCGCTCTTCACCGGCCGCGACCAGATGCAGGCACTGACGGGTTTGTTCGCGCGCCAGTTCGGCACGCCGAATTACGCGGCGCACGGCGGCTTTTGCTCGGTCAACATGGCGGTGGCCGGGCTCTACACGATCGGCTATTCGTTCTGGGAGTTCGGCGCGCCCGACTGGGACTACGCCAAGTACTTCCTGCTCTGGGGCGTGGCCGAGGATCACTCGTCGAACCCGCTGAAGATCGGCCTCGACCGGCTGAAGAAGCGCGGCGCCAAGTTCGTGTCGATCAACCCGGTGCGCACCGGCTATTCGGCGATCGCCGACGAATGGCTGCCGGTACGCCCCGGGACCGACGGCCTGCTCGCGCTGTCGCTGGTCCACGTGCTGCTCAAGCGCGGGGCGATCGACTGGGAATTCCTGATCCGGTATACGAACGCACCCTGGCTGGTCGTGCAGACGCCCGGTGCACCCGGCGACGGGCTGTTCGTCCGCGACGAGCACGACAACCCGCTGGTCTGGGATCACGTCGCGCAGGTCTTCACCAGCGGCAACCTGCCCGACATCGCGCCGGCGCTGCTGGCGACGGTCGATCTGCCCGACGGCCGCCGCGCCAAGACGGTATTCTCGCTGATCAGCGAGCGGTATCTGGACGAGCGATACGCGCCGGAGAAGGTCGCGGCCGAATGCGGCATCGCCGCGGAAACCATCATCAGGATCGCGCACGAGATCGCGCACGTCGCGGTCAACGAGGCGGTCGAGCTGCCGATCCGCTGGACCGACATGCACGGCCGCGTGCACGATACCGTCGTCGGCCGGCCGGTCGCGATGCACGCGATGCGCGGCGTGTCGGCGCATTCCAACGGCTTCCAGACCTGCCGCGCGCTGCACCTGCTGCAGATGCTGCTGGGAGCGCTCGAGGGCCCGGGCAATTTCCGCGCGCGCGCGCCTTATCCGCGCCGCATCCCGATGCGGACGGTGCCGGAAAACGACCCGACGGTGATATTCGCGCCGGACACGCCGTTGAAGCGCATGCCGAACGGCAATCCGACGCGGCCCGAGGACCTGGTCATCGACAAGGACGGCAAGCCGTTGCGCATCGACCGCGCCTACTCGTGGGAAACGCCGCTTTCGGCGCACGGCCTGATGCACATGGTGATCACCAACGCGGCCAATCACGATCCGTATCCGATCGACACGCTGCTGCTGTTCATGGCGAACATGGCGTGGAACTCGTCGATGAACACCGGCGACGTGCGCGAGATGCTGGCCCGCACCGCCGCGCACGGCGAATACGCGATTCCGTTCATCGTGGTCGTCGACGCCTTCCAGTCCGAGACGGTCAACTTCGCCGACCTCGTGCTGCCGGACACGACCTACCTCGAGCGTTACGACGCGATCTCGCTGCTCGATCAGCCGATCTCCGAGCCCGACGCGGCCGCCGATTCGATCAGGCATCCGATCCTCCAGCCGGACCGCGACGTGCGGCCCTGGCAGGATGTGCTGGTCGAGCTGGCGTCGCGGCTCAAGTTTCCGGCGTTCACGCGCGACGATGGCTCGCGCAAGTTCGCCGACTACCGCGACTTCATCGTCAACTACGAGAAGTTTCCGGGTATCGGCTTCCTAGCCGGCTGGCGCGGCAAGGACGGCGAATCGCACCTGCGCGGCGAACCGAATCCCAAGCAATGGGAAAAATACATCGAGCATCAGTGCTTCTTCAGCTATCCGTGGCCGGAGAGCATGCGCTACTACCGGTTTGCGAACAAGGACTACCTGGAATTCGCCGAAAAGAACGCACTGTTCGGCACGCCGCCAGTGCAGGTGATCCTGCAAATGTATTCGGAGCCGCTGCAGAAATTCCGGCTGGCCGGGCAGGGGCTCTACGACGGACCCCAACCGCCGTCGGCGACCGACCGCGAACGGCTGGCCAGGTATTTCGATCCGCTGCCCTTCTGGTACGAGCCGCTGGAAGGCCAGGCGCTCGCGCGCGACGCCTACCCGTTCCACGCGATCACGCAGCGGCCGATGATGATGTATCACTCGTGGGATTCGCAGAATGCGTGGCTGCGGCAGATCGTCGCGCAAAATTATCTGTACATGAATCGCGGCAGCGCGCGGAAGCTCGGGCTGGCCGACTACGACTGGATTTGGGTGGCGTCGCGCCATGCCCGCATCCGCTGCCAGTTGAAGACGATGGAAGGGGTCGAGGCCAACACCGTGTGGACCTGGAACGCGGTTGGCCGGCAGGCCGGAACGGCCGGTCTCGCGGCGGATGCGCCGGAGGCGACGGCCGGATTTCTGCTCAACCATCTGATCTCGGAACTGTTGCCCAAGCACGCGAGCGACGAGCGCCGGCTCACCAATTCCGATCCGGTGACCGGCCAGGCGGCGTGGTTCGACCTGCGCGTGAGCGTGAGCAAGTGCGCGTCGGGGGAAACCGGCGTCTGGCCGACGTTCGGCCCGGCGAAGCGCGTGCCGGGCGACGACGGAGTCCGCGCCAAGGTGTTGCGGTGGACCAGCAAGAGACCCTGATGGCCCCGGAAGGCAAGCGAATGGGCGCGAGACAAGGCACCCCGGTGCGAGCAACCGGAACGCACGCGACCGTACGTGAGGATCGCGAGTGAGGAGCAACGCAGCATCGCGGCGATTCGCGCCGCTTCACGGAGCCATCGAGTGAAGCTGGGTCTGGTCATCGACCTTGACACCTGCGTCGGCTGCCATGCCTGCGCCACCGCGTGCAAGGAGTGGAATGCCTCGTCTTCGGTCGGCGGGCCGCTGTCCGACTACGAGCCATTCGGCGCCGATCCCTCCGGCGTGTGGCTGAATCGCGTGCGGCACTACGAGGTCGGCGCGTATCCGGCGAACAAGACGATCAACTTCCCGATGTCCTGCCTGCATTGCGAGGATGCCGCGTGCGTAAGCGTCTGCCCGACCGGTGCGTCGTACAAGCGTGCCGACGGCATCGTGCTGGTCGACCAGGACAAGTGCATGGGCTGCAACCTCTGCGCGTGGGCATGTCCGTACGGCGCGCGCGAGCTCGACCAGGCATCGGGCACGATGAAGAAGTGCACGCTTTGCGTCGACCGGATCTACGACGAGCTGCTGCCGCCGGAGGATCGGCAGCCGGCGTGCGTGCTGGCCTGCCCGACGCATGCGCGCATGTTCGGCGACTTCGACGACCCGGAGTCCGAAGTCTCCCGCGTCACGGCCGGGCGCGGCGGCTTCGGACTGCTGGCGGAGCTGGGCTATGCGCCGGTCAATCGCTATCTGCCGCCGCGCGAGCCGAAAGCGCTGCCGGGCGTGGACGATGCGCAGGCGCTGCTCGAGCGCGGGCTCGCGAGCCTCGCCAGCCCCGTCATCCGTCGCTGACGTCGATCGCGTGCCGCGATGAAGCCCGCGCTGTCGATCGTCTTTTTCACCGTCAGCTCGGGCGCGGGCCTGGGTCTCCTCGCGCTGCTCGCGCTGGCTGACCTCTGCCCGGTGCCGCTGCTGTCGCCACCGGCGCTGCCGCACGGCATCGCGCTCGCGCTCCTGTTCGTCGCCGCCGGACTCGCCTCTTCGGTGCTGCACCTGGCCAAGCCGTCGAATGCCTGGCGCGCTTTTGCGCGTTTCCGCACCTCGTGGCTGTCGCGCGAAGCGGTGCTGGCGGCGCTGCTCTTTCCGCTGGCGCTGACCTACCTCGTGCAGACTTCGCTCGGCGCCGCCGGTGCGCGGGTCGTGCTGCCGATCCTCGTGTGCTTGACCGCCTGGGGCCTTTTGTATTGCACCGCGATGATCTACGCGAGCCTCAAGCCGATTCGGCAATGGCATACGCGATGGACGCCGGCCGCCTATCTGATGCTCGGCCACTGGTCCGGCGCGCTCTTCGCGCTCGCGCTCGCCGCGGCGTACGGCGGCGACCTGCGTTCGTGGGCCCGCGCCGCCGGGGCGCTCGGTATCGCGGCCCTGCTGGTCAAGCTCGGGTACTGGCGCCACGGCACGGCCGACCGCGCCGGCAGCGCGGCGCTGACCATCGAGCAGGCGATCGGCGTGCCACAAGGTGTCCGGCCGCCCGGCGTGAGCGTGGCGCAGGCGCGCCTCTTCGACGCCGGACACACGCAGCGCACGTTTCTCACCGACGAATTCATCTTTCGCCTCGCGCGCCGACACGGGCAAGCGTTGCGCGGTGCGGCTCTGACGCTGGGTTTCGGCCTGCCTCTGCTCTGGCTTGCCGCGGGCTCGCGCCACTGGGCGCTCGCCCTGGCGGTGGCGGCAGTCGCGATGATCGGTCTCCTCGCCGAGCGCTGGGTATTCTTCGCCGATGCGCGCCATACGGTGCGGCTCTACCATGGCGACGCCCGAACCTGACCTGCTCCACGTCGATGTCTGGCGCGGCGCCGGCAACGATGGCGGCCGCCTCCAGGCCTATGTGGTGCCGCGACAGGCATCGCAGACCGTCCTCGACGTCGTCACCTGGATCCAGCGCCGGCTGGATCCCACGCTGGCCTACCGTTTCGCCTGCCGCGTCGGCATGTGCGGCTC
>JBOIGD010000189.1:0-11908 GCA_050742615.1 Casimicrobiaceae bacterium | reverse complement strand
GCGCGCTGCGCAACGCCTTCAACCGCCTTGCGGCGCGCCTGCATCAGCGCGAAGACACCCTGATCGAGACGATGCAGAAATACCCGCTGATCACCGAAAACTCGACCGATCTGATCACCAAGCACACGCTGGACGGCACGATCGCTTATGCGTCCCCGGTCTCGGCCAGCATTCTCGGCATCGCCCACACCGAATTGATCGGCCATTCGCTGTGCGAATTCGTCCATCCCCAAGACTTCGTCGCCGTCCGGAGCGCAGTCGCCGAAGCGGTGAAGACGAAGTCGCTGGAGACGGTGATGTATCGGGCGCGCCATGCCGACCAGCATTACATATGGCTGGAGACCACGCTGCAGACGATGAAGAATGCCGCCGGCGAGGAAACGCAGCGGATACTCTGCATCTCGCGCGACATCAGCGATCGCAAACGGATGGAAGAGCGATTGCACGACCTGGCGCGCACCGATCATCTAACAAGCCTGCCGAACCGGTTCCTGCTCGACGAGCGCTTTGCCGGAGGACTCTCGCAGGCCCGGCGCGAAGGCTCGCTGCTGGCCATGCTGATGATCGACATCGATCGGTTCAAGAACATCAACGACACGCTCGGGCACGGCATGGGCGATTCGTTGCTGCGGCTGGTCGGGCACCGTCTGAAGGCCTGCATCAGGGACTGTGACACCCTCGCCCGGTGGGGCGGCGACGAATTCGTGCTGCTGCTGCCCGGACTGCAGGATTCGAGCACCGCGATCACCATCGCCGAGCGCTGCCTGGCCGCGCTGAAAGAGCCGTTCGAGGTCGAACAGCAGCGCTTGCACATCACGACGTCGATCGGCATCAGCGTGTCGGCGGACTCGAGCGTGGGCTCGGAGGCGCTGCTCAAGAACGCGGATACGGCGATGTACAGGGCCAAGGCCCGCGGCGGCGATTGCCTGGTCATGTACAGCTCCGACATGAGCGCCGGCGCGCGCAGCCGGCTGTCGATGGAAAACGCGCTGTTCGGTGCGATCGAAGGAAACCAGCTGCGCCTGCATTACCAGCCGTTGATCTCGGCGAGGACCGGCCGCCTGGCCGGTGTCGAGGCGCTGCTGCGCTGGGATCACCCGGAATACGGCATGGTCGCACCGGCGCAGTTCATTCCGATCGCCGAAGAGACCGGTTTGATCGGCGCCATCGGCGAATGGGTGCTGCGTACCGCATGCACGCAGATGAATCAGTGGTACGCGCGCGGCCTTCCGCGAATCGCGCTTTCGGTCAACCTCTCGAGCAGGCAATTCAGGCAGGAGAGCGTTGCCGACGCCATCAAGCAGGTCCTCAAGGACACGGCCTTCGATCCGCAGAACCTCGAGCTCGAGTTGACCGAGTCACTGCTGATGGATGACATCGCGAGCAGCAAGGCGACGCTGGCCGAGCTGAAGTCCCTGGGCGTCATGATTGCGCTCGACGATTTTGGCACCGGGTACTCGTCGCTGAGCTACCTCAAGGGCTTTCAGCTCGATACGCTGAAGATAGATCGCACGTTCATCGCCGACCTCATGACCAGCGAAGCGACCGCTTCGATCGTCCGGGCCACCATCGGCCTCGCCAAGGGGTTGCGCCTGAAGACGGTGGCCGAAGGCGTGGAGACGAGAGCGCAGGCGGATTTCCTGGTGAGGCAGGGCTGCGACGTCCTGCAGGGCTTCCTGTTCGCCCGTCCGATGGAGCCCGCCGCTTTCCTCTCGTTCGCGCTGGCCTCGCATACCTACCTGCTGTCACGTCCGAGCAGCGAGGAGAGCGAGAAGATCGTCTAGGATCGGCGGGGTGCGCCGGTATGCTCGACCTCGTTTCGGGCGACCGCCAGCGCTGCCGCGACGACTTCACGCTGTTCCGCCGCGTGCACGGCGGCGCTTCCCGTGGCCGCGGCCGGTGCCGCGGGACGGCCCGCGTAATCGAGTGAAACGCCCGGCGGCAAGGCGCTTTCGAGTCGATCGCGCACCAGGTGCCATGCGCCGTGATTCCTGGCCTCTTCCTGCGCCCACACCACGTGCCGGAGCCGCGGGAACCGCCGCAGCTCGTCGGCCAGCGCCTGCGCCGGGAACGGATAGAGTTGTTCAACCCGCAGCAGCGGCAGGTCCCGTCGCCCGGCCTTCGTGCATTCGTCCGCCAGATCGTAGTAGAGCTTTCCGCTGGTGACGACGACGCGAGCAACCGCTTCGCGGTCCGCATCGATCGGGTCGCGCAGCAGCGGATGGAATTCGCCGTCGGCCAGATCGCGCAGCCGCGAATACGACGCCTTGACGCCGTACAACCAGGGCTTCGGCGTCATGACGATCAGCGGCCTGCGGTGCTCGGCGAGGGCCTGGCGCCGCAACAGATGATAGATCTGCCCGGCCGTGGACGGCATCGCCACCTGCATGTTGTCCGCGGCGCAAAGCTGGAGAAACCGTCCGAGGAGCGCGCACGAGTGTTCCGGTCCCCAGCCGTCGTGCCCGTGCGGCAGCAGCGCGACCAGGCCGCTCCGGTAGCCCCATTTCGCTTCGCCGCTCGCCAGGTACTGGTCGATGATGACCTGGGCATTGTTGACGAAATCGCCGAACTGCGCCTCCCACACGACCAGGTCCCGCCCGCATTGCAGCGTGTATCCGTATTCGAACCCGACGACGCCTTCTTCCGACAGCGGCGACTCGAAGATCGAGAATATTCCCTGTTCGTCGGCGACGTGGCGCAGCGGGACATGCAGCCGCTGCCAATCGGCGGCGGCGGCCTGATCGTGCCAGACGTGCTGCCGGTGCACGAAGGTGCCGCGTCCGACGTCCAGGCCGGACAGGCGAACGTTGAATCCATTGGCCAGCAGCGATCCATAGGCGAGATTCTCGGCGAGCCGCCAGTCGACCGGGCGATCGCCATCCGCCGCGATCGCTCGCCAGTCATCGAGCATCTTCCGGATTTCCGCATGCAGCGAGAAGCCCGCCGGCGCCGCCGCGAGGCGCTCCGTTATCGTGCGGAGCTGACCCAGCGGCATCGCCGTGCGAACCGGCTTGCCCTCCGGCGCCGCGGCGCGCGGCGCCGCCGCGGATGCGGCTGTCGGCGCTGGTGCAGAGTTTTCCGTCCGGGCACCCCTCATTTCGGCCAGCACCCCGGATTTCAGGCGCTCGATCCCGGCCTCGTCGACGATGCCCCGGCGGACAAGCTGATCGGCGTAGATCCGCAGGACGCCGCGATGTCGCCCGATCCGGCGCTGCATCGCCGGCTGCGTGTACGTCGGGTCGTCGCGCACGAAGTGGCCGTGGCGCCGATAGCCGAGGTGGTCGACGACGATGTCCGCACCGAAAGCCATCCGGTAGTCTGTCGCCAGCCGCGCCGCGAACGCGACCGCTTCGGGCTCGTCGGCATTGACGTGAACGATCGGCGCGTCGATGGCTCGCGCGATATCCGCGCACGACAGCGTCGATCGCGAATCGCGGGGATGCGATATGGTCGAGCCGATCTGATTGTTCAGGATCAGGTGCAATGTCCCACCGACGCCATAACCGCGCGTCTGCGAAAGATTGAGAGTCTCGGTCACGACGCCCTGCGCCGAGAAAGAAGCGTCCCCGTGCATGAGCACCGGCATCACCTTGAGGGCAGCCCCGTCCGTCCGTCGATCCTGCAGCGCGCGCGCCATGCCGCAAACGACCGGCGACACGCTTTCCAGATGCGACGGATTGTGCGCGAGCAGGATGCCGATCGTGCCATGGTCGGTATGAATCCGGCCGGAGAGCCCGGCGTGGTCCTTGAGGTCCCGGGCGGCCAACGCGGCATCCGGAGTCGGCGAGAACAGCGTCAGCAACTGTCTTGCGGGGACGTCGAGCGCGTTCATCATCATGTTCAGGCGGCCGCGATGCGGCATCCCCAGGACCACGACCTCGACGCCCCGTTCGGCGGCGTTCTCGATCGCGGTGCGCAGCAGGGTGACGATGCTCTCGCTTCCCTCGAGGCTGAACTGCTTGTACGCGGCGTAATCGGCGCCGTGCATGTGCTCGAACGCTTCCGCCGCCGCGAGCTGTCGAAGCATTCGCATCCGCGCGCCATCGTCCGGGTCCGGCGAGCCGCTGCGCGCCTCCATTCGTGCGTACAGCCAGCCGCGCTGTTCGCCGGCGCGGACATGCGCGCAATCGAGGGCAATGGCGCCGCAGTACGCCGTTTGCAACCGCTGCACCAGTTCGGCCAGGGCCAGCGCCCGAGGAGCGCCGCCGGGATCCAGCGAGTGGCCGACCGGCGCGTCGTCGGTCAGTCCGTAGGTGCGCGGGTCGAGCTCGGCGATAGCCGACGCTTCGGCGGGTGCGTCGCGCAGCGGGTTGGTCGACGCTCGCCGGTAGCCGTGCATCCGGTACGCGTCGACGAGCGCGCCGACCGCGGCCGTGACGGCCGGGAGTGGCGCTTTGGCGGAGGCCGGCCTCGCAGCGCGAACGACGTCCAAGGACTCCAGTGCCGCGGAAAGCTTGCGCATGGACAACTCCCGATGTCGATGTTCCCGCACGCCCGCGCAACCTGCCTTGATCGGGCTCCGCCGAGAGGAGCTACCCGTGACACCTTCGCCGCGCTGAAGGAAGGCACACGCGCTCACCCATGACTCGAGCAGCGGCGAGAGTGTACTCTACAATCGAGTGTGTCACACTGGCGCGCTTTCCGGTGGCGGTGGACAGGCTGGCTTTGACCCCCTACGAAATTCTGGTCGGACTTCGCTACACCCGTGCCCGTCGCGGCGCGCGGCGTAACGGATTCGTCTCGTTCATCGCCTTCGTCTCGATGGCCGGCATCGCGCTCGGCGTCGCCGCCTTGATCGTCGTTCTTTCGGTGATGAACGGCTTTCAGGACGAATTGCGCAATCGCATCCTCTCGGTCGCATCGCACATCGAGATACGCGCCCTCGATGGCGCCATGAGCGATTGGCAGGACGTCGCGCGCATCGCTAGCCGGAACGCGCAGGTGCAGGGATCGGCACCGTTCGTCTTCGGCCAGGCGATGCTTTCGGCGGGGGATGCCAACCGCGGCGCGCTGGTGCGCGGCGTCGACCCAGCGCGCGAGGACAAGGTGGCCGACATCGGGCGCCACATGCGGGCAGGATCGCTGACCGATCTGCGGCCGGGCGGCTTCGGCATTGTCCTCGGCATCGAGCTCGCGCGGGCGCTGCGCGTGCGCATCGGCGACCCGGTCCTCTTGATCACCCCGCAGGGAACGGTGACGCCGGCGGGCACGCTGCCGCGGGTGAAGACATTCCATGTCGTCGGCGTGTTCGAGATCGGGATGTACGAGTTCGACAACGGGCTCGCGCTGATCGACCTGGCCGATGCGCAGAAGCTGTATCGCCTCGACGATGCGGTCAGCGGCGTGCGCCTGAAGCTGGACGACATGTTCGCGGCCCCGGCGGTCGCGCGGGACCTCGCGCGTGAGATGCCGGTCGACGTGGAGGTACGCGACTGGACGATGGACCACGCGAATTTCTTCCGCGCCGTGGCGATCGAAAAGCGGGTGATGTTCATCATCCTCACCCTGATCGTCGCGGTCGCGGCGTTCAACATCGTGTCGGCGCAGGTAATGGTGGTCACCGACAAGGAGGCCGACATCGCGATCCTGCGGACGCTGGGTGCCTCGCCGGCGAGCATCCTGGCCATATTCGTGATCCAGGGCGCGCTGGTCGGGTTCATCGGCACGCTGCTCGGCGTCGTCGGCGGCATCGCGCTAGCGCTCAACGTCGACGTGGTCGTGCCGTTCATCGAGCGCACGTTCAGCGTGCAGTTCCTCGACAAGAGCGTCTACTACATCAGCGAGCTGCCGTCGGATCTGCAGCGCGGCGACATCACGCTGATCGCGGCGATCGCGCTGCTGCTCGCGCTGCTGGCGACGCTTTATCCGAGCTGGCGCGCGGCCAAGGTCAACCCCGCCGAGGCCCTGCGCTATGAGTGAGGCCGCGTCCGCCACGCGACCCGCGGTGCTGGAGTGCCGCGGGCTGAAGAAGACCTACCGCAACGGGCCGCTCGACGTTCCGGTCCTGCTGGGCATCGATCTCGCGGTGGCCGCGGGCGAGCGGGTTGCGATCGTCGGGGCGTCCGGCTCGGGCAAGAGCACGCTCCTGCATCTGCTCGGAGGCCTCGACGCCCCCACGGCCGGCGAGGTGCGCGTGCAGGGAGCGGCGATGGAAAAGCTCACCGAGCGCGAGCGCGGACGGGTGCGCAACCGCGCACTGGGCTTCATCTACCAGTTCCACCATCTGCTGCCCGAATTTTCCGCGCTCGAAAACGTCGCAATGCCGCTCTACATTCGCCGCGACGCGAGGCCGGCCGCGCGGGCCGTCGCGGCCGCGCTGCTGGAACGCGTCGGGCTGGCGCAGCGCGCCCAGCACCGCCCGGCCGAGCTGTCGGGCGGCGAGCGCCAGCGCGTCGCACTGGCGCGTGCCCTGGTGACCGCGCCCGCCTGCGTCCTGGCCGACGAGCCCACCGGAAACCTGGACCGGCGCACGGCCGGACAGGTGTTCGACCTGATGCTCGAGCTCAACCGCAGCGCGGGCACCAGCCTTGTCATCGTCACGCACGATCCGGATCTCGCCGCGCGCACCGATCGCGTACTGCATCTGGTCGATGGTGTGCTGGCGGTGTCGGGCGCCTAACGCGGCGCCGCACCGACGGGCCTTTAGACAGCCAGCGGCGCCTCGTCCATCGCCGCGGTCTGCTCGCGCAGCTCCAGCACGCGATCCTGCCAGTAGCGCTGCGTGTTGAACCACGGAAACGCCGCCGGGAAGGCCGGGTCGTCCCAGCGCCGCGCGAGCCACGCCGAATAGTGGATGAGCCGCAGCGTCCGCAGCGCTTCGACCAGGTTGAGCTCCCGATCGTCGAAATCGCAGAAATCCTCGTAGCCCGACAGCACGGCGGAAAGCTGACGCCGCATGTCATCGCGTTCGCCGGACAGCAGCATCCACAGGTCCTGCACGGCCGGGCCGGTGCGGCAATCGTCGAAATCGACGAAATGCGGCCCCTGCAGTGCTCCATCGCGGCGCCACAGCACGTTGCCCGCGTGGCAGTCGCCGTGCAAGCGAAGCGTGCGCACCTCGCCGGCGCGCTCGAAGCAGCGGCGCACTCCGTTCAGCGCCTGCGCGGCGACGCTGGTCCACGCGGCCGCCAGGTCGGGCGGGATGAATCCGTGCGCGAGCAGCCAGTCGCGCGGCTCCTCGCCGAAGCTCGCCACGTCAAGCGACGGCCGCACGCGAAAAGGCGCAACCGCGCCGATGGCGTGAATGCGGCCGATGAAGCGGCCGATCCACTCCAGCGTCGCGCGATCCTCGAGCTCGGGCGCGCGGCCGCCGCACTGCGGATAGACGGCATAGCGGAAATTCTCGAAGCGATGCAGCGTCGCGCCAGCCGGCGCCAGCGGCGCGATGACCGGAATCTCGCGCGCGGCCAGTTCGGCGACGAACGCGTGCTCTTCGCCGATCTGGGCGTCGCTCCAGCGCGCCGGGCGGTAGAACTTGACGACGACCGAACCGCCGGTCGCGCCGCCCGAAGTCGGGGCGCGATCGTCGAGCCACGCCTGGTAGACGCGATTTTCGTAGCTGTTGAGCGCGAGCAGCCGGCCGTCGCAGAAGAAGCCCACCGCGTCCAGGGCATCGAGCACGCGGTCGGGGGTCAGTCCTGCATAAGGCGGCGCGGCCGGAGGATCTTCCATCCGGCCATTGTACGTAGCATCGCAGGCGTCCTCGGGCCCGCGATGCCCTTGCGTTACTTCTAATAGTCGACCGGAACCGGCTCGAGGCTGCGCCACAAGTACCAGGTCGCGACCGAGCGCCACGGCCGCCATGGCTCGGCAAGCGCCAGCATCGCGGCGCGCGTCGGAACTGCATCGCGCAGGAAGTGCTTGGCCATCGCCTTCTGCAGCCCGAGATCGTCGACCGGCAGGATATCGGGGCGCAGCTCATGGAACATCAGGAACATTTCGGCGGTCCAGCGGCCGATGCCCTTGACGTCGACCAGCGCGGCTATCAGCGCCTCGTCGTCGAGTTTGCGCCAGCGCTTCGGGTCGAGCTTGCCGGAGGCGAAGTGCCGCGCGAGGTCGGACAGGTATTCGGCCTTGCGCTGCGACAGCCCGCAAGTCCGCAATGCAGCCATGTCGGCCGCCGCGACCTTGACCGCCGGCAGGCGGCGGAACCTGTGCGGCGGCGCATTGTCTGCTACCGCGACGAAGCGCCACCAGATCGCATCGGCGGCCTTGACCGAGATCTGCTGGCCGACGATCGCACGCGCGAGCGTCGTGAACGGATCGGCGCGGCGTTTGAGATGGATGCCGGGGTGGCCGCGGATCAGTCGGCGCAGGACGCGATCACGGCGCGACAGCTCGCGGGCCGCCTCGTCCCAGAACGGCGGTTTCATCGGCTCGCGGATGCGCGGTGGGCGCACCGGCCCGGGGCCTTCGCCGGGAGGCCCGGCGCCGCTCCGTCGCAGCGGGCGTCGCGCCGGGGCGGGAAGTGGTACATTACGCGCCTTTCTTCGGAGGGGCATGCATGCGCAGTCCGCGTACGCGCTTCGTTTTTGCCGCCTGGTGCCTGCTTGCGCTGTCCGGCATCGCGGGAAGCGCGTTGGCCGCCGCCGATCCGAACAAGATCCTGCATGTCGCCATCGAAGCCGGCGACGATGGATTCGATCCTTCGCGCAGCACCAACTACTATTCCGGCCTGATCGAGGAGGTCATATTCGACCGGCTGCTCACCTACGACTACCTCGCCGAGCCCGTCAAGCTTGTGCCGATGCTGGCCGAAGCGATGCCCGAGGTGACCGACGGCGGCAAGACCTACACGTTCCATCTGCGCAAGGGCGTCTATTTTACCCCGGACCCCGCGTTCAAGGGCGACAAGCGCGAGCTCGTCGCCGTCGACGTCGTCTACTCGATCGAGCGTTTCATGGATCCGAAGAACCGGTCGCCGTGGCGATTCCTGTTCGACGGCAAGATCGTCGGCTTGAACGAACAGGAAGCACTCGCGAAGAAGAACGGTGACCGCTTCGATTACAACGCGAGAATTCCCGGCCTCGAAGCCGTCGACCGCTACACCGTCCGCATTCGCCTGACCGACACCGACTACAACTTCGCCTACATCCTGGCGTCCCCGACGACTAGCATCGTCGCGCGTGAAGTAATCGAGCGCTACGGCGAGGACACCAAGGCGCATCCGGTCGGCAGCGGCCCGTACCTGCTGGCCAACTGGGAGCGGGGCTCGCGCATCGTGCTGCGCGCCAATCCCGGATTCCGCGGCTTCATCTGGGACTTTAAGCCGTCGGCCAATCCCTGGGACAAGGACGTCGTCGCGGCGATGAAAGGCAAAGAGATGCCGCAGATCGGCGTCGTCGACGTGCGCCTGATGGAGGAGGAGCAGTCGCGCTGGCTTGCTTTCCAGGGCGCCGAGATCGACTACATCGACCGCTTCGGCTCGTTTACGCCGATAGCGATGCCGAACAACAAGGTCGCGCCCGATCTGGCCAAGCGAGGCATCAAGCTGTATCGCTACCTCGAGCCCGAGATGACGTATTACTACTTCAACATGGTCGATCCGGTGGTCGGCGGCTTCACCAAGGAAAAGATCGCGCTCCGGCGCGCGATCGCCATGTCGTACGACATCGACGAGGAAATACGGATCATCCGCAAGAACCAGGCGATCCGGGCCGAAACGCCGATTCCGCCCGGCGTCGTCGGCCACGATCCGAACTACCACGCCTCGTACCATTACGATCCGGCGCTTTCGAACAAGCTGCTCGATTATTTCGGCTACAAGCGCGGCCCGGACGGCTACCGAACGCTGCCGGACGGCAAACCGCTGCGGATCACGCTCTGGTCGACGCCGGAGGCGATCGCCCGCGAGTACGACGAGCTCTGGAAAAAAAGTCTCGACGTCGTCGGCATCCGCTTCGCCACCGAAAAGATCAAGTTCGCCGACCAGATCAAGAAAGGACGAGCCTGCCAGATGCAGTTCGCCGGCGCGGCGTGGACCGCGGACTGGCCGACCGCCGACAATTTCCTGCAGCTCTCGTACGGCCCCAATGTCGGCGAGTCCAACTACGCCTGCTACAAGTCCGCCGCGTTCGACGAGTTCTACCGGCAGGCACAGCGGCTTCCGGATTCGCCCGAGCGTAACCACCTCTATCTGGCGATGGTGCGGCAGATGGAGGTCGACACGACCTGGGTCATGGGCGCCACGCGCTACAAGAACACGCTTTTCTATCCGTGGCTGCTGGGCTACAAGAAGCATCCGATATTGCATGCGCCATGGCCGTTCATGGACATCGACAACTCGAAGCGGCCGGCCAACTAGCGCGTCCGCGCGTTGGCGCGATCACGACGATGATCATCCGATGCTGACGACGGTGGCGCACCGCCGCGCCCGTGGACTTCTGGCGGCGGTCGTCGCATCGCTCGCGGTCGCGCTGGCGCCGGCGCCGGCCGGCGCGGCGGCCGATCCGGGCAAGGTCCTGCGCCTGGAGTTCTACGTCGCCGAGACCGGATTCGATCCGGTCAAGGTCCAGGACTACTATTCGCAGACGGTCTGCGAAGCGGTCTTCGAGCCGTTGATGACCTACGACTATCTGGCGCGGCCCGCAAGGCTCAAGCCGCGGGCGGCCGAGGCGATGCCGATCGTCAGCGACCAGGCGCGGACCTATGTGTTCAAGATCCGCAAAGGCATCTATTTCGCTCCGGACCCGGTGTTCAAGGGCAAACCGCGCGAGCTGACCGCGGAAGACTACGCCTACACGATCAAGCGCTTCCGGGACCCGGCGAACAAGTCGCCGTACGAAAGCTTCCTTGGCGAAGTCGTCGGCCTCGACGAAGTCAAGAAGGACGCGGAGCGAACAGGCAAGTTCGACTACGATCGCAAGGTCGAGGGGCTTCAGGTACTCGACCGGTATACGCTGCAGGTCAAGCTCAAGCAGACCGACTACAACTTCGCCCACATCCTCGCGCTGCCGAACACCGGCGCGGTGGCGCGCGAAGTGATCGAGGCATACGCGGACGACACCAACGCGCATCCGGTCGGCACCGGGCCTTATATGCTCAAGGAATGGAAGCGCTCGAACAAGATCGTGCTCGAAGCCAATCCGGTGTTTCGCGGCTTCACCTGGCATTTCGACCCGAGCGGCGATCCGCACGACAAGGAGCTCATCGCGGCCATGGAAGGCAAGCAGATGCCGCGGATCGGTCGCGTCGAGATCAGCATCATCGAGGAGCAGCAGGCGGCATGGCTCGCCTTCCAGAACGACGAGCTCGATGTGCTCTACCTTCGCGAGCAGTTCTCGCCGATCGCCGTTCCGGACAACCAGGTCAGTCCGGAGCTCGCCAGGAAGGGCGTGACCCTCAGCCGGACGACCGACCCCGACATCAACTACACCTACATCAACACGACCGATCCGAAGTTCGGCGGATTCGGCAAGGACAAGATCGCGCTGCGCCGCGCAATCTTTATGGCATTCGACAACGCCGAGTACATTCGCGTCATACGCAAGGGGCAGGCGATGGAGGAGCCGTATCCGATACCGCCCGGGGTCGTCGGCTACGATCCGACCTACCGGTCGATCGTGCCCTACGATCCGGACCTGTCGAACAGACTGCTCGACTATTTCGGCTACAAGCGCGGCGCCGACGGCTACCGATCATGGCCCGACGGCAAGCCGCTCGTATGGCGCTATTCCTCGACGCCGTCCTCGCGCGATCGCGAGCTCGACGAACTGTGGCAGAAGTCGGTCGAGCGGATCGGCATCCGGATTCACATCGACAAGAATCGCTTTCCCGAGCAACTGAAGCATGAGCGCGCCTGCCAATTGCTGTCGCGAACGGCATCGTGGATCGCCGACTACCCCGACGGCGACGACTTCATGCAGCTTTTCTACGGGCCGAACAGCCACGATAACAACAACGCCTGCTT